>NZ_AP021881.1:1222506-1528132 GCF_009937995.1 Sulfuriferula nivalis
TCTAAGCAGGGGCAGGCTCAACCAGCTTCCTCAGCAAATCCGCAAAAGGCTGCTGATGACGCTGCTCAGGCACAACGGGATGCATCGGCAGCACTTGGTAAGTCATCAGATAAAAACACTGTGCCAGCGGCTGCTGATGTTCCCGGCAGCGAAAAACAGCTTGCTCAAGAGCAGTGGCTACGACAAATCCCTGATGATCCGAGTGGACTATTAAGACGTAAATTTTTGATTGAACATATGTTGCGACAACAAGGTGGACAACAATGAAGACCGCATACATTATTTTTATTTCATTGCTATTTTCCAGCATGAGCATGCCTGTTATGGCGGCTATTAATGCAAGTCTGGATCAGAATCAAATTGCACCTGGTGAATCTGTGCAGCTGACTTTGCAACATGACGGGCAGACTAATTCTCAGCCTGATCTTAGCCCGCTTAAACAGGATTTTGAGGTTGCCGGGCAAAGCTCGGGTAGCAGCGTGCAGATTATCAACGGCAAGGTCAATTCCAAGGTTGAGTTGATTCTGATGCTGATACCCAAGCATAGCGGCAAGTTGCAAATTCCTGCTTTATCTTGGGATGGGCAGCATACTCCTGTGCTTGATTTAACCGTGGTGGCAGGCGCTCCTGGACAGGCGGGTAATACCTCAGGCGCAGTAACCGCGCATCCCTTTATCACGACTAAACTGGATCAGCAGCAGCCCTACGTGCAGGCTGCGGCAACTTTGGTAATTAAGATTTATGTCGATCAGCCTTTGTTGCAGGCATCTTTGAATTTTCAGCCTGGCAACGATGTGTTGATCCAACAGCTGGGGGATGATCAGCAAAGTAGCGAGGTGTATAAAGGCAAGAATTATCAGGTTATCCAGCGTAAGTATTTATTATTCCCGCAACGTAGTGGTCAGATACGTCTGGATGGCCCTGTGTTGAACACACAGGTGCAAGTGCAGGACAATACCGTGTCTGCAAATGACCCGTTTTTTGGTAATAGTCCGTTCGGTGGCATGATGAGTGCGACTCGTCCGCTGCGAATTCAGGCAGATCCTGTTGTGCTTAATGTGCAACCTCGACCCGCCAACGGCAGTGCTCACGACTGGCTGCCAGCGCAAAACGTGACGCTGAATGAAACCTGGAAGCCGGATAGTGGCAAGATACACGCGGGTGAGCCAGTGACCTTGCATCTGCATTTGGGTGCAATCGGGTTAACTGCCGCACAATTGCCTGATCTGAGCCAGGCTATACAGCTTCCGCAAGGTTTACGTGCTTATCCAGATCAGGCCAAGTTAAATAACAGTGTGCAAAGTGACAGCGTTTTTGCCAGTCGAGATCAGGATATTGCCATTATCGCCAGTAGTGCCGGGCATTACCAAGTACCAGAGCTGCATCTGTACTGGTGGGATACCAGCAAGAATCAGCAAAAAGAGATAGTGTTGCCAGCCCATACGCTGGATGCGTTGCCTGGCGTCGTTACGTCATCAACAGGTGTCACGCCGCTTCCTCAAGGTGCCTCAAATAGTGATACTTCATCTTCAGCCAGCCTGAGTAGTCCGCGTGCTGGCAGTGTATTTGCTGGGGATTTCTGGAAATGGCTGAGTCTGTTGTTTGCCTGTATGTGGCTGGTGACGCTGATTATCTGGTGGCGTGTCAGGAAGAATCAATCCACCAGCAAGGCAGTAACGGTGAAAGAACCATTTATCCCGCCCGTATTGGCACCCCATGCCGAAAAATCACGACAGGCATTCCAGCAGGCATGTACTGAGAATGATAAACAAGCCGCCAGACAAAGTTTGTTGGATTGGGCGCGTGCGACATGGCCGCAAGATCCACCGGTTGGACTGCAAGCCTTATCCAGACGCTTGGATAATCCTGTCTCACAACAGTTGATTATGCAGCTGGACCGAGCCTGTTATGTCGATGAGAACTGGCAGGGTTCAGCATTGCGTGATGCATTAGAGCAATTAAATAATGGCGTTAATAAGGCTGCGCTGGCAGAGACCAAGCTACCGGGTCTTTACCCCAAATAATTGCTGGCTCATCTGGAGTAAATGACCAAAAGTCGTGTTTGCGGGGATTAAAGAAAATTCCCGCTACGTCGTCCAGCAGAATAGTCTGTCAGATTCTGTACAGTCGCGGCAGCGATTGCTTCCAGTGCTTCAATGGTGAAGAATGCCTGATGAGGAGTGAGTAACACATTAGGCAGAGTTAGCAGCTCTTTCAGTAAAGTATCTTCATATCCAGTTATTGAACAGTCTCGGAAAAACAAACAGGATTCATTTTCGTAAACATCTGCCCCGTAGGCAGCGAGATGTCCCTGCTTTAGCGCAGCTAATACAGCAGCCGTATCAACCACCGCACCTCGGCTGGTATTGATCAGGATAGTATCAGGATGGCAATTTTCCAACATGGCAGCATTGATGATGTGTCGAGTTTCAGGCAATAGCGGGCAGTGCAGGGAAATAATTCTGGCGCGTGCAATGCCATCAGCCAGCTCATCGATATACTCAATCTGAGGGATTCTATGCGCCACCGGCATGGCTGGATCGTATGCCAATACTACACAACCAAATCCTTGCATGATGCGTGTAAATGCCTGACCTATACGACCTGTGCCGACAACCAGTACAGTTTTGCCATGCAGATCGAAACCCCTTAAGCCTTGCAGTGAAAAGTTGCCATGTAGTACTCGCTGGTAAGCGTGAGGTATATGTCGATTCAAGGATAACAGCAGCGCAACTGCCTGTTCAGCTACGGCATAAGGTGAATAGGCCGGAATACGGGCAATCTGTATGCCCGCCTGATGTGCTGCAGCAAGATCGATGTTGTCGACGCCAGCTGCACGCTGGGCTATCAGTTTTACACCTGCGGCTGCCAATGCGTTGATGACCGCGGCAGATAAATCGTCACAAACGAAAGTTACTACCGCTTCAAACCCTTGCGCACGCTGGACTGTTTGCAAACTGAGCATATCGGATGTGGTTTCTATATCATGACCTGCCTTGGTCAGTGCAGGGATTAGCGTATCCAGATCATGCTGTGCGACGCCGGTAACAAGAATTTTCATATGCTGTACCTTTGGATGTGGAAAAATCAGTATTTCATCTCGAATTATAGTTACGCTCTGTGTATGTTATTCCACTATATTGTGAGTGTTTTATTTTGCGCTATTAGGCGTGATCTTATTGCTTAAAACAGTAATCTTTAGCCGCATATAACTGCCAACCTCCATTTCCATCGAGTTCCAGTACTTGTGGGTGATATTTTAGTATGGAAGGGCGATGGCCGACGCTGACCATGGTGGTGGCGCTGCCGGCTAATTGCTGATACAGATTATCTTCGTTATCGATATCCAGCGCGCTCGTTGCTTCGTCGAGTATGACGTATTTAGGAGCGGCGAGCAGTACACGAGCAAAGGCCACACGTTGTTGTTCGCCGACTGACAATACTTTTGCCCAATCCAGTTCGGCATCCAGCCCGCCCAATCGCGCAGCGATATCTGGCAGGTTGACGCGTTTCAGTAACTGCAGCAGCTCTTCGTCTGTTACTTTTTTGTCCTGCTGAGGATAGAGTAATTGAGTACGCAGGGTGCCCAGCAACATGTAGGGGCGCTGTGGTAAGAACAACATCTCATCGGTATCCGGATGGATAATGCAGCCGCTGCCAGCATGCCATAGACCAGCAATAGCGCGCAATAATGAGCTTTTCCCACAACCGCTGGCACCTACGATCAACACACCTTCACCTGGGTTAATTGTCAGCGATAGTTCTTTGATCAGGGTGCGCTCATGATTTGGCGTCTCCAGCGTGAGATTTTCGATGACCAGTTTGGAGTCCTGAACTAGCGCGATGCTGTCCTCAGTCTGTGGTGAGTTGTCGCCATTGCTGGTCAGGTACTTGGCGAAGCTGTCGAGACGATCTATGCCTGCGGCAAATCGGCTGAAACTCTCAAAGTTATCTACTATGATGGTGAGTGCGCTCAATATCGCTGCAAAAGCACCTGCCGCCTGAATCGCGCGCCCAACTTCCAGCTCGCCTGAAAGCACTCTTCCGGCGATGATCGCGCTGGGCAGGATGATGGTCAGAAAACTATAACCATACTGGAACAGATTCAGATGCATTTGGGATTTAATGAGTTTGTTGTAATTGGTGAAAGCTTCATTGAAATGCTGACTGACCTGCCGTGATTCCTGTTCCTCGCCACGATAGAAAGCGATGGCCTCAGCATTCTCGCGTATGCGCACCAGACTGAAACGGAAATTGGCTTCACGCTTGAGTTGGTAAAAATTCAGTCCGATCAGCACTTTACCAAATACCAGTACGGTAACTGCCGTGCCGATAATGGCATATACGATCAAAAAATAGACCAGATCCGTGGAAATCGACCAGAGCACGCCAGAGAAAGCCATGAGTTGCAGTAACGCGCCTATGATTATCAGTAGAAAATAGAGAGAACGCTGGGTGAAGGTGTTGATGTCTTCAGCAATACGCTGATCAGGGTTGTCGATCTCGGTATTGCCATTCAGCGCATAGTACGCACGGTTGCTGAAATAACTGCCAAGGAAATTTCGGGTCAGCCAGCGTCGCCAGTATATGCCCAGCTTGTCGCGCACGTAGTAGTAAAACGCATAAATCGGTACGGCGATAACCAGAATGGCGAAGCACTCTCTGATCGCAGTCCAGAACCTGTCCCCATCTTTTGCTGCCAGCGCCGAAGTGAATTCCCCAGTGAGCTGATTGAATAGTACGGCGAATCCGGTCTGCCCCAGTAACAGTATCACCAGTAGAAACAGCATGCTTCGCGCCTGCCATTTTTCTTCCCCCAGCCAGTATGGAGCCGCGATTACTTTGAAACGCCGCCACAAGTGAAGATCAAATTGAATCATGCTTCACTTAGCCGATTATTTATAACTATGTCATTACCCATGTTGGACATTGCTTTCTCCTGACTATAACCATAGTCTGTCATTTTGATATTGAGTGCAGGGCAAAGCCTGGCTAATTGTATGAAGGCTGGCAGGCGAGCACAAGTTTAATAGAATAATTGAGTGTCATCAGTTCGTTTGCGTACATAATTCCATTTTTGATAGAAATATAGAGTCGATTGAAGTAAGGCTTATTATGGATTTTATAGTAATGTTTACGGAGTCAATGCAATGTGCCCAATAAACTCCCCTGATAGTGTAATTGCACAACTGACTCGCGCTGATATAGATAAATTGCCTGGTTCAGTAGTCATTGAGTTTGGTGCAGGCTGGTGTGGTTATTGTAAAGCCGCTCGCCCATTGATACTTGCCGCTTTGGCCGATTATCCTCGGGTACGTCACGTGATGATAGAGGATGGCAAAGGTCGTCGATTAGGACGGACATTTGCCGTGAAACTCTGGCCGACGTTGATATTTCTTCAGGATGGGCAGGAGCTTGGTCGATTGGTCAGGCCAGATAATATGGCAGAACTATCCAAGTTGTTGGCTATGTTGCAGGATGGGGATTGAGATCGATAATATCTGCTCTTGCCAACTTTAGAGGTTTACATATACTTGTTAAATAGCAAATCATTAATAATAAGATATTAGCATCTTCTTATTCTTGTAGTGTATTATACATTCGCAATTCTGAATATAGGCTGCCAAAACATTTTTTACAGATGATAGTAATTATTTAATATGCGATCGATCAAATCACGGATCATGTTGTTTACTTTGGCCATTTACCTGATAAGTATATGGTCATTGGTTTTTTACGCCAGTCAGACATTGCAGGGCATTATGCAACAAGGTTTATGGCTAATTGCTGCATTACTGACTTTGTTGAGCAGCGGTCTGATTTGGTGGGTATTAGGCCGAGAATTATCATCATTATTTACTGCAATTAAGACCTTGGCGGCAGTCACTGATATACGACAGTCGTTGCAGCCTTTGCCAATTAATGGCGATGATGAGATTGGTGAACTGATTGGTGAAGTCAATCGGTTGTTGATCATCCTGGCACAACGTGAAATCGCAATAGCTGAAAACCGCAATTTATTACTGACCATTATCAATACTACCCAGATACGTGTGTTCTGGAAGGATAGAGATCTGCGTTATCTGGGGTGTAACATCGTATTTGCCAAAGATGCGGGGGTGGATGATCCACAATCGATAGTAGGTATAGATGATTTTCAGCTAGTGTGGGCGGATCAGGCTGAATTATATCGTGCTGATGATCGTGCAGTTATTACAACGGGTATTCCCAAGTTGTTTTATGAAGAGCCACAAACAACCTCTGATGGGCATATAACCTGGTTGCGTACGTCGAAGGTGCCACTTAGAAATGCCGATAATCAAATTATTGGCATTTTAGGTATGTACGAAGATATTACTGAACGCAAACTTGCTGAGCAAAAAATAGTCGAAAGCGAATCAAGGTTGCGCACCATCATAGAGAATGATCCTGAGTGTGTGAAAATTGTTGATACTTATGGGTTGTTGAGGCAAATGAATCCCGCTGGGTTAGCAATGATAGAGGCAGACTCATTAACGCAAGTAATGAATAAACCAATATTGGATATTATTGCGCCTGAGTACCATCAGCTTTACAGTGAATCCCACAAGCAGGTGCTTGCAGGGAAAGCCATGGAGCTTCAGTATGAAACGATAGGGTTGAAAGGAACGCGCCGCTGGATGGAAAGCCACGCTGTGCCCATACTGGACAATGGTGCACCAGCTTATCTTGCTGTTACGCGTGATGTTACAGTACGTAAGCAGACTGACGAGAAATTGAGATTAAGCGACCTTGCGCTGAAAACAGTATCACAGGGCATCATTATTAGTGATATTCATCAAGAGATTATTTGGGTGAATGACGCGTTTACAACAATTACGGGATACGATCGTCATGAGGTGGTGGGTCGGAATTGTCGGTTTATGCAAGGTGTGCTAACTGAGCCGAAAACCCTTTGTGCCATACATCAGGCTATTGAGAGCGCGACTGAATTTACGGGTGAAATCTTGAATTATCGTAAAGATGGTAGCGTGTTCTGGAATGAGTTAACTGTCGCGCCGATGTGTAATGAGCATAGTCAGGTGACGCACTTTGTTGGTATCGCACGTGATATCTCTGAACGCAAACAAGTAGAACATAAGCTCCAGCTGGCTGCCAGTGTGTTTTCTCATGCGCGTGAAGGCATACTGATTACAAATCCTGCTGGAGAGATAGTCGACGTTAATGATATGTTTACGCATATTACTGGTTACAGTCGTGAAGATGTATTAGGGCAGAATCCACGTATTTTGAGCTCTGGGCGTCAGAGTAAGGATTTTTATATATCCATGTGGCAGGATATTTATCAAGATGGCCACTGGTATGGTGAAGTTTGGAATCGCCGTAAGAATGGCGAGGTTTATGCTGAAATGCTCACTATTAGTGCGGTATATGATGCAGATGGGAACCCTGCTCAATTTGTTGGATTGTTTTCTGATATTACTACACTGAAAGAGCATGAGCATCAGCTGGAACATATAGCTCACTATGATGCCTTGACTGACTTGCCTAACCGGATACTGTTGGCGGATCGATTGCATCAGGGTATGGTGCAGGCGCAGCGACATGGTCAGAAATTGGTGTTGGTTTATCTTGATCTGGATGGCTTCAAGGCGGTTAATGATACTTATGGGCATGAAGTAGGGGATCAGCTACTTATCGAGTTAGCAAAGCGTATGAAGCAGGTGCTGCGTGAAGAAGATACTCTGGCGCGTCTTGGCGGTGATGAGTTTGTTGCGATATTGCTTAATTTGAGTGATGTTGAGAATTGTATGCCATTGTTAAATCGTCTGCTTGCTGTGACGGCTGATCCATTAGTCATAGGAGACCGTGCGTTACAAGTTTCTGCCAGTCTTGGTGTTACCTTTTACCCACAAGCGGAAGATGCTGATGCTGATCAGTTGTTACGGCAGGCAGACCATGCCATGTATCAGGCAAAATTAGCCGGGAAAAATCGGTATCATATTTTTGATGCTGCGCTGGATTTGAATATTCGTAACCATCATGAGAGCTTGGAGCGTATTCGTCATGCTTTGGTTAATGATGAGTTTGTGTTGTACTACCAGCCTAAAGTGAATATGCGTACAGGTGTCGTCACTGGTGCAGAAGCATTGATACGTTGGCAACATCCTGAACTTGGGCTGGTGCCACCAGCCGATTTCTTGTCGATTATTGAAGACCACCCATTGGCAGTTGAGCTGGGTGAATGGGTAATAAAAGCTGCTTTGTCACAAATGTCCGATTGGCATGATGTTGGGTTGGATATAACAGTTAGTGTGAATATCAGCGCACGTCAGTTACAGCAGAGTGATTTTGTCGAGCGATTGACTGCATTAATGTTGGCGTACCCACAGATGACACCAGGTTGCATAGAACTGGAAATACTGGAAACCAGTGCACTAGAAGATATGCTGCACGTTACTCAAGTTATCGAAACATGTCAGAAAATCGGCTTCAAATTTGCCCTTGACGATTTTGGTACAGGCTATTCATCGTTGACTTATTTAAAACATCTGCCTGCGAATATGCTCAAAATTGATCAGAGTTTTGTTCGCGGTATGCTGGATAATCCTGATGATGTTGCGATTCTGGATGGTGTATTGGGGTTGGCTAAGGCATTCCGGCGTCAAGTGATAGCCGAGGGTGTTGAGACGATTGCACATGGTGCAATGTTGTTGCAACTCGGTTGTGATCTGGCCCAAGGTTATGCAATTGCACGTCCTATGCCAGCGATAGATTTTCATGTTTGGTCAACAACTTGGCGTCCTGATATTGCATGGCAGGATTTGCACGTGCTTAGTCGTGATGATTTGCCTTTATTGTTTGCTGGTGTTGAACACCGAGCCTGGATAGCTAGTGTCTCTGCTTATTTAAGGGAAGAAAGTAATGTATTGCCGCCGATGGATCATCATCAGTGTTTCTTCGGTATCTGGCTGGATACTAAACATCCAGCCAAATATGAATTACAACCGGTTTTTCAGCATATTCTGGTATTACACCAGCAGGTGCATGCTTTGGCGAGGGAGTTGTTGGCGCTCTATGCAGACAATCAGCAACTGGTCAGCCTGACTAGATTAGATGAGTTATATGCGCAACGTGATGCATTGCTTGCAGCATTGCGGGATTTATTGCAGGGTAATTTGTCAGCGTATGACAGATAGTCACACGTGCTGATGAAAAACTAACCTACTTCAAACCCCGCCCCATCAATCACTTTGTGCATTGCTTCGAGTGTCGTTTTGTCGGGGTCAAAAGTTACTTCAGCATTGGCGTGTTCCAGAGATACGTTGACTTCGCTAACCCCTGAGATTGCGCTGAGGACGCGGGTCACACTGCTGGTGCAGCCGCCACAGGTCATGCCTTTGATGTTGATGATGGTATGTTGCATGGTTTACTCCTTACCTAGTAGAGGGATGACCGCACTTAGATCATTATAATTGAGTGCGTAGCTGGCTTGTTCACGTACGATGGGTTTGGCGTGGTAGGCGACTGAGCTGCCTGCTGCAGCCATCATTAACAGATCATTGGCGCCATCGCCAATGGCGAGGGTTTGTTTTTGGGTGCAGTCGATTTCATTTCGGATTTTATTGAGCCAGTCGGCTTTGCCTTGTGCGTCAAGTATTGTGCCTAATATACGACCGGTGAGTTTTCCATCTACGATTTCCAGCTCATTGGATGCTGCATAGTCCAGATTGAGTCTGGCTTTGAGTTTGTCCGTGAAGAAAGTAAATCCACCAGAAACCAGCAGGGTTTTGATGCCGTTTTTTTGGAAAGTGGCGATGAGTTTTTCTGCGCCTGGTGTGAGTTGCAGGCGTTCGTCATAGACGCGTTGTAGTGCATCGGCATCCAGTCCGGCGAGCAGTGCGACACGGCGAGTCAGGCTTTCGGCAAAGACGATTTCACCGCGCATGGCGGCTTCGGTGATGGCAGCAACTTCGGTTTTGACGCCTATCATATCGGCGATTTCGTCTATGCATTCGATAGTAATCAGGGTGGAATCCATATCCATTACTGCCAGTTTGAAATCCTTGATGTAGCGGTGGAAAGGGATGAAAGCGAAATCCAGTTGTTGCTCTGCACACATAGCAGCGATGGCTGCAGCTTGGCTATTGTCGGCCTGGCTCAGGCAAAATGCCTGCTGGTTGATGGCGTCGATTGCACCGACATTGGCAAGCTTGGCGATTTGTTTCAGACTTTGGGTGGGGACGTGTTGTCCCTGAATAATTAAGTTATAAAGCATGATCTTAGCTCAGTTCTTTCAATAAGTTTCTAACATTTTTTACGCGGTCAGCGAGGTCTTTGCTGGTTAGGGTGACGCGCAATTTGTCGGGGCCGGCCAGTTTGTAATGACGACGGGTCTGGATTAATTCTATCAGGCGCATCGGGTCGATAGGTGGTTTGGGAATAAATTGCAGGCCGATAGCCTCGTTGGATGCATCCAGTTTGGCGATGCCAAGTGGTTTGGCGAGCAACCGCAGACGATGCGATTCGAGCAGGGCCAGGGCGGGCTCAGGCAACAAACCAAAGCGGTCAACCAGTTCGGCATGCAGATCATCAAGTGCATCTTGTTCAGTGCAATTGGCGAGGCGTTTGTATAACACCAGACGTTCATGGATGTCACCACAGTAGTTGGTAGGAAGCAGGGCAGGGGTGTGCAGATTGATTTCCGTAGTCACACCCAGCGGCTGGTTCATGTCCGGCTCCAGCCCTTTCTTTAGTGCTGCGACAGCGTGGTTGAGCATGTCGTTATACATGCTGAAGCCGATTTCCTGCATGCTGCCGCTCTGTGAGTCACCCAGTACTTCACCTGCGCCACGTATCTCCAGATCGTGCATGGCGAGATGGAAACCAGCACCCAGATCTTCCATCATTTGCAACGCTTCCAGACGTTTCTTTGCCGCAGGGGTAATCGCGTCTTCCTCAGGCGTGAGCAGGTAGGCGTAGGCCTGATGATGCGAGCGTCCGACCCGTCCACGCAACTGATGCAACTGCGCCAGACCGAATTTGTCGGCGCGGTTCATGATGATGGTGTTGGCGGTGGGGATGTCGATACCTGTCTCGATAATCGTGGTGCAAAGTAGCAGATTGACCTGTTGCTGATGGAAGTCACGCATGACATGTTCCAGTTCACGCTCAGGCATTTGACCATGGGCGACGCGAATACGCGCTTCGGGTAGCAGTTTTGCCAGTCGTGCTTCCATGTTGTAGATGGTATCGACTTCGTTGTGCAGGAAGTATATTTGCCCACCGCGCTTGAGTTCACGCAGTACGGCTTCACGTATCACGCCATCGGAATAACGGGAAACAAACGTTTTAATCGACAGGCGTTTCTGTGGTGGTGTGGTGATGACAGAGAAGTCACGTATACCTTCCAGCGACATCGCCAAGGTGCGAGGTATCGGCGTAGCGGTAAGGGTAAGCATATCGACTTCTGCTCGCAGTACTTTCATTTGCTCTTTCTGCCGTACGCCAAAGCGATGTTCTTCGTCGATGATGACCAGCCCCAGATTTTTGAAGACGACATCTTTTTGCAATAATTTATGAGTGCCGATGACGATATCGATGGTACCTGCTGCCAGTCCTGCCATGGCTTGTGTTTGTTCCTTGGCGGAGCGGAAACGGGATAATTCGGCGATACGCACGGGCCAATCGGCAAAGCGGTCGGAGAAATTCTGGAAATGTTGTTCTGCTAGCAAGGTCGTAGGAACCAGTACGGCGACTTGCTTTCCATCCATCAGCGCAACAAAAGCAGCACGGAGTGCAACTTCGGTTTTGCCAAAGCCGACATCACCACATACCAGCCTGTCCATGGGACGTGCCGAGCACAGGTCGTCGATTACGGCGGTAATTGCGCTGGCCTGATCTATGGTTTCTTCAAAGCCAAAGCCTTCGACGAAAGCCTCATAGTCATGCTGCTTGAGCGTAAATGCATGTCCTTGACGGGCAGCACGGCGAGCGTAGAGATTAAGTAATTCTGCTGCGGTATCGCGTGCTTGCTCCATCGCGCGGCGTTTGGCTTTTTCCCAGTTGCCGCTGCCTAATTTGGATAACGCAATTGATTCTGGCGCACCGCCGCTATAACGACCAATTAGGTGCAGTTGCGACACCGGCACATAGAGCTTGTCGTCACCTGCATATTCCAGCAACAGAAATTCGGTTTCGCCTTCGCCGAGATCCATGCTGACTAAACCCAGATAACGCCCGATACCGTGGTCGGCGTGAACTACGGGGTCACCCACTTTGACTTCAGATAAATCACGCAGCATGCCGTCAACCTGGCTGCGGCGATGGCTGTTACGCCCACGCGTGCGTACTGTAGTGGCGTAGAGCTCGGCTTCGGTTACAAACGCAACGGGTGGGTCGGATTGCAAAATGAAACCGTGTGCGAGTGGCGCTACGCCTAATCTGGGCTGGTTCAGGTCTGCGGTACATGTGGTGTAATCTTCACACAAGGCCAGTTTGATGCCATGTTCAGCAAAATACTGCGCCATGGTTTCGCGTCGCCCCAGACTTTCAGCGAAAATCAGCACATGACCAGGAAAGGTGTCCAGGAAATGATGAATGCGGTGCAGTGGTTCGTCTTCACGGCGTTCGACGTTGAGTGTAGGCAGCGGCGCTGTATGTGGGTTGTTGACGGTTGCTGTATCAATTTCAACGCGGGCATAGCGTTTGAGGTTGCCAAATAACACGTCGGTGGCTAAAAACAAATCTGCGGGTGGCATGATTGGGCGTTGGGGGTCGCCACGCATCAGTTTATAGCGGGTTTCTGTATCCTGCCAGAATGTTTGTGTGGCGGTTTCAATATCACCATGCAGGCAAATCAATGCGTTTTCCGGCACATAGTCAAACAAGGTTGCAGTCTGTTCAAAAAACAGTGGTAAGTAATATTCTATCCCCGCTGGCGCGAGACCATTGCTGACGTCTTTATATATCTGACGCTTGGACGCATCACCTTCAAAACAGTCACGGAAATTTTGGCGGAACAAGGCCATGCCGGCTTCATCCAATGGGAATTCACGTGCAGGCAGTAAACGGATTTCTTTTACGGGATAGATACTGCGCTGCGTATCGACGTCAAACGTGCGTATGCTTTCTATTTCGTCATCAAATAAATCGATTCGATAGGGTAGTGCGCTGCCCATAGGGAACAAATCGAGCAAACCGCCACGTACACTGAATTCGCCAGGCGATAATACCTGACTCACCGCTGTATAACCTGACGTCGCCATTTGTTTACGTAGCGCATCCAGATCAAGTTTTTGGCCTTGGATCAGAAAGAAAGTATAAGCACCTAAATAGCTAGGTGGGGCAAGTCGGTACAGTGCTGTAGTGACCGGCACGATGGCGATATCACACTGACTTTGGGAAATTTGGTATAGCGTGGCCAGACGTTCAGAAATTAAATCCTGATGTGGCGAAAAGTGATCGTAGGGTAGTGTTTCCCAGTCGGGCAATAAGCTGACTGTTAACTTGGGTGCGAACCAGCGCATTTCATCCAGCAACCGCTGAGCATCCAGTGCATTTGCGGTGAGCACAACTATAGGTCGCTGTGGTGTGGCGAGTTCGCTAATCGCTAAGGCATCAGCCGATCCGACTAAGCCCCCTATGCTTAAACGTTGACCAGCAGGGGGTATGGGTTGGTTAATCAGCATGGAAAAATAATGCGCCTAAATAAACAATGTATTTTAGCTTATTTTGGGCAGGGTGTAGGCAATCTGGTCTGGTGTAAATGAAAAAGGACTAGCTCAAGCCAGTATTTCTTGATTGTGGACGCCATATTTAAGTCTTAACTGCTTCTCGAAATAAGTTAATAGCGTGATCAAAAAACTCTTCCAGCCAGGATTTTAATTCCGGGGATAAGGTGATTAATTTTGCTCTGCCATCACTTGGGTCGGGCAACTCTATGAGCAGACCAATCATTATTGCTTTATCCAAATATTTTTTGGCGGTTTGGGGCCCCAGATGGCGCATGTATAAAAGCGCTTCTTGTTTTCGCACTGGCTCCTGTTTAGCCCATAGACCGGTATATAAATCGGAATAGTTAATATCGAAGACATCCTTGTCTTGCAAAAACTCCATCCAGGCAGAATCCATCCGATTTAGCGCTTCTACAAATCTTAAACGTTGTTGATGTTTTTTTACTGCACCCATTTTTCTGACCTGTTTTAAATTCATTGAATATCGAAGACCTTATTATATTTTAGTAAAGCTGTCAAAATTACAAGTAAATTTACCGGTAATTTTACTTGTAATAACCATTTCAACTGATTACAATTTACTCAAGTGCTTTTTAATTGAGGTGGTTAAGTCATGAAATCGAAATTTCAATTGTGGCGACATGCCGATGGGGTTATGCCTAATTCAATAGCATTTCTCTATGTTTTTGGAATGCAGGTATTAGGTATCTATTTATTAACGTCGACAGATCTGATTTCTTGGCTCATCGGTGTATTGGCCTTGGCTCATTCTCTTGTGATTGCGGCTTACTTAATTCACGAAATTGCACATCAGTGTTTATTCCAGGATAGAAAGATAAATGTGCTAGTTGGCGAGGTGTTGTCGTGGATTTGTGGTGCAGCATATGCGCCTATCACTCGTATTCAACGTATGCACATGCGCCATCATGGTGATCGAGCTGACGTGACTCTTTATGACCCGCGACCGGATTTTAAGCGTGTGCCAAACATCCTTAGAAAATTAATCTATATTCTGGAGTGGTGTTACATCCCGGCAGTGGAACTCGTTATGCATTTCCATGTAATGTTCCGACCTTTCTTTAATAAAAGATACAAGCAAGAAAGACCGCGTGTCATTTTGATGGGATTAAGTCGAGTTGCTTTATTTACCTGGATATATATACAAAATCCATGGGGTGTAGTTGGATTTGCTATCGCATACTTAATATTTCTGATGGCTTTGTTTATTGCCGATGCTTATGCACACACTTATGAATTCTTTGTAGTTACAGATGTGAATGAGAAAGTAGCAAGGAATGGTCGTAATCATGCCTATGATCTGCAACATACCTGGTCCAACTTGATTTCTGAGCGCTGGCCGCTGCTTAATTTATTAAATCTGAACTTCGGTTATCACACTGCTCATCATGCCAAACCAGCAGAACCATGGTATCGCTTACCAGAATTGCATCAGGAATTATTCTCTCCGGATTCGCCTCAGGTATTACCTATGAAGGAAGTTTGGCGGTCATTTCGGATAAACCGCCTTAAACGCATTGAAGCCGAAGAGGGTGGAGATGTAGGAACAGGGGTAGGTCGTGCAGATGAGTTTCTGGGCGTACACGGTGTTTCATTTTTGAGTATTGTTTAAAGGGGGAACTGGTATGGAATTTACAGGGAAAACGGTATTGATCACCGGTGCCGCTAGCGGGATTGGCCGAGCAGCAGCCGTAGCGTTTTTAAGAGAGGGGGCAACTGTTGGTATTAATCATATCAATCAATCACACTTATTTGCAGAACTGCAAGCAACCCATGCCGATTGTGCAGACCGACTAATTGAACTTGAAGCCGACGTGCGTAATGGAAGCGAAGTAAAGACAATGGTTGATACACTGATTGCACACACAGGCAGACTTGACGTGCTTGTGAACAATGCAGGTGTTTCACAAATTAAACCCTTTCTCGAAACCACCGAGGAGGATTGGGATTTCATTATAAATACCGATCTGAAATCAGTTTTTTTGTGTAGTAAAGCGGCTATTCCCTATTTAAAAATCAATCATGGCGCTATTGTGAATATAGCTTCTGAGTTGGCGCTGAGTGGTCGTGCACAGTATGGTCCTTATACTGCGGCCAAGGGTGGGATTATTAGTCTGACCCGTTCGCTTGCGCGTGAATTTGCACCAGAAATTCGCGTAAATGCCGTTGCTCCAGGGCCAACCATGACACCGATGCTGGAAAAAGAAGCGTTAGTGCCAGGCCATAAGGAAGATCTTGGCGCTATTCCTATGGGACGTTATGCCGAAGCGAAGGAAATTGCCGAAAGCATCCTGTTCTTGGCATCTACTCGTGCAAGCATTTTTTGTGGCGATATTATTAGCCCCAATGGCGGCGCAGTCATGCGCTGAATGATGAAGAAATGAGATTGATATGACAGAGACAAATTTTATCCATAGAAAAATTGGACGTATTACCTGGACAGCCTACCAAAAACATTTAACGAGAGAGCCCATTATTTTCTTACCCGTAGGCGCATTAGAACAACATGGTCCACATTTACCTATGGGATGTGATGCGATTTTTTCTGAGGAGGTCTCATTAAGAGTGGCAGAAGCATTGAATGGATTGGTATTGCCTCCTTTAACTTACGGCTACAAATCCCAGGCTCGTAGTGGTGGTGGGCAATTGTTCCCGGGTACGACAAGCCTGGATGGACAAACGTTAACGTCGATGGTGCAAGATATATTGCGAGAAGTGGCCCGCCATGGTGTAAAGCGAGTCGCTGTTATAAATGGTCATGTCGAAAATCAATGGTTTCTTACCGAGGGCATTGACCTGGCCCTTCGTGAAGCGAAAAGCAATGGCAATCAAATGCAGATTGTTCGTTGTGAATATTGGAATTTCACACCACAGGATGTGCTTGAAAGTCTGTTCGAAGGTGCTTTCCCCGGCGTGGATCTTGAGCATGCCGCGCTGATCGAAACATCCATGATGCTTGCACTTTACCCTTCGTTTGTGGATTTAGATAATCTACCCGTGGATGCCTATGGCCAGTTTCCAAATTATGACAGTTACCCGCAGAACGGGCATGGGGTACCTGCTTCCGGTGTGCTTGCGCCTGCTAGTCAATCTTCTGCTGAAAAGGGGAATTTGCTGATAAATAGCACCGTGAATGCCATGGTAAGTGCATTACAGAATGAATTTTTAATATCATGATTTGGCGCGATGGGCCTAATTTCTTGATGCGGGTCAATATTGAATGCAAACATCCAGCCAACTTGGCCCAATTCGGAATGCTTTTTAACAATTTGATGTATAGAGGGTAGGGTATTTATGCATTTCCATAGTGACTAAGTTAGTCTGAATTAATGCGTACTCAAAAGTAATACTTTTGGAGCCGCAGTATGCCAAGGCAGTTTAACTTGTCAAATCGGTTCCCATTGCGCTGCTTTAATGGGTATGCAGTATCTCTGTGGTGTAATTCTGGAAAGGTAGCTTGAAGAATAGGATGTTAATTAAGATTAATCAACATCCTATTTGAATTGGTGGTGCGCCCGAGGTGATCAATCGGGGCACTGGGTTGAGGTGATTCCAGTAGGCAGATAACTATGAGAACTGGACTTCACCCTCAGGCCTACTCGCTTCGTAGCCAGCCGCAACCACTAGCACCGCAGCGACCCCAACCGCCACCTCTTCTGGCAAGCCAAAAATTCCGACTGCAACACCTGCCATCTCTTCCAGTGTGGGTGCCGCTACGGTAGCAGCTGCCCATGAACCCGTTAATGCGCTCATATCGCGAAGAAATCCAAATGTGCCAGCGTCTTGTGCACCAGCCCCAACGCCTGGCAATCCAGCCGCAACATTCATAGCAACATCGCTAGGCTGATACAACTTCCCAGCTGCAGCAGCTTCCGCCTCAGATAAACCATAAGCAGCGGCTCTCGCGAACCCATAACTTGCAAAAGCACCAGCAGCAGCAACCATATCTGGCACTGTAGGACTCGAAGATGAATTTAACCAATTCTGTAACCACAGCCCTACAAAAGACTGATCTGGTGAAACATTCGGACTTGAACCATCCCCAACTGTAAGAACATCAGACATACATACTCCCAAAAAAATATATCAAAAGGATTAATTTAAATTCTTAACATGAGTAACTCAACACGGTTACTGATCTTTTGCCCGCCACCTAATCAATAGCTTTTTCAATTGCACTGCGTCAAATGCCAATAATGAAATCTGCCCTGCGACGAATACAGGAAGCGAATAGCCCATGAAACTTGTCGTCACGAGCACAACCAGCGCCCCAATGTCGCCTGGATGAAATGTCACTGCACCAGAGAATCCGAGCCAGAAGAACCCATAACTCGCGACTATAAAAAACAGAACCGAAAAGCGAGCCACCAAACCAGCACGAGAATACAGCGAGTACCCCAACCTCTCCTCAGCATGCCTGGCATTAAAAGTCAGATCGCTCAGAAAATGATAAGATTTGATGAAAGCCAATAGATTCACAGTACCCGCCAGACAACTAAACCAAACACCTATCCCAGTCATCGCATAGCAAATATCCGCGGCGATAGGTCCATCGGCCAAGCCTGGACGCAACGGAATACCTAAATAACGAACCAATTCCAAGTAAGGGATCAATAGCTTCGCTATACGAAGCGCAGATTCTGGGGTATATTTTCCTGCGATCGCCAAGGCAATCACACAAACCAGCGCAATCCCGCCCATCCAATACACCACTCGACTGGCCTGTAGTAAAAGGGGGGGGAGCGGCACCCGTCTTGCCCCATTTCGAGTTTGCAAATTAAAATCTTGGAACACAACACCCTCCAATTCTCGGAACATAACGTGGCAGTATTATCCACCATCTTGTGCTAATCACATCATCGTGCTAATAATGCTGAACTCGTGCTGTCATCAATCCCTACTTCATATTAAAAATAAAGCAGTGACTAGAGCAATACACAGACATTCATTCACCCATCATCAGATTTTAATTGGCAAATTATCCAGCCTATTAAAAAGGTTGGAATAATCGCATAAACAACCATTTCAAGTATTGATGCTAGAGCAACTGCAAAACCCATATAAAATCGATTTACCGTTTCAAATGCAAACATCCCATTACCAGAGAATGGCCCAAAATAGGGCATTCCAATTGGCAGCAGACTAGCATCAGATAAGATGACCCACGAAATGAAGAGAAGTACGATTACATTAAAGCGCATTCTAGACATTGCTTTAGGTTTTGGACGGTTATGCAAGATTGCTTGAATTTCTCTTTCCTTATTACCTGCGTCACGACTATTGGCGTAAAGCTGCAGGCAAAAAGATTTCTTTGCTCTCCACAAAGGAATAAGAATATAAGGCCATAAAGCCGGTATTACTATAAACAGGAAAGACCACATCAACGCATTCACCGTCGCTGCCAGCTGCCCATAATGATTGTTCATGGCATTATATTTAGCCACTGCTGGCACGATACCTGACATCCAGTCCACATAAGCGCGCAACATTGCCAAAGACTCCAAGACATGCAATGGCATAAGCCAGGATAGCAACAATGGGAACACCACCGTGAATAACGTGGCATAGGTCATATAGCGCTTAGCCTGTTTACTAGCTTGGAAAATACCAAAGCTTTCTGTTCTATGTGCAATGGCTTTTAGTTCCTGCTGCGCTACAACCAATTGCTCTTGTCTAGTAGGTGTATTTTGTGTGACATCCATGGCGTTGTTACTGCTTTGAAGACGCGTAGACACACGTGCAATTACATTTACTGAAATGGTGCCATACGCCACACCAATAAACGCCGCAATCATGACAACACCGGGTTGATAAGGACCCAGTATAAAAACAAACAAAATAAACAAGGTAAACACAGCTGCATGCCAATTTATCCAACGGCTATAAGTAAAGCTTCGCATATCCAATTGCTGGAATGTCCACCACAACCCAAGTAAACCCGCTATGCTGAAGCTGGATAAGATCAGCAACCAATGAGGATAATAAATTATGCCGTTTGGTAACGTGATTTGTGTCATCTCACCATTATTTGGCCGGATGAAACCGAATCCAGCGATCAATAAAATGACTGTTTGCGCCCATGTCAGCTGCTGGAGCTTTTGTAATTGACGAGAAATTGCATTGGTTGTTTCAGTGAGTTGCATACATCCCCCAAAAATTATTATTTTTCACTTCCCCGTTATAACCAATAAAGGCAGGAACAGGCCATCTACTAAGACTATTGCAACGCTACCCATAACATGTAAGACCCTACACTTAAAAAAACGGCTCACTTCATTTATCATTTACGTTCAATATCAGCAAATCCCATCCACCGCATGCCGCTAGACTTGTCCCATCTGGAGAAAATGCCATGGAAAGAGGTGCACCAAATCTGCCCGTGGTTTCAACCTGTTGCACGAGTTCATTCGTGCTTAATTTCCAAACTTGGATCGTTTTACGCGTACGGATATTGTTGTTCCCAGAAACCAGATACTGGTCGTCATGACTAAAAGCCAGTGACAACACGGTTGAATCAACAGGCAATTATTTGACTAATTTACCTGTTTCTATATCCCAAATTCGTATTGGATCTTTATTCACAAACGTACTGGATTTATTAGTTTTTATATTCTTTATGCCATCAGTGACACCCGTGCTAGTGCCAGTTGCAGCAAATCTCCCATCATGACTTATGGCAAGGGCTGTTGGCATATCCATATGAATATTATCTATTGATTGCTGCAGCATCCCTGTTTTGGCATCGAGCATGACTAGGCTGGATTTTCTTTCTGGGTACTCTTGGGCAAAATCAGTCTCCCCCATGCCATATACAAGACTTTTCCCGTTCGCACTAAAAATTAGTGGGGTATTTACCATAGGCCTACCAAGGGTTCCCTCAATAGCTACAAGAGGCTTGTTCCAAACAACCTCACCCGTGCCAACCTGATAAAGCACAATTGCACTCATAAACTGATGCTTATCATCCTTGTCTTTAATACCTATGTTTTTATCAACACCCCAGTAAATGACTGCCAATGTTTTACTGTCGGGAGAAAAAGCTATTGACTGGGCCTGAAGTGGTTGTAAATGGGACATGTCCACATACGGACCGATAATAGTGCGTATTAAGGTGCCGTCTTTAACATCCATAATACTAACGGGTCTTACACCCAATGCGAGATAGCGCCCATCGGGACTATAAGCAACCTTGCCGATACCACGCGGCCCATCAAATGTTCTAATCACCTGATGAGTTTGGCTGTCAATAATATTCATATGGCCACCATCAACTGCAAACACCCATTACCAGAGAATGGCCCAAAATAGGGCATTCCTATAGGTAATAAACTTGCATCAGACATCGACTCTCGTATCAATATCGTCTGGAAATGGATCATAAGGCTCAGCTCGTTTAATGTAAGCGTCCAGCCCAGCCACTCCAATCCCTTCACTACTTATGGTAGTTCATTTTTAAACGGCAGCAATTCATCAATCTGGCTATTAGGCCAGACCGGTAATTTTTCCAACGTATCTTTGAGCCATGCATAGGGTTCCAAGCCATTGAGCTTGGCGGTAGCCAACAAACTCTGAATCGCTGCAGCGCGTTTGCCTGCACGTTCTGAGCCTGCGAACAGCCAATTCTTTTTGCCGATGGCAATGGGTCGTATCGCATTTTCGACTGGGTTGTTATCAATAGGCAAGATGCCGCTGTCCGCATAGCGTATCAGTGCTGGCCAACGCTTGATGCTGTAATCCAACGCGCGGGCTGTGCCGCTGCCATCGGCCACTTTGACGCGAGTCTGGATTAACCAGTCATGCAGTTCGCCCAATAACGGTTTTGCCTGAGTCTGGCGCAACTGCAAACGACCTGCCGCATCCAGCTTGTCCGCAGCCTGCTCAATGGCATAGAGTGCCGCGATACGCTGCAGCGCAGCCGCTGCAATTGGACTTTGGTTGGCCGCATGCAAATCAAAGAACTTCCGACGTGCATGTGCGAAGCATGCCAGCTCAGTGATGCCTTGGGTAAATAACGCTTTATAACCAGCGTAATCGTCAACCATCAAGTGTCCTTGCCAACCTGCCAGAAAGTGCCGCGCATGCAATCCCTGTCGCCCTGGCTGATAGTCAAACACCACGATAGGCGGTGCGGATGAAGGGGATGCCAAATCACCCGTGCGGTAAGCCCACAGATAAGCTTTCTTGGTTTTGCCCGCCCCGGGGTCTAATTGTGGCACTGGCGTTTCATCCGCATGCAATACACTGCGTGCCAGCAGTAATTCAGTGAGCCTGTCGACCAACGGTTGCAACGCTACCCCCACACGTCCGACCCACTCCGCCAAGGTGGAACGCGCCAGGGTCACCTGGCTGCGCTGGGCAATGTGTTCTATACGGTAGAGCGGTAAATGATCAACGAATTTACTGATCATCACCCACGCCAGCAAACCTGATGTCGCCACGCCGCCGTCGATGACGGCAGCTGGAATGGGGGCGGCAGCAACGGTTTCGCAGTGGCGACAAGCATACTGTGGACGGATGTGTTGATGCACGGTGAACTGGGCAGGTTCGACATCCAGTTGTTCGCTGATGTCTTCACCGATTTTGATTAACGCACCACCACACGCACCGCACTGGCAAGATGCAGGCTCATGGCGATGAATGATGCGGGGCAGATGGTCAGGCAGTGGCTGACGACCTGCGCGTGGACGCGCAGGCTTGGGGATAGCGGTTGTCGCATCTTCGGTATTAGGTGTATCTGGCTGCCCGATTTGGGCTTCAATGGCCGTGATGTCGGCTGCCCAGCACTCATCAAACAACGCACGCTGCTCAGGCGAGAGCTGCTCGCTCTTGTTGGCGAAGCGGATGCGGCGGTAATAGGCAAGTTCCAGTACCAAAGCCTGGTTCTTGAGTTCGGCGTGCTGGATTTGCTTAGTCAGCGTGAGGATTTGTGCGGTGTTTTGCTGGAGTAATACTGTGTTTTGTTGAATGAGTTCAGCATCCTGTTTAACCTGCGCCAACAGCTTATCCACATACGCCGCCAAGGCGGGATCGGGGATAAATTGGGCAAGTTGTTGGGCTGAATCCATGCTTGAATTATACCATTTCACCCCGCCTGAAACCAGCAATAATGCGGGTTTCAGGCATGTTTTTACTGAATCATGAGTGGCTACACCTGCCAGTGGGCAGGGGCTGGGGCACTGAGTCTTTGCCAGTCGATACCTGTGATCAGCCAGTCCCACTGTGTGGGGGTTAAAGGATGGGTGATGGCAGCGATGTCTGGCCAGGTGAAGTGACCACGATGCAGTCGGCGTTGGCACAACCAGACCCCTGTGCCATCCCAGACCAGGAGCTTGACCCGCGTTTGGCGACGATTACGGAAGGCGTAGGCGGCGCCGTCGCAGGGACTGCGACCCAGGCGGTGCTGGATGCGCTGGGAAAGGCCATCTATGCCGATGCGCATGTCCACGGGTTCGATGACTAGCCAGACCTGGGTGGCGATGGGGCTGATGGGATGGGCAGATATCATGGCAGTTGCCGCAACAAGTCAATTAGCCAGGGCGTGCTAGCAATGGGAAGCTCTACCCGCCAGCCAGTGGGGCTGTGGAGCTGGAGCGTGCCCGTGACAGGCGCAGGTTGAACACTGACGGGGATGAGGGTTAGCGGTGGCTGGCGCGTGAGATTGGGCGCTGTTGTCAGCTGGCTGCGCCAGCGATAAAAGGTCTTGGCACATAAGCCGTGCTGGGTGCAATAAGCTGTGACGGTCAGTTTGGTTTGTTGCCAAGCGGTAAGGTGCGTTTGCCAAAAATCAGGCGTGTGTCGAGTAGCCATCTAGCGTGCCTTTCATAAAAAAGCAGCTAGATTGCATGAGTTTGGCGGGCAATGACAGGTGGATGGGCTGGACGCTTACCGTTTAATCAGCGCAATGGCTGCTTCATCAAGTATGATACTGCCAGACGACTCTATTGTTTCTTGGGTTACCTGTGGACAATATTCTTTTTATCTGTCACCCCGTAAAGCTGGCTGAATCAATATGGGAGTTTTATGACATTTTGCCATTTGCCGCTTACAAATTCATGACTGCTGCCGTGTATTAAGGATTAGTAACCATCTTCTAAATGAAGTTAATATTTAAGCAGGTATCAACAATCCCTATTTCATTAGGTAGTTGGACAGATACTTAAGGTGAAGCCGCATTGGTACTGGATGCCAAATTTTTCTAAAGCAGACGCTTTTTAATACATTTTACAAGCCTTACTGAGTGACTCCTTTGGCTAAACAAGAGATCGTTGTATCAGTATGAATAGAAGATTGCTTATGGCATATCTGCGCAGTTCAGCATGCAAGCTTAAACCTACCCTAAGAAGTTATTGCGCACTTGGATGAATTCATAGTTAGGCATCAATATAATCGGCATGCACTATAAGTCAGTGCAAAAGAAAGCCCGACACAAAAAGTGTCGGGCCGAATGATAAATATGATTCCTCCTTAAAATCACTTTTAATGGCATTAATCTAAGCGTCGCCAAACACCTAAATTCATACCACCGACCTGCACCGCAGGCCGTAATCAATAATGAAGCGTGCAATACTCACGCTTCCCGGACGAACCTACCCCGCCAAGGGTGAGTTCGTTCTGCAAACTACCGCCAAGTAGTTTGCGATTTTCGCTTGCTGTCCGGCTACCAACCGGACTCGTCTACTTCTCGTCGTGTCGTTTCCCCAACTCGGTTTGGCTTTCGACCAAACGTCAACATCGAAGAAACACGCTCATACGCGTCACAGATTTTTCGGATTCGTTACATCCGCCGCCCCAGGTGCCACCCTGGTGCGCTGTTCGGCGCATTTCGCACCACTTAGACCAACTTCTTACGTTCATGCAGGAACGCCGCTGGCTCACGCCATGGCAACGGTAAGGGGCTGGATACCCTGTTTCAGACGGGAGAACCGGGAGAAGACCCTGTCTTACTTCTAAAACCGTTGTACTCCATGACGCTTCCACCAAATTGCAGGCACTATAGGCCCTATACGGCTTCTGCACTTTCCAGACGGCACCCTGTTTAAGGGCGCTGTTACAGGTTTAAGCTCTCAGCGCGGCTTGCAGCTTCCCAGGCGCAACCCTGGTTCACCACACGCTCGCCCGAACAGTCCAACGCACTCGCGTTGTCCATCCGATGTGCACATCACTGTGCACGATTACGCAGCCATCCTGTCTGGCACACGTTATGCGGTTTTCCCGCATCGCCGTGGTTGAGACTCACACTCAATTTCCAGATGATCAGGTACACTGGGGCATTTGCTCCCCGGGCCCGTTTCGTGTTCGCACCAGTCCCACCTTCTCAGGTGATTGGCATGGGATAAAGCAGCGGGATTACGCTGTCTGTAGTAAACAGACAGGATTACTCCGCTACCTCCCCCTCGCACCGTGCAAGCTCCATTACGAGCACACGGCGCCACACGACTTGCCCTTGGCAAGGCTACCGACACAGTCGGTATAGACGAAACAGCTTGGGCGTTGGCGCGCCCTTGCTGCTAATAAGCAGGTGTTGGCGCACCGGAACGCATCCGCAATTTCTATCGAAGAATTTTGTCCTTACTCTGTATAGTCACTGACGCGCAGTTTTCATCTTTTTATTTTCCCAGTTCAGTATTGAATTCATCAGCATTCTCATTGAATAGCAGTCATGCAGGTATGAGAGATGTTTTTGTCTAATCCAATGAACAGTAGCTATACAAGGTTCCATCACTATAAAAGGAGCCTGTCATGGCAAACCTATCGATCAAAGCACCACGTAACATGACCGCGCTGATGCAGCATATGCAGCGACTCGTCACAACTGGACACCATTACTGGACAGGGGGTCGTATCGCCATGCGCCACATCCTCAAGCTCATTGATAAATACCCTGACTTTGCCTTACAGGCGGATGCGCCAGCACGGGCATACCGCAAACGTACTGGGCGCGCCTCAGTACATCTTGTACTTCATCCTGTGGTAAGTACGAATGATATGGATATCCCGTGGTGGATGTTGTCAACCGGCGGGAAGCTGGGGCTCACTAGTGACATTAATTTGCCCGGAAAGGTACATGATGCACGCACCCTGGAAGGGCGTCTGTGGAGCGATGATTACGAACTGATGCAGTTGGAGAAGAACTATATTGCTGGCAAACCAAAAACCATGACCTGGACCTGGCGCATGACGCCGGCACGTTTCCGGGAATGGCAGGCATTACTCATTGAACGAGTAAAGGCACGTGACATTAAGTCAGTCATGGCTGTCTTTGATCTGCTACGAGAAATGCCGCAATTTGCCGGGGTGCGGTCACAGGTGTTGCGCCTGCATTTCGATGCAAGTCGTATGCTGGTGAAATTGGGTATGCCGGGACTGGTGCCGTTGGATTTACCCGTCATGCGTATGCAGAAGTTGTGGCATGAGGATTTTGAAGTGTGAATTGCAAAACGGTGACTATACTGTCAGATGCCCATCATATTGGGCAGTATCATTTTTTAATATCCCATCGTTCAAATTAATTAGGATATTGGATTAGCAGTAAAGCACAGAGGACAAGTAAAGAACGACGGGCTTTCCGTGAGAGAGTCCATGAAAACCTCGACTGCGCAAATTATTGCGCCACATGTTTCCCACGTTATTGTGGAAACGCTATCCTTGTCATTGAAGCAAAACGTAGATGTATCCGTTACACTAACGCTGAATAAAGATTTCTGCAGAAACTCACCAGTCAATGCCGAGTTGATGCTGACACGCAAGATGCTTGATGATATTTTTGCAAGCATGCCGCTAGATTGTTCTGAGGAGTAAGCCATGTCTGTTGCTTTATACGCTCGTGTTTCAACGGTTCGTCAGGCGCAGGCCGATCTGTCAATTCCCGATCAACTAAACCGCATGCGGGAATGGTGCAAACAGAATGGTTTAGTTGTTGCAAAAGAATATGTGGAACCTGGTGCATCAGCCACCGATGATAAGAGGCCCGTGTTTCAGCAGATGATAGATGAGGCAACAAAGAAACCGCACCCTTTTGAAGCAATTATTGTCCATTCACGCTCACGTTTCTTCCGTGACCTGTATGGTTCGCTGCATTATGGGCGCAAACTCAGCCAGGTAGGAACCAGACTCATTTCTATCACCCAACCTACACCAGACGACGCAAGTGGCGAGATGATGGTGAACATGATTTCCATGATGGATGACTACAGCTCTAAGGAGAATGCAAAGCACACGAGTCGTGCGATGATGGAAAATGCCAGTAGAGGCTTCTTTAATGGATCTCGTGCCCCATTTGGTTACCAAGTGGTGGATACTGACGTGCCAGGACATAAGGGTAAGGTCAGGAAAAAGCTTGCTATTGATGACAAGGAAGCATTCATCGTGCGCAAGATCTACGGCTGGTATTTGAATGGCCTGAATGGACACTTGCTTGGCATAAAAAAGATTGCACAGGAATTAAATGAGCAGGGCCTGCTAATGCGCGGAGGCTTATGGCGGTCACAGAAAATCCATGATGTTCTCTCAGACCCGACCTATCGGGGTGAATATAGCTACAACATGCGGGATTCCAAGAAATGCATTATGCGCCCCGAAAGCGAATGGATCCGCTGCCAGGTAGAACCTATTGTTGAAGAGAAGGTTTTTGATGATGTTAGGCGTAAACGCGAGGCGCAAGATCCAAAAAAGGTTGCGCTGGGTAAGGCAGTTCCCCATGCATTGACTTCGCCAATACTGCTTACAGGATTGCTAAAGTGCAGCCAATGTAATGCTGGGATGACGCTGGCGACTGGAAAAAGCGGGCGCTACAAATATTACAAGTGCTGTAAAAAAATGAGTATTTCACCCCATGTCTGCGATACACCCAACTTGCCGATGGATCGGATGGATAAACTCATACTGGAACGCCTGATAGAAAAGGTGCTAGCACCGGATCGTGTGACTTTGATGATCAAGGATTGGCTTAAGCATCAGGAAAAAATGCAAGGTAGTGATGATAAGACGGTTCAGGAATTGACTAGGTCTTTGAAGGTGACAGAAGATGGTTTGAATAATCTATATAGTGCAATCGAAAAGGGCATCATTGCACTGGATTCCAGTCTGCAAAGTAGGGTAAACCAATTAAAAGATACCCGGGAAAAGATAGTAACAGAAATGGCTTTATTGAAGCGAGACAAACCATCATTTCGAAAAATATCGCCCAAACAGGTGGCTTATGCGACGCAACGGATGAAGGAAATCTTGTTGGATACTGAGTCTGGGTACGGTAAACAGTTGTTGAATCTTCTTGTAGAAGACATAAGAGTCGATGGTAAACAGGCAACTGTACGGGGTAACTATGCGGCACTTGATCTTGCCGTTGATGGAATGAAAATGGGCACTCCGATTGGAGTGCCCAGATTCGTCAATGATTGGTGCGCCCGAAGAGATTCGAACTCCTGACCACTCGGTTCGTAGCCGAGTACTCTATCCAGCTGAGCTACGGGCGCATCGATGAAGCGTGAAATTGTAACATTACTGCTTACTAAAATCAACTTCAAATCAACATTTCTGCTGATATGGGGAGTTTGGCGGAGAGAGAGG
Organism: Sulfuriferula nivalis; assembly: GCF_009937995.1. NCBI lineage: Bacteria > Pseudomonadati > Pseudomonadota > Betaproteobacteria > Nitrosomonadales > Sulfuricellaceae > Sulfuriferula > Sulfuriferula nivalis. Next base: position 1,250,805 of record NZ_AP021881.1, read on the forward strand.
GATTCGATTAAATAACATCAAAATCTCAATTAAATCAAGCCATTGCCACAAAATCAAGTTGGTTGCTAGTTACAGTTATTAGCTACAGTGCTAGTTACAAACATAATGCGGAGCGAAGTGTATCATGCTGAGTGTAAGAGCGCTAGTTCTTTCGATAAAACACAGTTTGATCGCTACATAATGAACCTAATCCGCCTCTCATAACAAGGCCGTGTAATGTCGAGTTGATATTGAACAGACACTTTTATCCTTGTAATGTTGGTTGCAAATATGGGCTATTGAGATGCATCCTAAATCGAACTAGTAGGTTTTAATTTGACGGAACACTATTATTAAGTTCATTGGTATATGGCTTAGTTTCTTCAGTGTTATAAAATGATATACCGCAAGTTTATAATTATAACGATGCGTTATAATTATTTATAATAGGGTGCGTTCAAAAGCTAAGTACAACATTTTTAGAGGAAAATGTTGTATTGAAAAATATATAAGTAGATGTGCCCAGTAACGGTGCGACAGCTCACACTGCGTATTCTGGTGAAATCCGCCACTCATAATGCTTGCAAAACCGCCACCTATAAGGTTTCAAAAGCGCCCCCCATAATGCTCGCAAACCAGCCACCGGAAATGGTTTAAAAGCGCTACCTACTTTTCGTGAGTTTTTGAATGGATGTTTCTGGTTGGCATAGCAGCCGTTAGTTTCGATGCAAGGTCAGACTGACCGCTTGCAACTGCGGATTCAACCGGTCGGAGATGGTGTGTTGAATGCACACTACTCGGCCTTAGCGGACTATCCTCCAGTTTGTCCTGGGTTAACTACAGGCGTCCGTTTTGTGGCATGCAGTTACATTGCCCATAGTGACGTTCGCTAAATAAGCAACGCTCTTAATCCATCTTCTGATGTTCAACGGCGCCATCAACATATCCCCATGCGGAGAATAATGTTATGAAATGGAATAACAAAGCAGAGGCAGATTCATTATAGGAAAATCAGCATTCATTCAACCGTCATCAGATTTTAATTGGCAAATTATCCAGCCTATTAAAAAGGTTGGAATAATCGCATAAACAACCATTTCAAGTATTGATGCTAGAGCAACTGCAAAACCCATATAAAATCGATTTACCGTTTCAAATGCAAACATCCCATTACCAGAGAATGGCCCAAAATAGGGCATTCCAATTGGCAGCAGACTAGCATCAGATAAGATGACCCACGAAATGAAGAGAAGTACGATTACATTAAAGCGCATTCTAGACATTGCTTTAGGTTTTGGACGGTTATGCAAGATTGCTTGAATTTCTCTTTCCTTATTACCTGCGTCACGACTATTGGCGTAAAGCTGCAGGCAAAAAGATTTCTTTGCTCTCCACAAAGGAATAAGAATATAAGGCCATAAAGCCGGTATTACTATAAACAGGAAAGACCACATCAACGCATTCACCGTCGCTGCCAGCTGCCCATAATGATTGTTCATGGCATTATATTTAGCCACTGCTGGCACGATACCTGACATCCAGTCCACATAAGCGCGCAACATTGCCAAAGACTCCAAGACATGCAATGGCATAAGCCAGGATAGCAACAATGGGAACACCACCGTGAATAACGTGGCATAGGTCATATAGCGCTTAGCCTGTTTACTAGCTTGGAAAATACCAAAGCTTTCTGTTCTATGTGCAATGGCTTTTAGTTCCTGCTGCGCTACAACCAATTGCTCTTGTCTAGTAGGTGTATTTTGTGTGACATCCATGGCGTTGTTACTGCTTTGAAGACGCGTAGACACACGTGCAATTACATTTACTGAAATGGTGCCATACGCCACACCAATAAACGCCGCAATCATGACAACACCGGGTTGATAAGGACCCAGTATAAAAACAAACAAAATAAACAAGGTAAACACAGCTGCATGCCAATTTATCCAACGGCTATAAGTAAAGCTTCGCATATCCAATTGCTGGAATGTCCACCACAACCCAAGTAGACCCGCTATGCTGAAGCTGGATAAGATCAACAGCCAATGTGGATAATGAATTATCCCGTTTGGTAACGTGATTTGTGTCATCTCACCATTATTTGGCCGGATGAAACCGAATCCAGCGATCAATAAAATGACTGTTTGCGCCCATGTCAGCTGCTGGAGCTTTTGTAATTGACGAGAAATTGCATTGGTTGTTTCGGTTAATTGCATTAATCCCCCTCCCGGAAAACGGCTTAGATCCAGCTTTGATTATTAAACGTCGTTATTCTTTTTTTATACTTACCGAATGACTACTCGGAAATATCAAAGTTCTGGTGATAACAATCGCATCGACTCTCGCATCTATATCCTCTGGGAATGGATCATAAGGCTCAGCTCGTTTAATCAGCACAATGGCTGCTTCATCAAGTCTGATACTGCCAGACGATTTTATTAGTTTGACGTATGCCAAAGTACCATCAGGTTTAATGAATATGCTCAACTGCACTTGACCGGATAGCTTTAGCCGACGAATTTCTTCTGGATAATCTTGGTCACCTATTTTCTTAACCTTGGTTTCCCAATCCGCCATGTATTTCGCGTATTTTGGATCCCGTGGCGTGGCGCCTAGATATAACTTGCGCGTTTTATAAACAGTATTCTCTAGAGTACTATGTTCTTGTAACTTGGGTGTTTCCAAACTCTGCTGTAATAACAGGGGCTTGTCTAATTGGTCAGGTGGCTGAGGCTGCACGATATTCGGCTGGTCAGACTTGGCTGCTTGAGAAATCGATTTTACCAAAGGTAAATCGTCTGCATAAGCAGACGCTCCCATATAGCTTAGTACAATCAATATTTTTATGAAAGTGTGCATAAATGTCTATTCAGTGATGATGTCGTTCGTTACTAAAAAACAGAAATTGTGCAACAGCCTTAAAAACCAATTGTGTGTAATGACTCACTGGAACACCCATCACTTCACTGGCCACACCACACTGTCATCCACTGCATAGTATTGACAATGTTGATGGGTTTTTTTGCATGTTAGCATCGCGCTTAATATGGGGTCATCGCCTTGAGTGGAAGCTGTCCATGCCCCATCGGGTGCGACCACAAAAGCTTTTGGCTTATTGAGCGTCAGGTATTTCTCATAACCTATGCGTCCAGCAGGCGTTAAATAGGGCACCGCACTTTCATCACTAATTGGTGCAAAATTTGTCGGTATGGGTGCAGGGGTTGGACGCACCCAGGTTACATCATTATCAGCGGCATATACCTGACATATTTGCCTGTGTTGTTGACAGGCTCTTAATGCTCTTCCTAGTGGATCAAAACCACCAACGAAGGAGGCTGCCAGCCCTTTTGTAGAAAACACAAATACCTTAGGCAGCGGTTCGGTAAGGTACTTTTGATAGGTTTGCCTTCCTGCATCATTTAAATAAGGAACCGCATTCACGTCATCAATCGCGGCATAGTGTGATGCTGGGGGAAACTCTACAGGCAGATATTCTGGATGCGTAATTGCATTTGGCATGCCTATACTGGATAGGAAGCTATCAACCTTGGGAACCCATATCCGCATACCTTCTGGAAATCCAAGCAGATTATGCGAGTCGGTCATGAAGCGTCCAAAGGCAACAAGCTGGGCTCGTCCACCTGCAGAAGTATAATGATCAAACATACCTTGCCATACAGGTGGTGAGAACTTTGAGTCATTGTCACCATAAAACCACAGTGAAGGAACTGAAGTTTTCGTGGCGTAACGCTCGGCACTTTGCGCTAAAACGAACTGTGTTGCTGTGCAATTGGATACGGCAATCCCTCCAACAAAATTAATCAGTCCTTTTACACCAGGGTAATTAAGGGTGCCAAAAGCAAGGGTATTCCATCCACCAAAACTTTGCCCCGCAACGACAATCTGATTGCGGTCGATATAAGGTTTTGTCACCATGTAGTCAATGACGGCACGAATATCCTTTGCATTGCTAAGGCCAAGCTCTTCTTGGACACAACCGTCAGCTCTTTGTTTTCCCTGAGAACCAGAGAACCCGCGCATCATAGGCAGAACCACGGCATATCCCCTAGAGAGGAAATAGTATGCGGAGTTGGTGTGGTAGTAACGAGGCTCAAGTTCGGGGTGGGTTGTACCAGATGCACCATGATTCATTACTGCCAATGGAAACGGGCCTGGGCCATCAGGCTTTAGTATAGTTACAACCAACATGGCAGGGGATTGCGCATCTCCTGGTACATTGACTACCTCCTCATTCAAGGAAGCAATTGGCGCTATATTGCTCTCATCGGCACTAGCCAGGGCGGCATTTAATCCAATAGTGTAAATAAATGCACTGAGTATCAACCGAAGTATTGCAGGGTGTGTCATATAACCAAGTTCCAATGTTTAAAATTTATGAAATTAATTTGCCAAATCCACTATGGATTAACAGCGCTACGCCCCATTAGGCCGGTACTTGCAAGCAACCGTAATCGAGCGGAACGCCATTCTGCCATGCAACGTATTTGTTCCTGTTGTGCATCAGAGAGTGCTGTTTGTGTGTTAAGAATTTCCAGAATATCAGCCGCACCTTTTTCATACTTCCGCTTCGAACTATTGAGCGATTCTTGAGCAGCCAGATAACTGATTTACTGCTGAAGAAATTGCAGCGGACATAGAATTACCCCCTAAAAATAATGGAAATTACAACGAAGCCCAGCATGTGCCCTAAAACAACAAATAAAACAGGAAATAGTTTACTAAAGACTTTTATATCCTTTTTCCTTATATGACGATCAAATATTCCTATCCCTATGCACTTCCTATATATAAACAACGCTACAAAGAACAAATTTATAAACAATATTGAGTAATTCTTTACAAGACGATCAGTATTCTGATATTCACCAAAAATTAAAAAAGTAAAAATAGAAATAACCAACCCTAGCAAGAAATAATTCCTAATTGGCTTCAACGAATATGCATCTACTGGAAAAACCAATTCATCTTGCAAAGAATTATTCTTATCTTCTAAACTATCGGTCATCAAAATACCTCATATTAAAAATCCGATACTAATCCAACAAGTTTCGATTCAAATCTATGGCACTTAAGTGCCTTTTTTGCATGTGTCCGGTTAAATTCGGATCCCATCAATGTCGTTCAACGCTCCGCTTTTGCCTGACGTGCTTACAATTCCACCCGTTGCTGTGGTAACCCCCCATTAATAACCATAGTTAAAAGTAGAGGTTAAGCGGCCATAGCGAGTTTGTGTTTAGGCGGGATTTCGCCAATCGTGGCTATATCCACCATAGCATCCCCGTAATCTAATGACATAAAAGTTTCGGTAAAATGCCAGCCATTACTGAACCCACAAAAACAAACACAAAAAGCAAAAACAAACCTAATATCCTCGACCCAAGTGTGTTGGCAACTTTGACGGTAAATACCGCCATTGATATAGCCGACAATGCGCCAATAGTGGCAACACCCAAACCAATACAGGCTGCCTTATTACCACGCCACTCTTGCATGCCTACGAAGTCACAACCACTAGCCAGGTAATCCCCCCATTAATAACCGCAGTTAAAAGTAGAGGTTAAGCGGCCATAGCGAGTTTGTGTTTAGGCGGGATACCGCCAATCGCCGTGTTTGGTCGTTCGTTATTGTAAGTCCATAACCAAGCTGTCGCAAAGTTTTGCACTTCCTCGACGGTATCGAACAAGTAATGCGCCAACCAGTCATAGCGCACTGTGCGGTTATAGCGCTCGATATAAGCATTCTGCTGGGGGTTGCCTGGCTGAATGAAGTCAAGTTTGATACCCCGCTGTTCAGCCCATTCCTTAGTCATATTGCTGATGTACTCAGGGCCGTTGTCACATCGAATCACCTTGGGTACGCCACGCCATTCGATGATTTGTTCCAGTGACCGAATCACACGTTCTGACGGCAGCGAGAAATCCACATCAATACACAAACCTTCACGATTAAAGTCATCAATGACGTTGAATAGCCTGATACAGCGGCCATCCGCTAACTGGTCGTGCATGAAGTCCATTGACCAGACTTCGTTGATTTGTGTTGGTACGGCAAGCGCCTCTGGTTTCTCCCGTACCAGACGACGTCTGGGTTTGATGCGTAGGTTCAATTCCAGCTCGCGATATATTCTGTAAACCCGCTTGTGGTTCCAACGAAACTGTTTGGTATTACGCAGGTAAAAATAACACAAGCCAAACCCCCAGTTGCGTTGGTTGGTGGTCAAACGTATCAGCCAGTCGGCGATGAGGGCATTCTCTGACGACAGCTTAGCCTGATAGCGATAGCAGGTTTCGCTGATATTAAAGGCAGCGCAGGCAGTACTGATGCTGATTTGCCTAGTTTGCACTACCAACACAGCCATCTCGCGGCGCAGAGATGGCTTCACCACTTTTTTGCAAGCGCCTCTGAAACGATTTCGGCTTTGAGGCGTTCTTCAGCATACATCTTTTTAAGCCGACGGTTCTCGTCTTCCAGCTCTTTGAGCCTGGCCATCATGGAGGCATCCATGCCGCCAAATTTGGCGCGCCATTTGTAAAATGTCGCTGAACTCATGCCGTGCTCTCGGCATAGTGTAGGCACTGGCGTGCCTGCCTCCGCCAGCTTCAATATCTGCATAATCTGGTTGTCACTAAATCGGGTAGTCTTCATGTAAAAAATCCTCAAATCCTAATTAAGAAAATTCTACTTTTAAATGCACTTATTTGCTGGGGGGATTACCAATTTAGCGCCCCTATAGATTTAAATTAATAAATATTTCATTTATAGACACACTCAATACTGAGCATAGATAACAAAAACATAACAAAGAATCCAACTGTTTCTATAAGTCCCTGCAGTGGATCTGAATCAATGCGATAGACAAATATCGCTCTATCATAAGAAAGTACGTTATATTGATTAATATCGACTTTCCAAACTTGCCTTAAAGGATTATCTGGATACAACCATAGATAAGCCACTGGTTGATTGTGTAACTTATCAACCAAACTTGAAATTGAACGTTCATCAGGATTATTAAAGTTAATAATGCGTTGCATATACCCCACCCCTGCAGCAACAGGCTTAAAACGGATCCAGGCACCACGATGGGGTACATTTACGACTTGCATAAAATAGGGTCCTGATCGAACCAATTGACTCTCTTTTGGAATGATAGAGTCCCCAAATCGGTAGTTCGCAAAATATCCTGACCCTGTCATTGTTGTATAAAACATGATCAGAATTAGCCCTAAAAAAACCAACGTCAGTGGGTTTGTTCTCAAGGAAGGATTTATTTGAATTTCGAAACCAAAAAGTGTCATGTTAATCCTTGTTAATAATTGGCTTTATATGGGATTTTTGCTGGGGGGATTACCCGTTAACCCAACAGTCTTATAGTGGCAAAGGTTAAATTGACATGGATTAATGACACAGCATATTGAGTAATGCACGTTCTGGAATTGCAACAACGAACACGAAAACAAAAAAAAGCCCCACTGTTTTTGCCCAAAAAGCCTCAAAACCTTTTATCACTAAAGCCATCATAAATATGATGGCTATAACCTTACCCATAATCACAAATACAATAAAATCCACTACCGCACTAGAGGGCTAACTTGCCATCATTGCAAAATGACAGTTTGGAACTTGTGCCAGTACCGAGAATATTAGAGCCCCAAAGGCTGATACCAATAGCCGTGTATATAATTTTATTTTTGTCATATCTGATTTTTGCTTTCCACCAATCTAACTGCAAATGGCTTACCGAAAAACACGTCTCCTATTGTTGATTTTAGGTGAAATCCCCTTGCTTACTTTCTTACTTAAGCAAGTTTGCCTTGGTAAAAGGTGGGGGAAGCTTCACTCTCTTTATTATTTTGATGGTGCGCGCTAAACTAATCATGGCGAACATCATTAATTAAGAGTGATGCGTAAGGACAATATTATTTTTATTTGTCGCACCGCAAAACCAGCTGAATCAACATGGAAAGTGTCTTACATTTTATCGTTATTTACTTACAAATTCATGACTGTGGTAGTGCATTCAAGATTGGGAACAACCATTTTCCAAGAAGTCAATATTCAAGCTGGCTATCCATGTCAACGAAGAAATCCAGCCAATATTTGAGGTGGAGCAGTCATTAGTACTGGATGTCGAAATTTGTTAAAGCAGACGCTCATTCACACATTTTTCAAGCCTTACTGAATGCCGCTTTGGCCGAGATTCAGACGTTTGCATCAATGACAGCGATAGTCAGGAATTCGGCCTAAGCTGACATCCGACTAACCTTGTTTGGATGTCAGCAATCAACCCAATAACATTCGGTCATAACTCCATCATCAAAGATCCATAATGCGATCAACAGCCGCTACTCTGATTGATAATTTCACCGATTTCATTCCAATCAATCAAGCGTTATTAATTTAACGTATGATTACATCATATACGGACAGGGAAATTTATTGGGCAATTATGAATCAACAAATTACCAGAAAACAGCACGCCTTATTATTAACGATAGTACGGATCGCTAGGTTAGCATAAAGAATGTTAGTCATATGAAATCGCTTATATCACTCACTTTGCTCTGTGTAGTCTTTCTTTCCGGCTGCAAACATGAAATTCCCCCACTTATTGCTGGTGAGGTTCGAGTTTCAAACTCAGGCAAAGTAATACAAATGAGCCCTGAGCAATTGAAGTTACTGCAGGCGTGGCTAGAAAAAAACCTGTCAAATTGGGGGCGTTGCCTGTACACGCCTCCAGCCCCGTCTGTCATAATTTTATTGCACTATGCTGATGGTTCACAAAGCGCCATGTCATTACTTAAATTTCCTGCAGAAATAAAACAAACCACACTGCTCGCCTCGCATCTAATTGGCAGCAACCTAAGTGAACAGCCGTGCGCTGTTCAATCGTTCTCAGAAAATGAAGTTGGTGCACTTATGTCCATCACTGGAGTGTCGCAGTGAATATGGCAAACTCGACAGTCAAGAGAGTCTGCACAATAGCGCCAGCCCATTGCTTTTGCGTCGGGCATCATAATAAATTTCGAGGGAGTATCTATGCATAACAAAAATAGTTCACTTTTTTTACTTACGCCTTTCACTGCGTTAGCGTTTATATTTATTGCGCTTCTTGCTCCATTAACTACTTTTGCTGCCGAAACATATGATGTTGCTCTTTCGATGGTTAAGACGTTACAACTAGGAAATAATTTGGAGCCTATGAGTTATCGCGTTGCAACAACAACCCAAACGTATCTTATGATTGTTCAAAAAGCGGGAACCTTAACTGCACAGTCTCTTACAAAAGACGAGCTACACCGATTGCAACCTAAGTATCAGGAACAATGGAATACAAACCTTGCTCGCTCATATGCGGAATTTTTTGATTCTACCGAGATGCAATCTATCACTAACGAACAAAAATCGTCAAAATATGTCGGGAAATTTTTATCAAAGCAGAATGATGTTGGCAGAAGTATGCAATTAAAATCAACAAAACTTTTAACTGATTTTGTATCCGAGGCTATGCTTAATGTATTCACTAAAGTTAATGGTGGAAAATGATGCCCAGTCGATCATTCAAGCGTGACGCCGCAGGAGCGTCAAGCCCCTTAACTTTACATAGAATTGTCAAATGAAAATGCTTAAATGGTTACTAGTTCCAGTCATCGCTTTTGCAGCTTTTATATCCTATGGCTTCATACTGGATTATTTATCACAACTAATTCCTGTCCCAGACAAAACAAATATGCCATTTCTGCTGATGGCGCTTATTCTGCCTCAATTCCTTGCCTCTGCATCAACAGCAGTTTTCTGCGCCTATCTCTTAACTGCCCTTTATAATCGCAAAGCTATTTGGGTATCTTTTATTGTGGCTTTACCTGTACTTGTAGTTTCGTTACCGGAACTATCAAACATTGGTAACTTAAAATCTAGTACGTTAGTTTTATTGTACGAAATGGTTGCGTATCTATCCCTTATGCTAGGTTGCTCCTTAATACTTTCAAAGCAAACTAAAGTGCTAAATCGGCATTCAAGCGAGATGCCTAACTGTGCCATTTAATTCTAGGTTAGGATGCAACCCAAGATGCTTGATGCTATTTTTGATTTTCTATCCGAAGTCGTAACCTTTCAACTTGGAAGGTTTTATATCGTAATCATTACGTTCGGACGTTGCAAGCCGAAGATTGGTGACACCAGCCAACCTCTTGTGAGTTTATTTGGTGGAACACTAACGATCATTCTCATAGTTGGAATCTTTGCATGGATAAACCACTCCTAAACTCGCCAGCTACTCCGTGCTTTAACCCGACGCTCAACCTCATTCCCGTTGGTCGCTGGACAGTGCTAAGGTACCGCCGGCTAGCCCCACGCTGGAGGTTCAATGTCTGAAGATGATTTCGAGCCAGTAGTTCTCGAAGACCCGAAGGATCGTCGGTTGCGCCCGTTGTTTGTCGGGCGATTCGCTGATCTACTCGACTTAATTGTTGAACGAAGCCGCTATCGCGGAGAAATATTCCCGAACCATCAAATTACGCAGCATAATTTCGTCTCCCCCAGCAATGGAATTTTGATTACTGTACCACGAGGAGACGACATTGACAGCCCCCACACCCATCCCCGCGCACTTCGAGCACAATCACCAGCGACTGCTGAATTGCCTCAAGCTCAGAGGCATGCAGCCTAAAACCATCGCCTTGTATTCACACGGCGTACGGCGCGCAGCGGTGTATTTTAATGACCAGATAGACGCGCTCACCAAGCCACAATTAACCGACTATTTTGTTCGCATCCTGGATACCCATTCATGGAGTACGCTCAAACATGATCTGTATGGACTGAAGTTCTATTATGCCCATGTACTCAGCCAACCCTGGCCAGGTGCGGATCTGGTTAAACCACCCAAGTCATATAGCCTGCCCGACATCATTACCGTCGCCCAGGCACAACAAATCTTCATGGCCACCCGCGTATTGAGCTACCGCGTATTCTTCTTCACCCTCTACAGCCTGGGCTTACGATTAGGCGAAGGCTTACGCTTGCAGGTAGGGGATATCGATGCGGATCGGATGCGGGTGCAAGTACGCAACGCCAAAGGCAACCGTGATCGATTGGTGCCGTTATCAGAGAACACCTTGCAGGTATTGCGCCGTTTCTGGCTCACCCATCGCAACCCAAGCTTGCTCTTTCCTAATCGACACGGCGGTCTTGCCAAATCGCACTTGGCACGCACCCCGCTGGATCGTGGTGGTATCCAGACCACCTTGGGTCAAGTGACCCGTGACTGTGGCTTAAAAAAAGAATTACACCACACAGCCTGCGCCACAGCTATGCCACCCACCTGATAGAAGCTGGCATCGATTTACTCGAAATTCAGCAGATACTCGGACACCAGTCCATCCTCACCACCATCCGCTACACCCACCTCACCGAACAACGCCATCAGAGCGCACACACTCGCCTTAATCAATTAATGGAGAAATTCCACATTCATTGGGGCAAAGTCAAATGATCAGACTGGCGCACATCGTAGCAACCTACGCAGCTAAACTGCTTGCACAACACGGTCATCACCTATTGCCCAGCCAGCAAGCTGCCTTAACCGCCTTTCAAACCTGCCGTAGCCAGATGAGCCCGAGGATGCAACTTGCCTGTGATGATTGTCAAACACCCAGCTACCTGCCACATTCCTGCGGTCATCGGCATTGCCCGCATTGCCAGGCGCACGAATCACAGCGCTGGATAGACCAGCAATTACACAAATCCATCCCCGCCAACTACTTCATGCTCACCTTCACCGTGCCCGCCCAGTTGCGCACACTGGCCTGGCAACATCAGCGCGTCATGTATGACTTGATCACACGCTGCGCGTGGGAAACAGTCAACACCTTCAGCCAAAACGACAACAAGCTGCGCGGCAGCGCAGGGGCGGTGACTGTACTGCATACCCATAACCGCCGACTGGACTATCACCCCCATGTGCATCTCGTCATGCCCGCTGTCGCCTTTAACCCCAAACAGCGACGCATGCGTCATAAACACGGCAACTACCTGTTTAACCACAAAGCCCTGGCCAAAGTATTTCGTGCCAAATTACTGGCAGGCATCAGACAAGCAGGACTCACCCTGCCAAACGATTACCCGACCGATTGGGTGGTGGATTGCAAAGCCGTCGGCACTGGACAGCACGCTCTGATCTACCTTGGGCGCTATCTGTATCGGGGGGTGATACAGGAGAAAGACATCCTCTCCGACCGGCATGGTCAGGTCACCTTCCGTTACCGGAACAGCCAAACCAAACAAATGGAAACCCGTACCTTGAGTGGTGTAGCCTTCCTGCGACTGATACTGCAACACATTCTGCCCAAAGGCTACCGCCGCGCCCGCAACTTTGGCTACCTGCATCCCAATAGCAAACTACTCACCCAGCTACAGCTGACCCACCTATGGCGACGGAACAATCCGCCGCCAGCGCAACCCAGACCAGCGATACGTTGCCAATGTTGCGGTGGGGTGATGAAGATAGTGCGCACACGTATCAAAGCGATACCGCTAGCCACATCAGCCCCATCTATAAAACGGGAACACAGAGCAGATGACACAGGGTGGGAGACCATGCGCTAAACCAGCCCACACCGCCCACCTGCCAGACTAGGCAGGTATGGCCGTGCTCGCCCTGAAGAAGGCTGAAATTGGGTTAACATGCCCGAAAAGCCGACTAAAAACGGTGAGTTGAATAGAATAAGTTGCTGCAATGGCAACGTGAAGGTCGTGAAATGGCGGGTGGGATGCGTAACGCGTCCAGTTATGCCAGCATAGTCAAAAAGATATTTCCATAAGCGCTCAAGCAACACCCGCCCCAGCCATGCCGGGCTTGTCCAACAAACGGTTCAGATTGTGGCTCGCTTCGCGATCACAATCTAACCTTATTCGTTGGGTTCGGGTCCTCAATACTTTTCGTCGTCTTTGTAGTCGGCGGCATCAGTCTTTTTGTTTACAACCTTTATTTAATCGCTGTGGTTCTTGCCTCGCGTGGTTCTTGGTTGTCACTTACCTTTGAGGTCGCTCTAGTGATCGCTGTTATGCTGTACATCTGGATTTCGCCATTCATTAGGCAGTTGATAGTGGTCGCCATACTTGTCATTATTTCCATGGGTATGTCGCCATTCGTTGAAAGGCTGATCAGTTGACCTCCACACCTAACGAATAAGGTTAGATTGTGATCGCGAAGCGAGCCACAATCTGAACCGTTTGTTGGACAAGCCCGGCATGGCTGGGGCGGGTGTTGCTTGAGCGCTTATGGAAATATCTTTTTGACTATGCTGGCATAACTGGACGCGTTACGCATCCCACCCGCCATTTCACGACCTTCACGTTGCCATTGCAGCAACTTATTCTATTCAACTCACCGTTTTTAGTCGGCTTTTCGGGCATGTTAACCCAATTTCAGCCTTCTTCAGGGCGAGCACGGCCATACCTGCCTAGTCTGGCAGGTGGGCGGTGTGGGCTGGTTTAGCGCATGGTCTCCCACCCTGTGTCATCTGCTCTGTGTTCCCGTTTTATAGATGGGGCTGATGTGGCTAGCGGTATCGCTTTGATACGTGTGCGCACTATCTTCATCACCCCACCGCAACATTGGCAACGTATCGCTGGTCTGGGTTGCGCTGGCGGCGGATTGTTCCGTCGCCATAGGTGGGTCAGCTGTAGCTGGGTGAGTAGTTTGCTATTGGGATGCAGGTAGCCAAAGTTGCGGGCGCGGCGGTAGCCTTTGGGCAGAATGTGTTGCAGTATCAGTCGCAGGAAGGCTACACCACTCAAGGTACGGGTTTCCATTTGTTTGGTTTGGCTGTTCCGGTAACGGAAGGTGACCTGACCATGCCGGTCGGAGAGGATGTCTTTCTCCTGTATCACCCCCCGATACAGATAGCGCCCAAGGTAGATCAGAGCGTGCTGTCCAGTGCCGACGGCTTTGCAATCCACCACCCAATCGGTCGGGTAATCGTTTGGCAGGGTGAGTCCTGCTTGTCTGATGCCTGCCAGTAATTTGGCACGAAATACTTTGGCCAGGGCTTTGTGGTTAAACAGGTAGTTGCCGTGTTTATGACGCATGCGTCGCTGTTTGGGGTTAAAGGCGACAGCGGGCATGACGAGATGCACATGGGGGTGATAGTCCAGTCGGCGGTTATGGGTATGCAGTACAGTCACCGCCCCTGCGCTGCCGCGCAGCTTGTTGTCGTTTTGGCTGAAGGTGTTGACTGTTTCCCACGCGCAGCGTGTGATCAAGTCATACATGACGCGCTGATGTTGCCAGGCCAGTGTGCGCAACTGGGCGGGCACGGTGAAGGTGAGCATGAAGTAGTTGGCGGGGATGGATTTGTGTAATTGCTGGTCTATCCAGCGCTGTGATTCGTGCGCCTGGCAATGCGGGCAATGCCGATGACCGCAGGAATGTGGCAGGTAGCTGGGTGTTTGACAATCATCACAGGCAAGTTGCATCCTCGGGCTCATCTGGCTACGGCAGGTTTGAAAGGCGGTTAAGGCAGCTTGCTGGCTGGGCAATAGGTGATGACCGTGTTGTGCAAGCAGTTTAGCTGCGTAGGTTGCTACGATGTGCGCCAGTCTGATCATTTGACTTTGCCCCAATGAATGTGGAATTTCTCCATTAATTGATTAAGGCGAGTGTGTGCGCTCTGATGGCGTTGTTCGGTGAGGTGGGTGTAGCGGATGGTGGTGAGGATGGACTGGTGTCCGAGTATCTGCTGAATTTCGAGTAAATCGATGCCAGCTTCTATCAGGTGGGTGGCATAGCTGTGGCGCAGGCTGTGTGGTGTAATTCTTTTTTTAAGCCACAGTCACGGGTCACTTGACCCAAGGTGGTCTGGATACCACCACGATCCAGCGGGGTGCGTGCCAAGTGCGATTTGGCAAGACCGCCGTGTCGATTAGGAAAGAGCAAGCTTGGGTTGCGATGGGTGAGCCAGAAACGGCGCAATACCTGCAAGGTGTTCTCTGATAACGGCACCAATCGATCACGGTTGCCTTTGGCGTTGCGTACTTGCACCCGCATCCGATCCGCATCGATATCCCCTACCTGCAAGCGTAAGCCTTCGCCTAATCGTAAGCCCAGGCTGTAGAGGGTGAAGAAGAATACGCGGTAGCTCAATACGCGGGTGGCCATGAAGATTTGTTGTGCCTGGGCGACGGTAATGATGTCGGGCAGGCTATATGACTTGGGTGGTTTAACCAGATCCGCACCTGGCCAGGGTTGGCTGAGTACATGGGCATAATAGAACTTCAGTCCATACAGATCATGTTTGAGCGTACTCCATGAATGGGTATCCAGGATGCGAACAAAATAGTCGGTTAATTGTGGCTTGGTGAGCGCGTCTATCTGGTCATTAAAATACACCGCTGCGCGCCGTACGCCGTGTGAATACAAGGCGATGGTTTTAGGCTGCATGCCTCTGAGCTTGAGGCAATTCAGCAGTCGCTGGTGATTGTGCTCGAAGTGCGCGGGGATGGGTGTGGGGGCTGTCAATGTCGTCTCCTCGTGGTACAGTAATCAAAATTCCATTGCTGGGGGAGACGAAATTATGCTGCGTAATTTGATGGTTCGGGAATATTTCTCCGCGATAGCGGCTTCGTTCAACTAATGGTTCCATTCTTGAAAAAATCCCAGTCTCCTGGATTTTGCTTATATTTCTCGCTATTAACTAAGGACCATAATCTGGTTGGCATTTTTTTGCCACTTACAGTCACAAAGGTATTGGTTCCGAGGGGAGTGGAGGCTTGCGAATTGGGTAGGTATTGGCCTTGAGGCTCACCGGCGAATGAAAAGGTCACGGTTGATATTAAAGATACCAGAAAGAACCACGCTAGCGGTTTCATGTTTTCTCTTTTTTTGGGTTAGCATTAGGATAAAAGACCACCTGTGCTGGTTTAAAATTGACCAAATCCTATGATGGTACAGCGTACTACACGGCTGTTGATAAGTCGATCCGACTGTAGTTGGTTTTGATCTCTAGTTTGAGTAGTTAATGATATTTCTCTAGAAGCTTGATGATTGTATGGTTATCGGATTTCTGTTTTAGAATAGCTCTCCTACCACAAGCGCTCATTGGCGAACCACTTCTGTCTAGCGACGGGAATGTCCGCTAAGGCCGAGATCCGGACAGTTGCGCCAATAACAGCGATGGTCAGTAATTCGGCCTTTGCGTACTGTGGCAATTTCCTGAAAAGGCAGTAAGATCAGTTTGCAGGAATGTCCGCTTCCAACTGAACCATCATGGGCTCTACATTTGACTGTATATTGGTCCCGACCCACCTTCGGGCGGCACCCAATTAATATTCTGCCTCGGGTCCTTAATGTCACAGGTTTTGCAGTGTATGCAATTTTGAGCATTGATTTGAAGCTTCGAACCTTCAGGGATAGAAATGACTTCATATACACCGGCCGGACAATAAAGTTGCTCAGGAGCACCAAAGTATTTGAGGTTATATTGAATCGGAACCTGCTCGTTTTTTAATTTAAGATGACAAGGCTGATTATGTTCATGGGCTATGTTCGACAGGGCAATCGAACTAAGCCGGTCAAAACTTAATTTGTTATCAGGTTTCTCGTAATAAATCGGCTCAGATTCAGTTGTGAGCTTTGTGCATAGGTGATCGGGTTGCTTATGCTTTATCGTCCAAGGCAAATTGAGCCCGATTGATGTGAGCCACAATTCCGCAACAGAAAAAAATCCCCCAACGAATGTCCCCAGTCGTGAAATCCACGGCTTGGCATTTCGGACACGATACAAGTCTTTCCATACCCAAGAGGATTGAAGCTTTGCCATGTAGCCATCCAGTCGATCATTTGCACGCCCAGATTCCATAGCTTCAAATGCAGCTTCAGCGGCCAGCATCCCTGACTTCATAGCATTATGACTGCCTTTTATGCGCGGGACATTCACCATGCCTGCACTGCAACCAATGAGTACGCCCCCAGCGAACACCAGCTCAGGAAGAGACTGAATTCCGCCTTCACTAATTGCACGTGCACCATAAGAAATACGACGCCCCCCCTCCAGAACCGACCGGACTTGAGGATGCTTTTTGAATCGCTGAAACTCTTCAAACGGCGATAGATAAGGATTTTGATAATCTAAATGGACTATGAAGCCGATAGAAACAAGATTTTTACCGTAGTGATATAGAAATGATCCTCCACCAGTATTATTAGTCAAAGGCCAACCAACGGAGTGCTCAACTAATCCGAGTTGATGCTTATCGGGGGAGACCTCCCAAATCTCCTTGAGGCCGATTCCGTATTTCTGAAAATTATCAGGACCTCTTAGCTGGAAATGATCTTCTGCTTTCTTGGTGAGTGAGCCCCTCGTCCCCTCCGCAAAAAACGTATAACTAGCATGAATCTCGATCCCGGGAGAAAATTCGGCTTTCTGCGCTCCCGTAGCGTCTAACCCTAGATCTCCAGTTACAACGCCCTTCAGTGCACCAGTCTCAGTAAAGATCACATCGACAGCAGAGAATCCGGGATAAATTTCAACACCAAGCGACTCAGCTTGAATTGCTAACCACTGACAAAGCTCGCCCAGACTTCCAATATAGTTGCCATCATTAAGCATTAATGGAGGAAGAAACCTCATGGGAAATTTGTATTTATTTTCTGCAGTTAGCCAGTAGAAGTGCTCTTGCTTCACTTCAGTTGTAAGTGGGGCACCAAGCTGATGCCATTCGGGGATCAACTCATCAAGCGCCTTCGGATCAATTACTGCTCCGGAGAGAATATGTGCACCAACTTGCGCACCTTTTTCCAGAACGCAAACACTGAGTTCTTTACTGGCATCATTCGCTAACTGTTTAAAACGAATGGCTGCAGAAAGCCCAGCTGGGCCTGCACCAACAATGAGCAAGTCATAAGTCATTACATCTCTTTGTGTGTCCATTTCGCTCTCAGGGAATGTAGGGTAATTGAATAATATCTGTGGTCGCAGCACCAGCTGTAAAGGCTCGGCATTCTTTCAGAAAGTCGCGAATGCCCGCTGTTTGAAACTTCTGCTTATGCATAACGAAGTGAAAAACCCTGCGCAGATTCAGCTTAGGCATTTCCACAGGAACAAGGCTGCCACGCCTGAAAGCATCGCGTAGTGCGAGCCGAGAAATACATCCGACCCCTAATCCAGACTCGACTGCACGCTTAATGGCCTCTGTGTGTTCTAACTCGAGTCTGATTTTAGGGTAGACGTACTGTTTGGCGAGCGCCTGTTCAATTAACTCTCGGGTTCCGGAACCTTTTTCGCGCATGATCCACGGCTCTTGCATCAGGTCTTTTAATGAAACCTTATCCAATGCAGCCAGTCGATGTCCGGGCGCACAGAACACAACCAGTTCATCCTCTAACCAGGGTTCTACCAGCAAATCAGGATGCGAACAGCTGCTTTCTACCATCCCAAGGTCCAAGTTGAAACCTAGTAATCCCTCGACCATAGAGGCGGTGTTGTGCACAGACAGGTTGATCTTGCTCTCGGGATAAGTCTGCAAAAAATTGACAGCAATCAAGGGCGCGAGGTAGTTCCCAATAGTCAGCGTTGCACCGATACTTAAATTCCCATATCCCAGACGACCAGATAGCAAATCCTCAACGCCATGAGCTCGATCAAGCAGATCTACGGCCTGAGGTAGTAGCCCTCTGCCCATGTCATTAAGCCGAAGGCTTTTACCTACTCTGTCAAAGAGAGGGGTGCCAAACTGCTTTTCAATTTCAGCCAAGGATGTGCTTGTCGCAGATTGTGAGAGTGATAGCGCCTCTGTTGCTCGAGAGATGCTCTCTACTCGGGCAACAGCAACAAAAATCTCTATTTGGCGGAGAGTGAATCTCATAATCTATTAAATCGAACAATATTATCCAAACAATCAATTATGCAGATATTATATGCGCCTTTAGAATGCATGTGCAACGTAAACATTAAAGGTGTTTCAAGGTGAAAATTCTAGTCCCGATTAAACGTGTAGTTGATTACAACGTCCAGGTTCGACCAACTGATGATGGAAGGCAAGTTGAGCTTGCGGGCGTAAAGATGTCGCCCAATCCTTTCGATGAAAATGCGCTTGAAGAGGCGCTTCGTCTAAAAGAAGCAGGATTAGCAACGGAAATCGTTGCCGTGACTTTTGGGAACAGCATGAACCAGGATGTACTCCGGCATGCTTTGGCCATGGGGGTGGACCGCGCTATCTTGGTTGATGTAGATAAACAGCCTGATTCATTGGGGGTGGCTAAGTTGCTTAAAGCCATTGTTAAGCGTGAGACGCCGCAACTTGTGTTGATGGGCAAACAAGCCATTGACTACGACGCTGGCCAGACACCACAAATGCTTGCCGGACTGCTAGGGTGGCCACAAGGAACCTTTGTTTCAAAGGTTGAATTCAAGGGTGAGCAAGTTGAGGTGACCCGTGAAATTGATGGTGGAACGGAAACGCTAAAACTGCAATTACCTGTGGTGATTAGTGTTGACCTGCGTTTAAACTCCCCAAGATTTGTAAAGCTTCCCAACCTGATGATGGCAAAGAAAAAGCCGATTGAAACTTTGAGCGCCAGTGAACTGGTTCCAAACTGCGAATCGAAGCTTAAAACACTAGGTATTTCCTACCCGCCCTCCAGAAAGCCCGCACAGATGCTTACAAGTGTTGACGAGCTGATTGGCAAACTTAAAAACGAGGCAGGAGTTTTATAATGAGCATACTCGTTTTAGCAGAACACGATGGTCAGAAAATAAAAATCTCTACGCTGCAAGCGATAGGCGCTGCAAAGCAAATGGGCTCTCCAGTTCATCTGTTGATTGTGGGCAACCAAATCAGAGAGGTTGTCGCAGATGCTCAGAGCTTAGAGAATGTAGATAAAGTCTTGGTCGCTGAAGCCAGCCGCTTCAATCATCTGTTGGCCGAAGACGTAGCTCCGCTTGTGGCAATGATTGCAACGGACTATCAGGCACTGGTTGCCGCACATACCTCCTTTGCAAGAGACGTGTTACCACGTACGGCAGCTTTACTTGATGTGGCAATGATTTCCGATGTTCTTGAAATTCATTCCCCTAAAACATTTAGCCGTCCGATTTATGCAGGCAATCTGGTTGCAATGGTTCAGAGTGAAGAGTCCATTCAGGTGCTGACCATACGCGGCAACCGCTTCTCTCCAGTCAATAATAGCGATTCACATATCGCTGTTATTGAGGCCATTGATATACCGGACTTACCCATTAATACCATCTGGATTTCTGAGGACAAGCAGGCTTCTGATCGCCCTGCGTTATCAACAGCAAAGGTCGTTGTGTCAGGTGGTCGTTCATTGGGCAGCAAAGAGCAATTTGAAAGTACCTTGGGACCTTTGGCTGCGAATCTAGGTGCGGCAATTGGCGCAACTCGGGCTGCGGTCGATTCTGGTTATGCCTCGAATGAATCACAGGTAGGGCAAACAGGCACACAGGTGGCTCCTGACCTCTATATTGCTTTAGGCATTTCAGGCTCGATTCAACATACAGCTGGCATGAAAGATAGCAAAGTCATCGTCGCTGTGAATCTGGATCCCGATGCTCTAATTTTTCAAGTGGCTGATTATGGGTTAGTTGCTGACTTGTTTGACGTGGTACCGCAACTAAACAATGCACTAGCCAAAAATTAAGAAGGGACGATCATGAGCAAGTTCACATATGAAACAGTTAGCCACGTTCACCATTGGAACGATACTCTTTTTAGCTTCAAAACAACCCGTGACCAGGGCCTTCGTTTTGAAAATGGGCAGTTTGTAATGATTGGTCTTGAAGTTGATGGCAAGCCATTGCTTCGTGCCTATAGTATCGCCAGTCCTAACTATGAAGAGCATCTGGAGTTTTTTAGTATCAAGGTGTTGAATGGGCCGCTCACCTCACTTTTGCAGCACCTTAAAGTTGGCGATAAAGTTTTGGTGAGTAAAAAGCCTACGGGCACCCTTGTCCTAGCAGACTTACTTCCTGGAAAACGTCTCTTTATGTTTTCTACAGGAACTGGACTGGCTCCGTTCATGAGTCTTATTCAAGACCCAGAGGCATATGAGCAGTATGAAAAGATTATTCTCATTCACGGCGTTAGAACAGTTAGTGAACTGGCTTATGAAGACTTCATAAGCAAAGTTCTTCCTGAAAATGAGTTTTTTGGTGAAGAAATTCGCCAAAAGTTACTTTACTACCCGACGGTAACTCGTGAGGCATATCGTAATCAAGGCAGACTTACCGACCTAATCGAATCGGGAAAGCTTTTCGAGGACTTGGGTATCGAACCTCTCAACCCTGAAACAGATCGAGGAATGATTTGCGGCAGTCCAGCAATGCTCGATGACACGAGTGAGATGCTGAACCGCCGTGGGTTTGTTATTTCTCCAAGGACGGGGGTGCCAGGGCATTATGTGATCGAAAGAGCATTTGTTGAGAAATGATTGGCGCGACAACCTAAAGTCCGGGAAGTTTTTCACCACCAATGCTAGCTTTCTGGCGTCATATTCTGACACGAGACCATCAAGCATGCTTGGTCGAATGACCGCTACGGTAGAGTAGGGAGGCATTTCGAGAATGGCAATTGTTGTCGTCAGCCACTATTGGTGAATGGTATTATCAGTTGATCGTCAATATTGTAGATGTACAATACTGGCAAAAGGCTGGTAAAGATTTATCACGGCATTATGATGAAACCAGGTTGTTGATACTTCATTTGAGGTCTTGAAAGAAATGTTCATTTCGAAGTTTGTTAACTGGTTGACGGAGAAAAAACTGCTTCATCAATCTCGCCGCTGGCGTCGCGAAAAACTTGTGAATTTGTTTGAAGTAACGTATTCATCAGAGCAACCAAAACAACAAGCGCTAGTGGAAGAAGCCACTGTTAGCCCCAAGCTTCCAACACCGAAGACCATTAAACAAAAATAAATAAGGTGATTTTGAACTGAAATTACCACGACCTTAACAGCGGGATAGTGCTGACATGAACATAGAATCTCCTATACACCAACCTACCAATCAGGAAGTTCTGCTGCAATTATTGCAAAAGCATAAACTTGTCACAGATATGCTGCATAAACAGGAGATGCCACGTCATGAGCTCGTTGAGTCATTGGTGCGCAAGCAGAGCCTAGTACAAATGCAGCAGATTCTGAAAAAGATAGATCCTGTTGAGATCGCCCATTTTCTGGAAGACCTGCCTTCAGAGGATCAATTATATATTTGGGATCAGGTGGCTGAGGACAAAAAAGAAGCTGTCTTACGAGAAGTGACATTTGATGTTTTACAAGCATTAGGATATCGAGAATTCAAAAAAGAACGATCAGGTATCAAAGCCTTTGACCTAAACGAAGGACGCTTGCGTGAAATCGCCATCAATAGCCGGGAAGGTCTAGTCGAGACTAAACCAATCTGGATTGACCTGGTTAATCCCTCGTTCGAAGAGCGCGTTTGGCTAGGCGATTTTTTCGGTATCGACTTGCCTGATCCAGATGGGTTGGGTGACTTGGAATCAAGTGCTCGTTTCTATGTTGAGGAAAACGGTGAAATTCACCTGCATTCTGACTTTTTGCTCGACCGCGAGGATGTGTCCCGTAACGTAGGTGTTGGATTCATTTTGCACAAAGACATTTTGTTTTCAGTACGCAAAGAGGAACTGCCCGTTTTCAGGTTACAGCGTTTGCGTGCACTTTCGCAACCTAATTATGTGACGAATGCACGCGATGTTTTACTGGACCTCTATGCGGCTGATGCGGAATATTCAGCTGAGGCGCTTGAGGATGTATATCGCGGCCTGGAAACTGTTGGCAAGCATGTACTCAGCAAGCAAATGAGCGATGAAGATGCCGCTGCCATGTTAACAGCGATCGCACATGAAGAAATTCTGAATGGGTTAATTCGTAGAAATGTGCTGGATACACGACGTGCTGTTTCCTTCCTTATGCGCAGCCGCTTTTTAGACAAACAACAACTGGATGATGCCCAACAAATCCTACGGGATATCGAATCACTCGATGGGCATACTACTTTTTTGTTCGGCAAAATCAATTTTTTGATGGATGCGACAGTCGGCTTTATCAACATCAACCAGAACAAAGTCATTAAACAACTGACGGTGCTCAGCGTCGTATTTATGCCACTTAATATTATTGCGGGTATGGGTGGAATGTCAGAATTCTCAATGATGACCCATGGAATTCCTTGGCCTATTTCATATGGGGCCTTCACCATAGGGATGGGTATCGTTGCTTGGATTACCTTTTTACTGTTACGATTCTTTGAAAAACGTAAGTTGCGTAGCACTTCGGCAGCTGGCAGCAACACATCAGTTTGAGCTGTTAAACAACATGCTGATGCCCCACACACCTTTCTAGTTAAAATACAGGTGAATACAAAAATTAAGTGAAATATGCAAACATCCTGCAAAGGCTGTCAACACACTGACTCCTGCCGCGTTATTTGCTATGACGGTGATGATTTTTCATCCTGATCAACCAACCACCGATTTTTACTTTGAGGATTCCAAAATGAACAAATTATTATCCGCTATTATCGTTGCAGCTTTTGCTGCTGTTTCCTTCTCTGCTGTTGCTGCTGATGCACCTGCACCAGCTGCTGAAGCTGCTAAAACCGAAATGGCTGCACCAGTAAAGCATAAAACCAAAAAACATCACGCCAAGAAAAAAGCCGCCGCTAAAAAAGAAACCGCTGCACCAGCTGCTGAAGCACCAGCTGCCAAGTAATTAGTTCTGGGTAGTATTAAGAGGCAGGGATATCCCTGCCTTTTTTATGGGTGGAATTCGCCTCACCAAAGCGGGTAATTTGCATACTAATGCAGTCTGCTAATTTTACGAGCACTCAGTAATGGACATAATCCGTAAGCGTCCAGCCCATCCACCTGTCATTGCCCGCCAAACTCATGCAATCTAGCTGCTTTTTTATGAAAGGCACGCTAGATGGCTACTCGACACACGCCTGATTTTTGGCAAACGCACCTTACCGCTTGGCAACAAACCAAACTGACCGTCACAGCTTATTGCACCCAGCACGGCTTATGTGCCAAGACCTTTTATCGCTGGCGCAGCCAGCTGACAACAGCGCCCAATCTCACGCGCCAGCCACCGCTAACCCTCATCCCCGTCAGTGTTCAACCTGCGCCTGTCACGGGCACGCTCCAGCTCCACAGCCCCACTGGCTGGCGGGTAGAGCTTCCCATTGCTAGCACGCCCTGGCTAATTGACTTGTTGCGGCAACTGCCATGATATCTGCCCATCCCATCAGCCCCATCGCCACCCAGGTCTGGCTAGTCATCGAACCCGTGG
Source organism: Sulfuriferula nivalis (assembly GCF_009937995.1). Taxonomy (NCBI): domain Bacteria; kingdom Pseudomonadati; phylum Pseudomonadota; class Betaproteobacteria; order Nitrosomonadales; family Sulfuricellaceae; genus Sulfuriferula; species Sulfuriferula nivalis. The sequence goes on from NZ_AP021881.1 coordinate 1,275,130, forward strand.
ACATGCGCATCGGCATAGATGGCCTTTCCCAGCGCATCCAGCACCGCCTGGGTCGCAGTCCCTGCGACGGCGCCGCCTACGCCTTCCGTAATCGTCGCCAAACGCGGGTCAAGCTCCTGGTCTGGGATGGCACAGGGGTCTGGTTGTGCCAACGCCGACTGCATCGTGGTCACTTCACCTGGCCAGACATCGCTGCCATCACCCATCCTTTAACCCCCACACAGTGGGACTGGCTGATCACAGGTATCGACTGGCAAAGACTCAGTGCCCCAGCCCCTGCCCACTGGCAGGTGTAGCCACTCATGATTCAGTAAAAACATGCCTGAAACCCGCATTATTGCTGGTTTCAGGCGGGGTGAAATGGTATAATTCAAGCATGGATTCAGCCCAACAACTTGCCCAATTTATCCCCGATCCCGCCTTGGCGGCGTATGTGGATAAGCTGTTGGCGCAGGTTAAACAGGATGCTGAACTCATTCAACAAAACACAGTATTACTCCAGCAAAACACCGCACAAATCCTCACGCTGACTAAGCAAATCCAGCACGCCGAACTCAAGAACCAGGCTTTGGTACTGGAACTTGCCTATTACCGCCGCATCCGCTTCGCCAACAAGAGCGAGCAGCTCTCGCCTGAGCAGCGTGCGTTGTTTGATGAGTGCTGGGCAGCCGACATCACGGCCATTGAAGCCCAAATCGGGCAGCCAGATACACCTAATACCGAAGATGCGACAACCGCTATCCCCAAGCCTGCGCGTCCACGCGCAGGTCGTCAGCCACTGCCTGACCATCTGCCCCGCATCATTCATCGCCATGAGCCTGCATCTTGCCAGTGCGGTGCGTGTGGTGGTGCGTTAATCAAAATCGGTGAAGACATCAGCGAACAACTGGATGTCGAACCTGCCCAGTTCACCGTGCATCAACACATCCGTCCACAGTATGCTTGTCGCCACTGCGAAACCGTTGCTGCCGCCCCCATTCCAGCTGCCGTCATCGACGGCGGCGTGGCGACATCAGGTTTGCTGGCGTGGGTGATGATCAGTAAATTCGTTGATCATTTACCGCTCTACCGTATAGAACACATTGCCCAGCGCAGCCAGGTGACCCTGGCGCGTTCCACCTTGGCGGAGTGGGTCGGACGTGTGGGGGTAGCGTTGCAACCGTTGGTCGACAGGCTCACTGAATTACTGCTGGCACGCAGTGTATTGCATGCGGATGAAACGCCAGTGCCACAATTAGACCCCGGGGCGGGCAAAACCAAGAAAGCTTATCTGTGGGCTTACCGCACGGGTGATTTGGCATCCCCTTCATCCGCACCGCCTATCGTGGTGTTTGACTATCAGCCAGGGCGACAGGGATTGCATGCGCGGCACTTTCTGGCAGGTTGGCAAGGACACTTGATGGTTGACGATTACGCTGGTTATAAAGCGTTATTTACCCAAGGCATCACTGAGCTGGCATGCTTCGCACATGCACGTCGGAAGTTCTTTGATTTGCATGCGGCCAACCAAAGTCCAATTGCAGCGGCTGCGCTGCAGCGTATCGCGGCACTCTATGCCATTGAGCAGGCTGCGGACAAGCTGGATGCGGCAGGTCGTTTGCAGTTGCGCCAGACTCAGGCAAAACCGTTATTGGGCGAACTGCATGACTGGTTAATCCAGACTCGCGTCAAAGTGGCCGATGGCAGCGGCACAGCCCGCGCGTTGGATTACAGCATCAAGCGTTGGCCAGCACTGATACGCTATGCGGACAGCGGCATCTTGCCTATTGATAACAACCCAGTCGAAAATGCGATACGACCCATTGCCATCGGCAAAAAGAATTGGCTGTTCGCAGGCTCAGAACGTGCAGGCAAACGCGCTGCAGCGATTCAGAGTTTGTTGGCTACCGCCAAGCTCAATGGCTTGGAACCCTATGCATGGCTCAAAGATACGTTGGAAAAATTACCGGTCTGGCCTAATAGCCAGATTGATGAATTGCTGCCGTTTAAAAATGAACTACCATAAGTAGTGAAGGGATTGGAGTGGCTGGGCTGGACGCTTACCATAATCCGCAATATTCAGGCTTTCAATGCAGGTCGTGACCCTGAGCGCCTTGTCATTAAGTATCGCAATATGCGATCAAGTCCTTTCATATTTTTACGCGGAACGTGTCATCTGTTTTACGATCGCTTACCACATGAACAAATGCTGGATCGTGCGCCACTGACTTGGTTATGTGGTGATTTGCATATTGAGAATTTTGGTAGTTATAAGGGCGATAATCGCCTCGTATATTTTGATATCAACGACTTCGATGAAGCAGTGCTGGCACCGTGCAGCTGGGATCTGATTCGCTGCCTGAGCAGCATTCTGGTTGGCGCCAAGAGCATGGCAGTCAAACGGCCAGACGCCTTGGTGTTGTGCCGAAAATTCCTTGATGGATATGTAGCAGCTTTGACCAATGGTAAAGCGCGCTGGATTGAGCGCGACACCGCTGTCGGTCTGGTCCAAAATCTGCTGGATAACCAGCGCAATCGGTCACGTACCCAATTTTTGGATAGCCGCACTGAGCGTAAGGGAAAACAGCGCCTGATACGGGTTGATGGAAAAAAAGCATTGCCAGTGAGTGATAAGCAACGTAACAAAATTATCACGTTTATGGACAGCTTTGCCAGTCAGCAGCCCAATCCTGAATTTTACCAAGTACATGATGTTGCACGTCGTATTGCTGGCACGGGTAGTCTGGGTGTAGATCGCTACATAATTCTGGTTGAGGGAAAAGGGTCACCTGATCGCAATTATTTACTGGATTTGAAGCAGGCATTACCTTCCTCGTTATCCTCGCATCTGACCATTAAACAACCCAACTGGCAAACTGAAGCCCACCGCATTGTAGCATTACAACAACGAATACAAGCGGTTGCAATGGCGTTTCTGCACCCAGTGGTGATCGGTAAGAAGTCCTATGTATTGCGTGGTTTGCAACCCAGCGAGGACAGAGTTACGTTGAATGGCACGAAGCAATTTCATCTTGTTGAAGGGGTGATGCAAACCATGGGTGAACTTGTTGCCTGGAGTCAATTGCGTAGTAGTGGTCGCAACAACTCGGCAACCAGTGACGTGCTAATCGATTTTGCGCATGAAAAGAAGTGGCAACAGTCGCTAATGGATGTTGCCGAAGAATGCGCTGCACAGGTGGAGCAAGATTGGCATATTTATGCAGAGGCATTTGATGATGGTGCATTTACGAACTAGCTCATAGCAGTTCGCAGTTAATTTATCGACCTTCATAGCGCCGGTCAAATCACTAACGTTTACATGAATAAGAGAAATCCATCGGCAAAATAAACCAGCCCTAACGCGCCAAACATTAAACTAAAATACCAAACAGGTTTCTTCTTCAAGAGGCCAGCAATAGAAGATAGCAAAATTGTAATTTGCAAGAAGATCACGGCCATGCCGAATTTCTTGGAGTTGACTTGGGCAGAATCCCTGATTTGCTCTAATTTTTTAGCTTCCTGTTTAATATCTTCCTTCTCTTTTTCGTACTTTTTAACTTTCATTTCATAATCTGCAATCTTTTCCTTGTATGCGATTAAAGCCGATCCCTGGTTTTTATTGGTCAAAGCAAGCATATCCATTTCAAGCTTTTCCGCTTGCATCGTAAGCGTCCAGCCCATCCACCTGTCATTGCCCGCCAAACTCATGCAATCTAGCTGCTTTTTTATGAAAGGCACGCTAGATGGCTACTCGACACACGCCTGATTTTTGGCAAACGCACCTTACCGCTTGGCAACAAACCAAACTGACCGTCACAGCTTATTGCACCCAGCACGGCTTATGTGCCAAGACCTTTTATCGCTGGCGCAGCCAGCTGACAACAGCGCCCAATCTCACGCGCCAGCCACCGCTAACCCTCATCCCCGTCAGTGTTCAACCTGCGCCTGTCACGGGCACGCTCCAGCTCCACAGCCCCACTGGCTGGCGGGTAGAGCTTCCCATTGCTAGCACGCCCTGGCTAATTGACTTGTTGCGGCAACTGCCATGATATCTGCCCATCCCATCAGCCCCATCGCCACCCAGGTCTGGCTAGTCATCGAACCCGTGGACATGCGCATCGGCATAGATGGCCTTTCCCAGCGCATCCAGCACCGCCTGGGTCGCAGTCCCTGCGACGGCGCCGCCTACGCCTTCCGTAATCGTCGCCAAACGCGGGTCAAGCTCCTGGTCTGGGATGGCACAGGGGTCTGGTTGTGCCAACGCCGACTGCATCGTGGTCACTTCACCTGGCCAGACATCGCTGCCATCACCCATCCTTTAACCCCCACACAGTGGGACTGGCTGATCACAGGTATCGACTGGCAAAGACTCAGTGCCCCAGCCCCTGCCCACTGGCAGGTGTAGCCACTCATGATTCAGTAAAAACATGCCTGAAACCCGCATTATTGCTGGTTTCAGGCGGGGTGAAATGGTATAATTCAAGCATGGATTCAGCCCAACAACTTGCCCAATTTATCCCCGATCCCGCCTTGGCGGCGTATGTGGATAAGCTGTTGGCGCAGGTTAAACAGGATGCTGAACTCATTCAACAAAACACAGTATTACTCCAGCAAAACACCGCACAAATCCTCACGCTGACTAAGCAAATCCAGCACGCCGAACTCAAGAACCAGGCTTTGGTACTGGAACTTGCCTATTACCGCCGCATCCGCTTCGCCAACAAGAGCGAGCAGCTCTCGCCTGAGCAGCGTGCGTTGTTTGATGAGTGCTGGGCAGCCGACATCACGGCCATTGAAGCCCAAATCGGGCAGCCAGATACACCTAATACCGAAGATGCGACAACCGCTATCCCCAAGCCTGCGCGTCCACGCGCAGGTCGTCAGCCACTGCCTGACCATCTGCCCCGCATCATTCATCGCCATGAGCCTGCATCTTGCCAGTGCGGTGCGTGTGGTGGTGCGTTAATCAAAATCGGTGAAGACATCAGCGAACAACTGGATGTCGAACCTGCCCAGTTCACCGTGCATCAACACATCCGTCCACAGTATGCTTGTCGCCACTGCGAAACCGTTGCTGCCGCCCCCATTCCAGCTGCCGTCATCGACGGCGGCGTGGCGACATCAGGTTTGCTGGCGTGGGTGATGATCAGTAAATTCGTTGATCATTTACCGCTCTACCGTATAGAACACATTGCCCAGCGCAGCCAGGTGACCCTGGCGCGTTCCACCTTGGCGGAGTGGGTCGGACGTGTGGGGGTAGCGTTGCAACCGTTGGTCGACAGGCTCACTGAATTACTGCTGGCACGCAGTGTATTGCATGCGGATGAAACGCCAGTGCCACAATTAGACCCCGGGGCGGGCAAAACCAAGAAAGCTTATCTGTGGGCTTACCGCACGGGTGATTTGGCATCCCCTTCATCCGCACCGCCTATCGTGGTGTTTGACTATCAGCCAGGGCGACAGGGATTGCATGCGCGGCACTTTCTGGCAGGTTGGCAAGGACACTTGATGGTTGACGATTACGCTGGTTATAAAGCGTTATTTACCCAAGGCATCACTGAGCTGGCATGCTTCGCACATGCACGTCGGAAGTTCTTTGATTTGCATGCGGCCAACCAAAGTCCAATTGCAGCGGCTGCGCTGCAGCGTATCGCGGCACTCTATGCCATTGAGCAGGCTGCGGACAAGCTGGATGCGGCAGGTCGTTTGCAGTTGCGCCAGACTCAGGCAAAACCGTTATTGGGCGAACTGCATGACTGGTTAATCCAGACTCGCGTCAAAGTGGCCGATGGCAGCGGCACAGCCCGCGCGTTGGATTACAGCATCAAGCGTTGGCCAGCACTGATACGCTATGCGGACAGCGGCATCTTGCCTATTGATAACAACCCAGTCGAAAATGCGATACGACCCATTGCCATCGGCAAAAAGAATTGGCTGTTCGCAGGCTCAGAACGTGCAGGCAAACGCGCTGCAGCGATTCAGAGTTTGTTGGCTACCGCCAAGCTCAATGGCTTGGAACCCTATGCATGGCTCAAAGATACGTTGGAAAAATTACCGGTCTGGCCTAATAGCCAGATTGATGAATTGCTGCCGTTTAAAAATGAACTACCATAAGTAGTGAAGGGATTGGAGTGGCTGGGCTGGACGCTTACCTTGCATCTGGTACAAGTAAGACTTGATTGCCTTGGCCTGATAAAAAGCCCACTGATCAGAAGCCTGGGTCTGGCTCAAGACAGAACGGGTAGAAAATCCACCCCCCTTAAATGTTGCAAGTGTTGCACACACAGCAAATATCACCGTCGTTAGTGCTAAGTAATTTAACCAGGGTTCTTTTATATCTTCAGCCATTTTCTTTTCTCCATTCAAGGCGGCATGATTATCAAACAGCGTCCAAATTTTTTCGGTTTCGATGATTTTCAGCGTCAGTGGAACAGCTAAAAAAGCCATACCAATTCTGGATTAGCTAAAAACAGGTGGTAAATTTAGGTGCTGATTGGTGGGAATTATTGGTTGCTGTTTAACAGTCCTCGGTGTAGAGAGCGCTAATACTCATATGTCAGACTACCTGAAGCGTGTGAACCTCGACCGAGATATGCGATAGCCCTTGGAATCGTCGCAGTTGTGCGTGGTAAAAGGCCGGTCCACGGAGCGTTTCTTTGGTAGATACTGAAACCACTGCGCCAAGGTGGCCGGGACCAAGACGCCATACATGCAAATCGACTAGCTTGTCACCTGCCATTTCGACAGTTTCCCGTATCTTGTTTGCCATCGTATCATTGGGACTCATGTCCATCAGAATCGCGCCAGTATCGCGCATCAGGCCATACGACCAGTTTGCGATGACCAGTGCACCGACAATACCGGCCAGCGGATCCATCCACAGCCAACCAAACATCTGAGCCAAGAGTAAACCAATGATCGCCAACACCGAAACAGCCGCATCGGCAATGACGTGCATATAGGCGGCGCGCATGTTGTGGTCGCGAGTGTCAACACTATGAGTATCATGTCCATGCTCTTCGAATTGAACAGCGTGTACACCATCAGGCAATGTAACTACTGCTTTAAATGCATGCGGCTCGGGAATGTCAGTAGTTGACTCCAGAAAATCAGATGTTCGCGAGAATGCGAAGACTTGACGCGTACCATCTGGCCGAATGGTTGTGACCGTCATGTCTTGCGCTGACAACTCGGCACCTTCGGTACTTACCTTCATACGAAAGACAGGTGGAACACCATCTTCGAAAATAGAGAGCGCAAACACGCCGGAAGGTGTCTTAATGAGTTGCATTTCTTCACCGTGCTCGTGCTCAGCATGTTGATCGTGGGTATGGTCATGACCGTGGCTGTGTCCATGATGATCATCGCCACTTAATAACCATGCGCTGACGATATTGACAAGCAAACCGACGACCGCAATAGGAATTGCTTCACTGAAATGTATCGGTATCGGTGCAAGCAATCGCGCAATCGCTTCGTACCCGATGAGCAAAGCCATCATTGCTAGAATGATAGCGCTGGTAAATCCCGCGAGGTCACCTAGTTTGCCTGTTCCAAAAACAAAGTGTGGGTCGTTGGCATGCTTGCGTGCATAAGAGTAGGCAAGTGCCGCGATCAGCATCGCACCGGCATGGGTGGACATATGCAGACCATCAGCTACAAGTGCCAACGAACCAAATAGACTGCCTCCGATAATCTCGGCAACCATCATTACGCTACATAGCGCAATCACGGCCCATGTCTTGCGCCCGTTCTTGTCATGATCGTTTCCTAGAAAAACGTGGTCATGGTCAGCTAAAAATGGTTTTTCATAAAATGTATTCATTGCAGACTCACTTGAAATAGCTGTGGATAATATCAATCAATTGTTCCTTGGCATCACCTTGCTCTCCCTCATGCGGCTCGACATCGATTAAGTGTGTCCGGATGTGATCCTCAAGCACGACGGCCAACAAGCCCGTCATAGCACCTCTACAACTGGTGATTTGCTGCAATACGTTGATGCAGCTACTTTCCTCAAGCAGTGCGCGTTCGATGGCCTCGATTTGTCCTCGGATGCGCCGCACGCGGTTCAGCAGTTTTTGTTTGTTGTGAATTATGTGAGACATATCTCATCTTTAAATATAGGATAGGGGACTATACCATAATTAAATACTCTTCTTTAATCAGTTAAAGAAGCCGTTGAATTATTTAACCGATTGCCACCGTTTTTTTATAAGAATTGTCATCCTGATTTGACTACGCTAGAATGCGCGGGTCTTTATTAATGGAGTTCCATCTGTGGATAGTTACTGTAGTCGATCTTGCATTGACCACGCACAGGTGAGGTAACAGCTGTCATATTCTGCTGCTATCTTGCCCAAAATGGCAGGTAGTAGCATTGAGCAACCGGTTCTCGGTTGCTTTCGTTTCTTCCTATTAGTTCTGTAATGTGCCGCTAAAGCGGTTCGAGTTTGCTTGAGCATGATTGCGTGCTCACCAAGGAGTACGTATGAGTTTCAAATTTACCAAATTGCGCCATTCGGCATTCATTAACCAAGGGGTAGTTGCGCTCATCGGCACGCTATTACCTGTTATTAGCTTAGCGCAAGCGCCTGAAGATGCAAACTGGGATGCCAAATTCCAGACCACATACGTCTGGCAGAGCAAGCTTCCCTTTTCTGCCGCCTATTCTGGCCCTAACAGTTTTTCGCCAGACAAAGCGGAAAGCTATACCTTCTCAACCACCGCCTATCTCGGGCTTCGCCTGTGGCAAGGCGGTGAGTTCTATGTCACTCCTGAAATCACCCAAGGTGTGGCTTTTTCCAACTTGACGGGACTGGGTGGTTTCACAAATGGAGAAATTACCCGAGCATCGGGAAGTACCCCGACAATCTATCGACAAAAGCTTTTTTTGCGGCAAACTTGGAATCAAGGTGGTGGGACAGAGCATGTTGAAGCTGATCTTAATCAACTGGCCGGCAGTCAGGATAAGAATCGGTTCGTGCTGACTGTTGGTAACTTTTCCACTCTTGATGTCTTTGACCACAATGAATACGCTAGCGATCCCCGTACTCAGTTCATGAACTGGGGCAATATGACCTATGCAGCATACGACTATGCGGCAGATGCGCGTGGTTTCGGTTGGGGATTTGCTGGAGAATGGTATAAAAATGATTGGGTATTTCGCTTTGGGCGCATGACGGGTCCGAAAGAACCCAACATGCTCCCTGTTGATACAGCTATCGGTCAGCATTATGGCGATCAAATCGAGGTGGAACATGTTCATATCCTAGGTGGGCAACCCGGTAAAGTCCGTATTCTAGCTTGGCGTAATCGTGCCAGACTGGCGAGTTTTGCCGATGCGCTTGCTTATCTTGAAGCGCACCCGGGCGCGGATCAGCAAACCATTTTCAATGTACGTTCAGGTGAAAAGATTAAATATGGTATAGGTGTCAATATCGAGCAAGCTATCAATGATAATCTGGGATTTTTCTTGCGCGCTATGAAGGCCGATGGCCGTACTGAAACTTATGCGTTTACTGAAGTGGATGGATCTTTCGCCACAGGTTTAGTGTTTTCGGGGGCAAAGTGGGGGCGTGCCAATGATGTGCTTGGTCTGTCATTGATGGAAAACACTTTGTCCGCAGAGCGACGCCGCTATCTGGAAGCGGGGGGGATATCCTTCTTCATTGGTGATGGGGCATTACGCTACCAGCCGGAACAAATATTCGAGTCTTATTACAGTTTGAATGTGTGGAAAAAAACCTCAGTTACTGCGGACTACCAGCACATCTGGAATCCGGCCTATAACGCTGACCGAGGTCCGGTCAATATTATTTCCGCGCGACTACACACAGAATTTTAATATATCCAATATAAATTACCTGACTCAATAGGCATGAATTAGGATGTAAATGAAGCCTACTTCATGCCAAAGAAAAGGCATCCATTAATTAATCAGCAATCGACGTTAATGGTACGCAGCGGCAGTAGCACTAGTAAATAGCCTGCCACAAAGCGGTCATAGTCGAACGACTTTCGTCAAGTCGAGGGGAAGGGTCGCTTAAGCCATAAAGCGTGCATACATGGTATATTTAACCAGCATTTTGATGTCCGCTGTGTGGTGCTGCGGGCTAGCGTCCACAGTGTGCCACAAGCGGAACGTTGTGTGAACAAGTTTGACGTTCAGCTTTCAAGCGCTTAGCGGAAATTCAATTTTATATTACTTTTAGTTTACGTCACGGCACGATGTGAATATTGAGACATTTTATTCTATGATTTCATTGGGTTTCTAAATGCGTATAGTGAATATTCTTGTGATTTTCTTTGGTTTTGGAATGTTACCTCTAGCTAACGCTCAGTCAGATAGTTATAAGTCTGTCCAAGCATTCGTAGCTTCGATGCCTGGGGCAACTCTTGAGTTAGAGGCGACAGGCGATTTAAATGACGATGAGCACCCAGACAGTATTGTTTCAATACTAAGAGGCGCTACCCCAAACCAAACGCGCCAGATTTATATTCTTTTTGGGTCTGATCTTGGCACTTACAAAGTTGCAGATAACTCTGGTGAAGAAATTGCCTGTTGCGGCACTACAGATGTTGAATTTGGTGATATGGAGATAACTGAGCACAGTGTTTTTTTTAGCTATCACAGACGCTGGCATAACTGTGTGAACGATACACAGTATCAATATAAACTCAATAAAAATACGTTTAAGCTAATAGAGGTCTTATATAGCTCAACACTGTATAAAGAAGACGATGACAGTATGAAAGCGTCCGTTGAAATAAATAAAAATTTGGTAACTGGTCGTATGGTCATAACCAAATCAAAAAATAATAAAAAAAGTCAAAAGACTATTATTAAAGGCAAACCAGAGTTATTTTATTTAAAAGATGGGGGCGGGCTTGATGCCGCTGACTATAAATACGATCCATGCCAATGAATAACAAGCACTAGTATTCTGAATACTAAACATTGAACTTCCGCTTACTGTCGTATAGCAGTCGTTCAGATAAGCTACTTTTAATATCCGCTTCGTCTCGGTTGGAGCCTTGTTCAGATGTCCGCAACCGAGACACAGCGGTAATATTAGCACATCAGCATGAAAGACAGCTTAGGCCGAATTCCTGACCATCGATGTTATTGATGCAACCCTCTTAAAACTTAAGACTATTTCACTTACTCATGCCCAATAGTGCCTTCTGGATTCTGTCTATGGAAGATAACGCAGCTTCTGGAGTTCGATCGAACTGTGCTCTGATAATGGCGCCATCAACGGCGACCGCCAAAGCTTGAGCATCATACTTTTGGTTTTGAGATACTGGCAGTAAGCTGGCAATGACGTCAGTCATGTCCTGTTTGTGCCGTTGTGAGATATCGACTACTTCGGGCATGGTTTCCCCAAGTTCCCCAACGCTATTGATGAAGGCACATCCTCGAAAGTTCTTATCGTGAAACCACTCAGCCAAAGTTGGCACGAGTGCTTTGCTATCCCCACTGTGCCGAACAAGCGCATCAATGAACCACGCCATCCAACGTTGGTGTCTATACTCCAAAAATTCAAGGATAAGATGCTTCTTACTAGGAAAGTGGCGATAGAAGGTGACTTTCGTAACCCCCGATTTCGAAATCAGACGGTCAATTCCGGTTGCGCGTATTCCTTCTTGGTAGAAGAGGTCATGGGCAGTCAGAAGAATACGCTCACGCGCACTGGGTGCCTGTTGAGGTGCGGGATTAATAGTTTCCATATATGCATTGTAGACAACTCGGTCTACATCGCATAGACTTATTTATATAGACAGTCCTGTCTACCAACTTCCGAGGAGCCAAATATGGAAACCAAGCCACCTATTCCACCATTTACAAAAGAAACGGCAACCCACAAAGTACGCATGGCTGAAGACGCATGGAATACCCGTGATCCAGATCGTGTCGTACTCGTTTACACAGAAGACACCCGCTGGCGAAACCGCGTCGAATTTCCCATCGGACGTGAGCAAGTGCGAGAGTTTCTTGTCCGTAAATGGGCCAAAGAGTTGGACTATCGATTAATCAAGGAGTTGTGGGGATGCTCAGGTGATCGTATCGCAGTACGCTTCGCCTATGAATATCATGATGATTCCAGCCAATGGTTCCGTGCTTATGGCAACGAAAATTGGGAATTCAATGAGTTTGGTTTCATGATGCGTCGTTTTGCCAGTATTAACGAACTTCCAATCAAGGAAACAGAACGAAAATTCTTCTGGCCTATTGGGCGGCGCCCAGACGAGCATCTGGGATTGAGTGATTTAGGGTTATGAAAATGTTTCAGCGCTGGATTTCTGATTAGCACGAAGTCAGCGGTTGGGTCCGGATTGCGGATAGTTGTTCAATATGGACAGCTATTTATACATAGTTTATTAAGTCTAGTGTCCGAAAACATAAGAGATTTGTGTCAATGTTCTGATCGTACCCAATAATCAAGACTTAGCCAACAAGCAACGAAGAGTCACTTGTTGCACTAATGTATTAGCATTAAGCACTGGTGTTGATTTTATTCCCTATAGTGGATGAGCCGCTAGATTGGCTGCTAGCTTTTTCTACTTCACCCACTTTGCTTTTGTCATTATCACCGTCGCTATCTTGCCGAACTGGCGCTTTCTGCGTTTGTAGTTGAGTTGGGGCGATATTATGATGTGTAGTACTTGAGATTCCGTTGATAGACATTTTAATCTCCATGCTGTAATTAAATGGGAAATACCCATATTAAGGTTAGCGACAACAAAAGTCGGAACTTAAATATTGATTTATATTATCTTTGTTAAAGCCCACTTAAAAGTGGCTCGCTTCGGTATGGCATTTAACAAAGTAGTTAATTTCGAATGCAGGTCTACAGATTTAGGTACCAAAACCTCAAGAAAATATCATTAATTCAGCAATTAGTAAGTCATTTGTTGTAATTGCGTCAGTTGTATTGAGTACTCTTTCACCATTAGCACTGATGAACCATTCAACAATGGATTCCGGTTGGAATGTATACCATGCGGAATTATTGATGATCAGGTCAATAACTTCATGTGTATGTTGACTAAATGGGTTGTTACTAGTGTTTATTAAAGCAAGAGAAGCGCAAGGAAATTTACCCGCGTATCCTTTGTAGAAGAGTCCGCGATGCCAATATTTGTTAAAGTTGTTTGCGCAACTCTGGACTGGACACGTCATCGATATGCCGAAATGCTGGAGAAATACGTGCTATCTGTTCTGCCGATACGCCGAAACTCTCAAAGTGAAGCTTCCATTGCCGCACCACTCTCCAAACCCGATCTATGATTTCGCATGCATTAGGGCCCAGCAACCCGAATCGTTCTTTAGCCGAATAAGCGTTGTCTAAATCGGCGAACCTACCATTCAGTCCAACACCCAGATGTAAGAACCGCTCGCTTGCCAAAGTGGCTCGAGGCATCACATCGTATAGGGGGCTAAGTTTCCATCCGCCTGAGGTGGTGTCCCACAGGAATGCATGGTTTCGCAGATGGTCATCGTCATTGCTTACCAGAATATTGAATACCATGCGGCCGTATAGTTCAGCTATATCTACCTTAAGGAAGTTTGTCCCGCAGTAGCGGCGCATGGCGCTGACAATGTCCATATAACTCTTATTTGGCGAATCCAGTTCCTCGCACGCAAGCAGAGTTAACGCACTGACCATGTGGTGCCTGAGCTCCATTGGCTTGTTTGTCATCGTCCAAGACCGATCAAAGCGGCGTATCAACATCACATTCTTGTCCAGCACCTCAATCACTTGTGTTTCTGGCACGTTTAAACCGGCAAGTGCAGCGAGTCGGAGGGTGGCATGTTCGATCAGTGGGATATCAATCAGGTTGTCGCTCAGACTGGGAAACTTGGCGAGCCAGAGAAGATGCTCATTATCGCGAACACTAACTTTAGGGCGCATCCCACCCAAGCCGGTGCCGGCAATGAATATGTCTGATAATCTGTCTGGGATTGGCAGCCCAGCTTCAACTCTTTCGGCAGCCTCCAATAGGTATTGCAGTGATGGAGGAGGTTCTTGTGTGTGCTGAGCGGGTGCATCAAGTGAAGTACGGACATCTAAAGCACCAACGCGGTTGCTGCCGGCCTCCAAAAGGTAAGTAGATTCTGGCAGGCTATTTGCGGGTACTCGAAGTCGAGCCTCAATCAGTCGACGACCCCAGGCATCAGGGGCTGCATCGCGAATACCCCCAAAAAACGATAACCCGTTGGGAGGCGTAAGTAACTTACCCTTTACACTTTCTTTTGGTTGTAACGCTAGGCCAATGGGATCTATCTCGATTGCATTGGGGCGCTCGATGTAGCGCTGCCCATAGGCAAACGTTGAGGCTACTGTTTGCTGATCCTGTTCAGTGAGGTTCAGTTTCCCAGCAGGTGAAAATTCACCGTTAATATGCGCGAAAGCATAAAGATTGGTTGTGGAAATGGCCATTAAAAGTCTAATTCCTTTAGTTCGGCAGCTGTGAGTCCATGCACACGCTGAGTACGTAATCGATGTTCCATAGCAGCCAGAGAGGGATCCTCTCCTGTGAGCAATTTGAGTAAGGTTAAGCCTGGGGCAATAGCGTCGAGATAACGCAAGATGCCTCCTAATGAGACGCCAGGATCTCCGCGTTCTAAACGTTGTGCGGTAGCGCGCGAAATGCCTGCACGCAAGGCGGCATCTGATTGTTTAACCTGACGTGCATGGCGTAGATGTTGCAAAGCCTCGCCAATTTGGGCAGCTTGCTTGGTTAATGGAGGTGACAGGGTGGCTGATTGAGTTACACGCATGATTTATAAATGATGCTTTAAGTGGATTAAAGAGCTATTTAAGCTTCATCTTAAATTGTGTGAATAGTGATTGTCAACCAATATGATGCATAAATAACGCTTTAAATGAAATAAGGTCATTTTTATGAGTCGCATGCAATCTGTTGTTGTATCTCCAGGCGTGTGTGCGTATTCTGGTGAAACTCGCCATGTTAGATTGCACCACAAATTGACCCATCTTTTGTATTTTAGTCTGACCCAACAAATTTGATAACTGGTCATGCAGCATGACGGTTTGCGTTTCTTGAGGTGGGTCAATATTTAAGGCAAACACTCAATCAAAGTGGCTCAATTCGGAATGCAACTTAACACCGGTTGATTTCTGGTCACATCTTGGTATTCTTGCTGAGCAAAAATTAGTAGTCCCCGACAAAGATACACAGGAACGTCTCGCCGTTGCATATCGAAAAATGCAGTCATTGAAACAATCCTTGATCGCCCATGAGCAAATTGCTCATGGGATGCTTTCTAGCATCAGCGAACGTTTTTTTAAATGATAAAGGATGCCAAATTTTTCTAAAGTGGACGCTCATCCACATGTTTTTCAAGTCTTGGGTGACTTACTTGTAATAAGTAGTAAGCGCAATATATGAAACAAGAGCACCGCGTTCATCAGCTAAGTCTGATTTAACTTGCATAGCGTCAGCTAACTGCTGCGCATGTGCAAGAAGACGATGAGCATAAGAAACATCAGTAGCAGTGCAACGAAAATCAGCATCGTCAAGAAGCTGCTCAAACACTTTAACGCGCAAACCAAACACAGTAGCATAACCACGAACATACACATTGCGCCAAATCCCCCAGCGGCGGCCACCGCTGGAACCCGCGAGATGCTCTACAACATACTCAACATGAGAAGAAGCTTCAGTAAATGAAAAGTCTTGAGCAACAACGTGATAAGCAATCACGTCAGTAGATAGTGTTGAAGAAAAGCATAGTTCAAGTAACGGTAAAACATCATGGGTGACACGAGTCTTGCGTAAATTACGAAGCAAACGAGCAAAGCGACGAGCTTCATGAGTACGGTAAGCTGCTGGCATAGCAGAAAGTTGATTAGATAACATGGTAAAACTCCTTATTAGTATTGTTGTTGTTTTAAAGGTATGAAGCATTTTTGTCTTCATAACATGTATAGCTACAGCTGCCTGGATTTGCGCATTTATTTTCAATTTAAGGGTGGGGCGTACCTGAGGAGGCGAGGCGAGGAGGCGAGGGAGGCTATAAACAACTCTGTATAAGCATCGTCCATTTTTTAGTGGCTGCTTATATTTGCCGTTACTATTATTGAATGTTGTGTTCCCATAACATTCAATAATAAGAATCGCTCCATTCAGTGGGTATTCTTCAATTCGCATGACAATAGCAGCATCTGATCAGGTCGCGTAACATAAAAAAGTGGGGCAACTTTCGTTGCCCCACCTCTTCAGAATAATGTTCAAATTTCCTCTATAACCCAACGTGTCGGTCTTGAATGCGTTGTGCTCAATTTAATATTGAATACAGTTTTAACTTTATCAAGTTCTTGTGTACTGGTGAGCTCTGCTGCAATGACACCGGGCACGATTTCTATATTAAATACGCTAGTGTATGGTTCAGGTTTTCCCATAAAGCGAATCGCTGTAAAGACTCTTGTTAACACAGCACGCGTTCTTTCCGTTGAAACATCACTGTCAAATAGCTGAAGCAATATATCTTCAAAGTTCACATTGATCTGTTGTTCAATAGCCTGTTTGTCCAGTGCCATAATGCCTGCCTCAACGCGCTTTAGTTCCTTTTCTGCCTGACGCCGCTCGTCTAAAGTTGCGCGATATTGCTGCTCTAACTGATCGTCATCCGGCACATCGCGTATTAGCTGTAATAAGCGCTCAGTTGCGCGACTTAATCGTAAGCGTCCAGCCCAGCCACTCCAATCCCTTCACTACTTATGGTAGTTCATTTTTAAACGGCAGCAATTCATCAATCTGGCTATTAGGCCAGACCGGTAATTTTTCCAACGTATCTTTGAGCCATGCATAGGGTTCCAAGCCATTGAGCTTGGCGGTAGCCAACAAACTCTGAATCGCTGCAGCGCGTTTGCCTGCACGTTCTGAGCCTGCGAACAGCCAATTCTTTTTGCCGATGGCAATGGGTCGTATCGCATTTTCGACTGGGTTGTTATCAATAGGCAAGATGCCGCTGTCCGCATAGCGTATCAGTGCTGGCCAACGCTTGATGCTGTAATCCAACGCGCGGGCTGTGCCGCTGCCATCGGCCACTTTGACGCGAGTCTGGATTAACCAGTCATGCAGTTCGCCCAATAACGGTTTTGCCTGAGTCTGGCGCAACTGCAAACGACCTGCCGCATCCAGCTTGTCCGCAGCCTGCTCAATGGCATAGAGTGCCGCGATACGCTGCAGCGCAGCCGCTGCAATTGGACTTTGGTTGGCCGCATGCAAATCAAAGAACTTCCGACGTGCATGTGCGAAGCATGCCAGCTCAGTGATGCCTTGGGTAAATAACGCTTTATAACCAGCGTAATCGTCAACCATCAAGTGTCCTTGCCAACCTGCCAGAAAGTGCCGCGCATGCAATCCCTGTCGCCCTGGCTGATAGTCAAACACCACGATAGGCGGTGCGGATGAAGGGGATGCCAAATCACCCGTGCGGTAAGCCCACAGATAAGCTTTCTTGGTTTTGCCCGCCCCGGGGTCTAATTGTGGCACTGGCGTTTCATCCGCATGCAATACACTGCGTGCCAGCAGTAATTCAGTGAGCCTGTCGACCAACGGTTGCAACGCTACCCCCACACGTCCGACCCACTCCGCCAAGGTGGAACGCGCCAGGGTCACCTGGCTGCGCTGGGCAATGTGTTCTATACGGTAGAGCGGTAAATGATCAACGAATTTACTGATCATCACCCACGCCAGCAAACCTGATGTCGCCACGCCGCCGTCGATGACGGCAGCTGGAATGGGGGCGGCAGCAACGGTTTCGCAGTGGCGACAAGCATACTGTGGACGGATGTGTTGATGCACGGTGAACTGGGCAGGTTCGACATCCAGTTGTTCGCTGATGTCTTCACCGATTTTGATTAACGCACCACCACACGCACCGCACTGGCAAGATGCAGGCTCATGGCGATGAATGATGCGGGGCAGATGGTCAGGCAGTGGCTGACGACCTGCGCGTGGACGCGCAGGCTTGGGGATAGCGGTTGTCGCATCTTCGGTATTAGGTGTATCTGGCTGCCCGATTTGGGCTTCAATGGCCGTGATGTCGGCTGCCCAGCACTCATCAAACAACGCACGCTGCTCAGGCGAGAGCTGCTCGCTCTTGTTGGCGAAGCGGATGCGGCGGTAATAGGCAAGTTCCAGTACCAAAGCCTGGTTCTTGAGTTCGGCGTGCTGGATTTGCTTAGTCAGCGTGAGGATTTGTGCGGTGTTTTGCTGGAGTAATACTGTGTTTTGTTGAATGAGTTCAGCATCCTGTTTAACCTGCGCCAACAGCTTATCCACATACGCCGCCAAGGCGGGATCGGGGATAAATTGGGCAAGTTGTTGGGCTGAATCCATGCTTGAATTATACCATTTCACCCCGCCTGAAACCAGCAATAATGCGGGTTTCAGGCATGTTTTTACTGAATCATGAGTGGCTACACCTGCCAGTGGGCAGGGGCTGGGGCACTGAGTCTTTGCCAGTCGATACCTGTGATCAGCCAGTCCCACTGTGTGGGGGTTAAAGGATGGGTGATGGCAGCGATGTCTGGCCAGGTGAAGTGACCACGATGCAGTCGGCGTTGGCACAACCAGACCCCTGTGCCATCCCAGACCAGGAGCTTGACCCGCGTTTGGCGACGATTACGGAAGGCGTAGGCGGCGCCGTCGCAGGGACTGCGACCCAGGCGGTGCTGGATGCGCTGGGAAAGGCCATCTATGCCGATGCGCATGTCCACGGGTTCGATGACTAGCCAGACCTGGGTGGCGATGGGGCTGATGGGATGGGCAGATATCATGGCAGTTGCCGCAACAAGTCAATTAGCCAGGGCGTGCTAGCAATGGGAAGCTCTACCCGCCAGCCAGTGGGGCTGTGGAGCTGGAGCGTGCCCGTGACAGGCGCAGGTTGAACACTGACGGGGATGAGGGTTAGCGGTGGCTGGCGCGTGAGATTGGGCGCTGTTGTCAGCTGGCTGCGCCAGCGATAAAAGGTCTTGGCACATAAGCCGTGCTGGGTGCAATAAGCTGTGACGGTCAGTTTGGTTTGTTGCCAAGCGGTAAGGTGCGTTTGCCAAAAATCAGGCGTGTGTCGAGTAGCCATCTAGCGTGCCTTTCATAAAAAAGCAGCTAGATTGCATGAGTTTGGCGGGCAATGACAGGTGGATGGGCTGGACGCTTACACTTAATCTCGCAATGCTCATCTTAATTTCACCTAATTCATTTTCATTATGACCCTCAAGTCGTTTGCGCAATCTGTCACGAAATGCATCGATATGCGCTTGCGTAAATTGCTGCTTCAGTACGTATAGCAGTACCTCTTTCGTACCTGCAGTTGACACATACGAGCCCTTACGATTCGGGACACCAACTCTTCCTGCTTGACCGCATTGTGCACATATCAATGCAGGAGCTGAACCACTTGTTGCCACGCTTAACGTCGCGCTGCAAACACCGCATGTCACTAAACCCGAAAATAAATGCTTGCTGCTTGAGCGACCAGATCGACTGAACCGGCTTTTGTTACAAACAGTCCAGATTTCATCACTGACAAGCCGCAAATGGGGTCGTTCATATACAATTTCAGCATTTAAGGGTTTGTTTTCTCGTTTATTTTTAGCTTTAATACGAGCGCTACCATTCCATACAAATTCACCTTTATATATGTGATTGTGTAACATCTGTCTTACTGTACCTGGACGCCAATAGGCTATTGCCTCTTTTCGTGGTTTGCGTGGACAATGTATTCCCGCCTGATTCATTTGTTGTGCTATTCCGCCTAATGCCATCCCATTCTGACGCCAATCGAATATTTTTCTGACCCAAATTGCTTCTTCCTCGAATATTTCCCAGCGGGTACCGCCACTGTGTTCACCACCCTCACGTATGCACTTATACCCAAAAGGTGGGCTTGCAATCATATAGCCGCGCTCCAACTGGCCGATCATGCCACGAATGACACGATGTCGAGTGTCACGTACAAACTGTGCTGCAGCAGCACCCAAAACGGCATATTGAAATTGCCAATTCGGAATGTTGGAATCGACACCGTTTGTAGTAACGAGCCTTACTCCGGAATGTTCAATGCGGTCTTCCAGTTTTGCCAGTTCCATTGGCCCCCTAGCGAGACGGGAGACTTCATCAACGACTAATGCGTCAAACTCCTTGTTATCCCAGGCTTTCATTAATCTTGCGTAACCTACGCGTTTTGACAGTGCGTAAGACTGCCCTGAAACGGCCGCGTCACTGAAAATCAATTCATCGACCACTTCATAACCCAGTGCTATTGCGTGTTCCCTTGTTCTTCTGATTTGATCATCGATTGAAGTAGCTCGCTGCTCTTCATCTGAGTATCTTGCGTATATTGCTGCTCGTTGCATGTGTCTGCTCCCGAATTTTGATTATTAATATCTGCGATAGCTATATCAACTAGCAGATCGATCAAGCTTTCCATTTCGCTTGAATAAGCCATGCTGTCCTCACTTTCTAAAATATGTCCTGTGCCTAATTGCTTGGCATTAACGTATAGCAACAACTTGCCGAATCTGACGATTATTTTTTAATGCATTGATACATGCACTGAACTAGCGCTGAACCCAATTAATGTAAGAAATCGTGCTGATCTAAGTTAGATAATAAAAATCAAAATAAATGACAAATCTACGGATTCGGTAGCTATACGTAATAAGAGTTGAATGATTTAGCTCTTAAATGCTTTTTATTAATAACTGTGAGGAATGTGAAATGAGTAAGGAAAATGGCGTTACGGAAAGTAGCAGAATTGGCTTGGTGGCTGGTTTGGATAGAAGTGAACTTGAGCGGCCTGGATCAGCGTTATTAGTCATGCTGCTTGATGCCGCAATACACAAGCAGATGCAGTTGCAACAACTGGCAGCTGAGCTTGGAGTGACGTACAGTTATTTGTCACAATTGCGTTCCGGATATCGCGAGATTATTAATGTTTCGGAACACTTTCTGTCACGTGCAGCGGTGTTTTTGGAAGTGCCTAGACTAGCAGTGCTTTTGGCAGCTGGGCGCATCAAGATCAGTGACTTTTATGCTGTTAGTAGTATCGAGTCGAAAATCGAACCAGCGTTACGATTTATTAAATCAGATGGCGAGCTCGGTGCCAGTATGCCTGTTTCGATTTTTGTGGCGGATCAAGATATTCAGTTATTCATTATCGATCTCTATCAAAAACTGACACATAGAAACTTGCTTGGGCAGCCCGTGGCTTATCAGGAACTAAACGAATATGCTGCACTTGCTGTATTAAATTTAAATGAGTAACCATATATTTGATTAATTGTGACCTCCCCTTTATGGGGAGGTTTCTTATTAATAGCCACCTTTGAATGGTGGCTGTTATCTGATATGGCTTTTGTCTCAATGCTGAAGGGCCTGCTACCCGGCCTAAGTCGTCTTTCATGCTGTTATGCTAATATGACCGCTGCGTGCTAATTTGCGACAGTCGCGGTTGCCTTCCAATTCGAATGTTCACCACCCAATTTCATCGCCATAGGGAGCGGAATGAAACGAATCACTTGTAATAGCTTTTTCTTGTTAATTGTATTTTTTTCAGCGTCAACATGTTTTGCTGGACTTGATGAAGGACTGGCAGCATATAAAAACCACGATTTTGAAACAGCACTTCGCGAACTGAAGCCATTGGCTGAACAAGGCAATACCATTGCACAGCTTAGGCTGGGCGATATGTACGCCATAGGTGAAGTCGTTAAGGTTGATAACGAACAGGCGTTAATCTGGTGGACAAAAGCTGCCGAGAATGGAAATCCGGAAGCACAGTTGCAATTAGGCAATGCTTTTAATGCTGGTGATCGAGTAAAGCGGAACTATGCTCAGGCAATCACTTGGTATCGAATGGCAGCCGAACATGGATATGTCCCCGCCCAGTTTAATCTTGCCAATATGTACACTGGTAACTATTCAGGTATTCCCAAAGATGATGCGCAAACTATTTACTGGTGGCAAAAAATAGCTGACGAAGGTAGCCCTGATTCAGCATCAATGTTAGCAGAGCGCTATTCAACTGGCACGGGAGTACCTAAAGATGATGTAAAGGCAGTGCATTTCTGGCGAATAGCTGCCGAAAATAATACTGTGAGCAAGTACGAGGCGGCTAAACAATTAGGCGACAGTTACTATAATGGTCGTGGAATTGCACAAAATTATGTGCAAGCTGCCAATTGGTATCGAAAGGCCGCAAAGAAATTTAATGGTACTCCGGCGATGAAGGCGCTTGGAAACATGTATTATCATGGCATTGGAGTTCCGCAGGATTATGCCCAAGCAATTACATGGTATGGGGAAGCCGCAAAGGCAAATGATTCTGATGCTCAGATGATGATGGGCAATATGTATGAGCGCGGCGAGGGAGTGCCAAAAAATCTTGTGATAGCGTGTGCTTGGTACGATGTCGTGGCTCTTTATGCAACAAAGCAATTACTTATCCCCGCACTTCTTGGTAACGCCTTACCACTGGATATGCAGAAACTACTGAAGCAATCGCTATCAAGTTTAATTCAAAATCAAAAGGACGCCAAGGAACGAGTTGCAAAACAACTAACAGCGGATCAGCTTCTTCAAGCAAAAGATTTGGCCAAGGCATGGACCATCGGTGATTTGATTCCTGGAATTCAGACCACGCGTTTAGCAAAAGATAGTGCTGGTGAAGGCTGCGGTCAGACTGGACTTTTTAGCGACAAACTTCAAGAAATTGATGGACCAAAAGGCGTGGCGAAAGTTGGTTCTGTCGCAGATATGACTTTTGACAGCAATGGGAATTTGTTTTTTACAGATCAGGCCTACCATACGATTCGTGAAATTAAAGTTAATGGCGAGGTAGTTAAAGTTGCGGGGCAAAGTGGCGAATATGGTTGTAATGACGGTAAAAGAAGTGAGGCACATCTGTTTAATCCTTATGGGATTGCGGTAGATAAAAATGGCATAGTTTATTTCTATGACCATAACATGATACGCAAGGTTGATTTGGACGGAAGTGTTACCACACTTGCTGGAGTATCCAAAAACCAGGACGTTAAAGATGGCAAAGGCAAGGATGCCAGTTTCTGGGGCTATCAAGTAAAAATAACGCTAGGCCGCGACGATAATTTATACGTCGGTGATCAAAGCGGTGTCAGAAAAGTCACACCTGATGGTGTTGTTACGACTATTGCAGGCCTTGTTAATAGAGAACAATCAATTAAGGATGGGAATGGGGTAAATGCTAGGTTCAATTTAATTCGTTCTATAACCGTTGATCAACAAAATAATATCTACGTTTTAGATGAGGGTGCTATTCGCAAAATAGGCAAAAACGGTGACGTGACCACTATAGCAAACTCAGATCCGCGCGCACATGATAGTAAAGGCTCAGACTGGGTAGCAAAGCACTGCTCTGCAGCGAGTTTGGCTATCGACCAAAAAGACAATATTTTTGTTAGCAGCGTTGGAACAATTCGTAAAATAGACCCCGCAGGTAAAGTAAATGCTCTTGTTGATTTTAAATTAGATTGTTATGTCAGGGAGAGTTCTGATACTGGGTATTTCAGCATGCCAAGATCCATGGCAATAGACAAAGAAGGAAATGTTTATGGATTTGGAATAAACGGGCTGTTCAAGGTCAGTCCTATAGGTAAGGTAAGTCTAGTACTTGACCTAGCCCAGAACATAAAATAAGCATAATTAAAACAGAAAATGACCGGCAGCTTTGGAACAAGTTGACCGTCGCTTACGGGTTGTCTTGAGAAATTAGACTTGCCAAATTACTTACCCGAAGCGGTCGTTTGCCAAGGGCTACAAAGTCTCGGTTGCAGACATCTGATCAAGGTTAGTCGGATGTCCGCTTAGGCCCGCGGATTCAACCGGTCGATGCAATTATTAGACCGACAGCTCAGTGCAGTTGTGTGAGTTCACCAATGTCCGCTGTCGGGTTGTTCAGTTGTGTTCCCTTAGGAAAATTATCACGCTCTGAAGCAAACGTCTGCCAATCGTTACTTACGACCCACAAATCACAGCCACCACTTAACGGTGAGAGTTCATTCAGTCAGCGGAACCTGTCATTTGAATTTTTTCCATCGATGAAAACTCACCAATCTAACAATTTAATGATTTATTTCCCGAGAAATGCAGCTAGTTTATCCTTAATAAAAGGAAGTGCTTCGGCAGGTGTTTTATGATTCGGCACCTCAGCCATGGTGCCATTCACTAGATTTTCAATATGATCCTCAATGCACGCACATACATTCTCCGTGTTTTCAGCAAGAGCTAATGGAGGAAGATGAGTGGCCGCCTCATGCAAAGCTTTCTGGAATCCGTTAAGCGGAGCATTGAGTGCAGCCTGAAGCTCGCTGTCAGATATGGTATACGGCAAAGGGGTTACAGTTGCTGGCCCGTCATTACTGGGGCTATCCAGATTCAGAACGCTTTCTAAGTCGGGTGCGACTGCATCTCGATTAGTAAGCGAACCACCAAGATTAAAACAATTTCGCACGGTTGCGATGATGGAGGTGTGGTCAAATGGATAAGGTGGCCCATTGTGGGGGAGGTTGTCATTCGGAGCGGCCCGCAATATTGTACCTTGCTTAATATAGGGCGAAACCAGTACTGCGGGCACACGCACTCCATAGCGATCAAACCCAAATGGTTGTGCATTGGTATTGTCAGGAGGGACAGCCGTAGGTGGTGGCACATGATCATAGCAACCCCCATGTTCGTCATATGTAATGATGAGTAAGGTTTTATGCCAAGTTGGTGAGTTTCTAACGGCATTGTAAACGTCGGCAATCAGCTCCTCTCCCATCCCGACGTTGTGAGGTGGGTGCTGGTCATTTGGCAGCTTCACATCAGGAAAGTAGCGGGGTTCGATGAACGAATACGCAGGAAGCCTCCCGTTTTTAGCATCCTCCTTGAAGTCATCAAAAGAATGAAAGTTTTCAAGGTGGGGCCACAAATTACTCAAGGTAAGCGTCTGTGGAAAATCGTGGAAATAAATTCCCCAATGTTTATTGGCTTCATTCAGCCTATTGAAAATCGTGTTCATTAAGTATGGGAAATGGCTAGGTGAATTGTTTTCATATCCGTTAGCCGTCCCTGTATGCAGAAAAAATCGATTCGGCCATGTTTGGCAAGGTGCGGAAGCGAACCACTGGTCACATACGGCAAATTGTTTTGCTAACTGGCTTATAACTGGAACTTGAGCCTGTGTGTAATGATGCATGATAGGTTTGGGTTTGTAATTTGCCGCAGGCTCGGCGTTTTGCCTGACATAGTTGTTAACAAACCCATTCATGGATGGAGGCTGGTTTCCGGGCTTGCCATTAAGGCCAAACAATTGCATATTTATGTCCACCCAAAGCTCCCCTGGATCGGGGGTTGGGATAGACATAGATTCAGAATCAGTTGCAAGGCTACTCCACACAGGGATATCAGGCTGATCCTGAAGTGGATTTGATTCGTCTCCATTCAGCCCATCGAATGTATTATTTGAGGGGTAAAGTTTCCCAAGCATGCTGTCAAACGAGCGATTCTCAAGCATAAGAACAACGATGTGTTCAATTTTGCTAGATAAATTTCCCATGTTTATTCCTTTATGATTAAAAATGGCTTATGCCATTAAGCCGCGATATCATATTAAACAACTAAACCATTGCTTTTGCTGACGGAAGTCGGATGAGGTATAAAAAAGGCCTGTATTTCTTCAATGCTTGGAATGTTTTCACTTGCCAGCGGTAAATCTTAACGTCTGCCGCAGCCAATGCCTTATCCTTCTTGGCATCTTCGTCGTAATCATCACCCAAGTGCTAATTTAACTTCACGACCAATTTCATCAAGCAGCGCTTTCGACTGATCCAGAATACCGGACATCCAGGCGAATCCGTGAATCGTGCCAGTGTACAGGCGGAATTTCACCGGAACACCGCTGTTCATCAGCCTGTCAGCATAGTTACGGCCATCATCTGAAAATGGATCAAACTCTGCCGAAATTATGAATGCTGGTTGTTGAGGCTCATCGAAAATCGAACCAGTACTACGATTTATTAAATCGGATGGCGAGCTTGGTGCCAGTATGCCTGTTTCGGCTTTTGTGGCTGATCAGGAGCTTCAGTGATTCATTATTGATCTCTATCAAAAACTGACACATAGAAATTTGCTGGGGCAGCCTGTGGCTTATCAGGATCTAAATGAATATGCTGCACTTGCTGTAAGAAATTTGGATGAGTGAATATATATTTGATTAATTGTGACCTCCCCTTTATGGGGAGGTTTCTTATTAATAGCCCCCTTTGAATGGGGCTATTATCTGATATGGCTTGAAAGGTCTGCTACTGTTTAATATCGCCACGTGCGTATTCTGGTGAAAACCGCCACCTGTAATGCTCTCAAACCTGCCACTCATTATTTTCCAAAGCAGCCACTTGAAATGACTCACCTAGCCAGCAGTAAAAGCTGATTGGCAATGGAGCATGGGTGTGTCTGGTAATATGTCGAAAGCAGTCGTAGAATGGCTCTGGAATCTGAAGTTTTTAATGTCGCTTACGTGCCTTCAGCGGCAGGTCGAGGTGTAAAATATACAGCATGAAAGCAGACGGTTGTGACTGACAACCTGACTCAGAGCGACCATTTAGAAATTTTCCGCATAGTAGACAGTCATTAATGAATTTAATCGCCAAAAAGATAAAAATGAAGCAAGTCGCCTGTGTTATTTTTGGATGGTTGGTCCTGCTTATTAGCAATGCTCAAGGCGCAGATGAAGTGTTTCCGTCAGGTAGTTTCCCCTGTGACTTACTCTCCGATCAGCTCCATTCAGGTGAATCCTTACCTGGTCATCAATTGATTTCGACTGATATCGCATTGAAGAATGACAGTCATTTGCGCTTGGACAAAGACGTGGGCAACGGATGGTCATTGGAGAGCGTTGTCAACGGGAACCTGCACTGCCAAATTCCAACTCTTTATCATGCAACCAGCAGTGGACGGGAGAAAATCGCAATGCCACAAGAATTTGCTGGAGGAGAGGGCGAACTTTGCCAAGGATATGTCGTCCGCCTTGCAAGCCTGAACGAAGTTCCGGCATTGCTTGAAGAAACGATCTGGGGTAGCAACTCTATTGACAAGACAGTTATCCACCTCACATTAAAGACAAATACGGGATGGGCTCGAACTTGTTCAATTACTATCTTGGCGAAGCGTCGCTATACTGTGATGGATCAATTCTGCGATGGGAACTATTGTGATGCCTTGGCAAGTATTGCTCCAAATCTCTCCGATCTTCGACACGCCAATGAAAATGGCGTAGACCAGCCTAGCAATCCAAGCGATCTGGATTTGAGAGGCACTAAACGAGACACTTTCATGAATATGGTGCGGATAGCCGAGAAACAAGGGATTAAGCAAGATTTTGAAATACCGACTCTCGGTAAAAAACACGTACCTAGCATCTACAGCGATCGCACGTTTGTAGGATGGGACACGCAGCTTGTTCCTATTGTTTTAGATGGACACATATTTCTTGGCAAGATAGGTACGGCAGGATTTGGCACCCACTATGGTTCCGCAGATGTGCTTGCAGTCTACAAACTTTCTGGTGATCACCTTAAACCGGTTGCAGGATTCTGTCTCGATGTTGCAAGCAAAATTGTTGATAAAGTTATTGTGAATAATTCACCCGATTCAGTATCTTCAAAAACTCCCCTTATGAGACATAAAAATCCTAAAGCTCATTGATTGGTTTGGGTTGTATAGGAGAAATTTGTTTCACTTAATTGGCTTCCCTATTACGGACGTTCGCCAAGGGCAGCAATGTCTCGGTATGCGACAGTCTCGTAAGCGTCCAGCCCAGCCACTCCAATCCCTTCACTACTTATGGTAGTTCATTTTTAAACGGCAGCAATTCATCAATCTGGCTATTAGGCCAGACCGGTAATTTTTCCAACGTATCTTTGAGCCATGCATAGGGTTCCAAGCCATTGAGCTTGGCGGTAGCCAACAAACTCTGAATCGCTGCAGCGCGTTTGCCTGCACGTTCTGAGCCTGCGAACAGCCAATTCTTTTTGCCGATGGCAATGGGTCGTATCGCATTTTCGACTGGGTTGTTATCAATAGGCAAGATGCCGCTGTCCGCATAGCGTATCAGTGCTGGCCAACGCTTGATGCTGTAATCCAACGCGCGGGCTGTGCCGCTGCCATCGGCCACTTTGACGCGAGTCTGGATTAACCAGTCATGCAGTTCGCCCAATAACGGTTTTGCCTGAGTCTGGCGCAACTGCAAACGACCTGCCGCATCCAGCTTGTCCGCAGCCTGCTCAATGGCATAGAGTGCCGCGATACGCTGCAGCGCAGCCGCTGCAATTGGACTTTGGTTGGCCGCATGCAAATCAAAGAACTTCCGACGTGCATGTGCGAAGCATGCCAGCTCAGTGATGCCTTGGGTAAATAACGCTTTATAACCAGCGTAATCGTCAACCATCAAGTGTCCTTGCCAACCTGCCAGAAAGTGCCGCGCATGCAATCCCTGTCGCCCTGGCTGATAGTCAAACACCACGATAGGCGGTGCGGATGAAGGGGATGCCAAATCACCCGTGCGGTAAGCCCACAGATAAGCTTTCTTGGTTTTGCCCGCCCCGGGGTCTAATTGTGGCACTGGCGTTTCATCCGCATGCAATACACTGCGTGCCAGCAGTAATTCAGTGAGCCTGTCGACCAACGGTTGCAACGCTACCCCCACACGTCCGACCCACTCCGCCAAGGTGGAACGCGCCAGGGTCACCTGGCTGCGCTGGGCAATGTGTTCTATACGGTAGAGCGGTAAATGATCAACGAATTTACTGATCATCACCCACGCCAGCAAACCTGATGTCGCCACGCCGCCGTCGATGACGGCAGCTGGAATGGGGGCGGCAGCAACGGTTTCGCAGTGGCGACAAGCATACTGTGGACGGATGTGTTGATGCACGGTGAACTGGGCAGGTTCGACATCCAGTTGTTCGCTGATGTCTTCACCGATTTTGATTAACGCACCACCACACGCACCGCACTGGCAAGATGCAGGCTCATGGCGATGAATGATGCGGGGCAGATGGTCAGGCAGTGGCTGACGACCTGCGCGTGGACGCGCAGGCTTGGGGATAGCGGTTGTCGCATCTTCGGTATTAGGTGTATCTGGCTGCCCGATTTGGGCTTCAATGGCCGTGATGTCGGCTGCCCAGCACTCATCAAACAACGCACGCTGCTCAGGCGAGAGCTGCTCGCTCTTGTTGGCGAAGCGGATGCGGCGGTAATAGGCAAGTTCCAGTACCAAAGCCTGGTTCTTGAGTTCGGCGTGCTGGATTTGCTTAGTCAGCGTGAGGATTTGTGCGGTGTTTTGCTGGAGTAATACTGTGTT
Organism: Sulfuriferula nivalis; assembly: GCF_009937995.1. Classification (NCBI taxonomy): domain Bacteria; kingdom Pseudomonadati; phylum Pseudomonadota; class Betaproteobacteria; order Nitrosomonadales; family Sulfuricellaceae; genus Sulfuriferula; species Sulfuriferula nivalis. The sequence continues at coordinate 1,304,528 of NZ_AP021881.1, forward strand.
TTGTTGAATGAGTTCAGCATCCTGTTTAACCTGCGCCAACAGCTTATCCACATACGCCGCCAAGGCGGGATCGGGGATAAATTGGGCAAGTTGTTGGGCTGAATCCATGCTTGAATTATACCATTTCACCCCGCCTGAAACCAGCAATAATGCGGGTTTCAGGCATGTTTTTACTGAATCATGAGTGGCTACACCTGCCAGTGGGCAGGGGCTGGGGCACTGAGTCTTTGCCAGTCGATACCTGTGATCAGCCAGTCCCACTGTGTGGGGGTTAAAGGATGGGTGATGGCAGCGATGTCTGGCCAGGTGAAGTGACCACGATGCAGTCGGCGTTGGCACAACCAGACCCCTGTGCCATCCCAGACCAGGAGCTTGACCCGCGTTTGGCGACGATTACGGAAGGCGTAGGCGGCGCCGTCGCAGGGACTGCGACCCAGGCGGTGCTGGATGCGCTGGGAAAGGCCATCTATGCCGATGCGCATGTCCACGGGTTCGATGACTAGCCAGACCTGGGTGGCGATGGGGCTGATGGGATGGGCAGATATCATGGCAGTTGCCGCAACAAGTCAATTAGCCAGGGCGTGCTAGCAATGGGAAGCTCTACCCGCCAGCCAGTGGGGCTGTGGAGCTGGAGCGTGCCCGTGACAGGCGCAGGTTGAACACTGACGGGGATGAGGGTTAGCGGTGGCTGGCGCGTGAGATTGGGCGCTGTTGTCAGCTGGCTGCGCCAGCGATAAAAGGTCTTGGCACATAAGCCGTGCTGGGTGCAATAAGCTGTGACGGTCAGTTTGGTTTGTTGCCAAGCGGTAAGGTGCGTTTGCCAAAAATCAGGCGTGTGTCGAGTAGCCATCTAGCGTGCCTTTCATAAAAAAGCAGCTAGATTGCATGAGTTTGGCGGGCAATGACAGGTGGATGGGCTGGACGCTTACACAGTCTCCCCGCATCAGGCTCAAAGTCTGCTATGCAACCAGAAACCGCCATTAAAAATTTCAAACAGCAGGTGTCGCTTTTACACCATTTTCGGTGGCAGGTTTGCGAGCATTACAGGTGGCGCTTTTCAAGCATTTTGGGTGGTGGGTTTGGAGCATTAAACGCACACGCTAATCACTCCTGTTTACTCCGCTCATGTAATGGGCAGAACAGTACTTATACGTGGGTTAAATTTAAATGCAATTTATTACTCTAAGTGGGTCAGTTTTAGATGCAATTTAACAGTTAAGTCTTGAGTCGAGAATCTCTCCCCCAGTAGCACTTTTCCTGTTGCTTTCTCATAAAGCAACACAACAAACTGCTGAATCACGGGATCAGCCTCAGCATTAAGTAGCTGATAAGGAAAATAAGGCCCCCAGTCGGTATCGGCTTTAATAAAATCCAACGCTTTCCAAACATTTAGTCTGAATTCGTCTTCACTAGCAACTTCATAAAAATCAGATGCTGTTATCTTACCCGCACTTAATAAAACTTTGATCCTCGGCACTCCCAAAAATCTGGCACACTGTTCTGCGAATGAATCGCTGATTTGCTTGGTATCTCTCAAGCCGCTTTTGAGCTGCGCATAATAACTGTATGTCACCCCTAAAGCTAGGGCAAGCTGCTGCTTATTAAGTCCTTTTCTTTTCGCGGCTTCTTCAAGCACTTCAATGAGGGATGGGTTTGATGGTGTTGTTGTCAATTCATTCATATGTCGATTCTATTCTATATGTCTATTTTATGCAACCAGCAGTGTTGACAATTGCATAAACATAGAGTATCATTATATACACTGCCAGAGCATGTTAAGTGGCGGTAAATAACCCCCTTGAAACAAAACTACTACAGGAGATTCAAAAAATGGTTACAACCATCAGCAAAACAACCTATCAAATCACTGCTTCCTGCGAAAGCAATTACAAAGCAGACCAAGATGACATTTACTTTAATAACCAAGATTATTGGTCTAGCGTTATACAAACCCGAGTCAGTCGAAACGTTAATCCCAATTCCGTTGCAAAGCAGGTAATTGAGCGATATGGCATCATGATCAAAACTACACTCGAGAGTATGGCTGGTATGTTAGATGAGGCCGAACTACTTATGTTGCTGAATGCCAATCCCACACCATTCTGGAAGTACAGAGATGCAATTGATCTTGCTACAATGCTTGTAGAATCACATGGTGGTTGCGAGTCACTAGAAGAGTCGTCACCCCAAATCATACTAGCTGACAAACTTGTAGTACTCAGCATATCTCAACAGGTCGCTCTCACAGATTTATTAGAGCGCATTTTGCGGAACAGCGAATATGAAAAATATTTCACAGAGCAAGTCAAGGAAGCTGGTCTTCTCCTTAAGGAGCATATCTCGCATCTGGATAAGACGGCTTAACACTTAACCATATCCAAACAAAACGCCGTCAGTTTATACTGACGGCGTTTTGTTTCCATTCAGCCAAAATTAATTTCAAGTAAAGACTATGGGAGCCTAGCATAGGAATGTTGCCAGCCAAATACAGCATTGACAGTGGAAATATTGACTTACTCTCAGCATAAGGTGCGTAGTGGCATGTCTGACTCGGCTATCTTCAATATCTACATAACTTAGTAGTCACTAAATCACGTAGACTTCATGTCAACAGTTTTTAAAGCCAAATTAAGAAAATGCTACTTCTAGATGTAATTATTGGTTGGGGTATTACCGGACATCCAGCACCAATGATCGATACTCTTTGCTAGTGAATATATGGTCAACCACAGAAAACCAATATTCATTAGTTAGGCTTTAGTCAGCACAATTTCCACACTGTGGTTCATAAAACTGTAGGAAAGCGGCACTTCTTTGATTTTAGTCAATGACCAGTCTAAATCCAACCCCAGCTTCTGTAAGTAAGCAGCATGGCTGAGCTGGATTTTTTTCCAATTTCTGCCGTAGTTGGCTCATGTAGATGCGAAGGTAGTGGGCATGCTCGACATGAGAGGGCCCCCATACCTCTAATAACATCTGACGATGAGTCATTACTCTTCCAGCATTCCGTACGAGCAGCATAAGCAAACGGTATTCAATTGGTGTAAGGTGTATAGGCTGCTGATCGCGCTTGACGGTTCGGTTCGCCATATCAACTGTTATTCCGCAAAACTCGACTACTGAAATATCATCTCCTTGCGTTCTGTCACGTCGACGCAATGCAACCCGCACCCTTGCCAGTAACTCACCGACTCCGAAAGGTTTGGTCAGATAGTCATCCGCACCTGCATCAAGCGCAGCAATTTTGTTAGCCTCATCAGACCTTGCCGACAATATGATTATGGGTAATTTAGACCAACTGCGCAGGTCACGGATAAACACGATACCGTCTTCATCTGGCAACCCAAGGTCGAGAATCACGATGTCTGGTTGGCGTGTCCCCGCTTCAACGAGTCCTTGATGTACCGTTCCAGCTTCGTATACTTGAAACCCTTCTTCTTCGAGTGCAACTCGGACGAAACGCCTGATCTGTTTTTCGTCTTCGACGATGAGGACGATAGGGGCATTAGTAATCATTCGACATTTGACTCCATGTTTTCAAGCAATGTGGGAAGCGATGGTGGTGTACCAAGCGGCAGTGTAAACACAAATCGGGCTCCTCCAGTTGGCACATTCTCCGCCCAGATACGTCCCTTATGCGCTTCAACGATAGCTCGGCAAATAGCCAGTCCCAGCCCGACACCTGGCTTTGTTGATTCTTTCTCACCGCGTGTAAATTTCTCGAATATAGTTTCTTCGCCACCATGTGGTAGCCCTGGTCCGTTATCAGTTACCGAAATTTGAGCTTCACCATCACGGACCGCAGCGGCAATGTGGATATCACTGTCTGGCGGGGTGTACTTTGCCGCATTTTCAAGCAAATTGCATAATACGCGCTCTATCAACACCGCATCGAATTCCAACAAGGGGAAGTCTGCTGGCAGGGCAGCATGAACTCGATGATCTGCGAGTTGATGTTCCCGTGCTTTTTGTGCACTGCCTACAACTTCTTCAAGTGGCTGCCATTGCATATTGAGTTTGATGTTACCAGACTGCAAACGTGCCATATCCAGCAGGTTGTTGACCAGCGCATTCATGCGAAACGCTTGATCCTGTAATGCGTTGGCTAGATTAAGTTGTGCCTCACTCAATGTGGGAGGGGTCCGGATAAGTGTATCGGCTAGCCCGACGAGCGCAGTCAATGGCGTGCGTAAGTCGTGGGAAAGCGCAGAAAGTACTGAGTTACGTAACCGTTCGGATTCAATTCTGACAACCGCATCCTGCGCTACGTCTATGTAATGCACACGCTCCAGTGCAGTAGCGATTAATGCAGCAAAGCCATCCATCTGGCGGCGTTGTTCTGGGATCAGTAACCAGCGTGGGTTGGCAGATTCAATAGCCAGTATCCCACGCATACGCATCGGTGCACGTAATGGCAGATACAGAATAGCGCTGCCTGGCAATGTATCGGTACCAAAACCAGCTGGTTCATTATGGTCGAACGACCATTGGGCGATACTTGCATCTACAGTAGGCGCTGGATTGGTATTACGCATTGCGGGCTGCAATTTGTCATGATCGTCTGCCAACAATATGGCAATTTGAACGCCAAAAGTAGCCTCGATAAATTTATGGCTGAGGTCTATGATCTGCTCTGGTAGTAGCACTCCAGACAAATCTCGTGCCATTTCATAAAGCGCACGTAAGCGAGTTTCACGCTGGGAGGCAATCTGCGCTTGATAGCGCAAATTGGTAGTCAGATGACCGATGACCAATGCAACTGCAAACATGATAGCGAAGGTGACTAGATACTGAGCGTCGCTGACAGCAAAAGAAAAGCGCGGCGGAACCAGAAAAAAATCGAACATGATGACGCTGAGAAAAGCCGCCATTACAGATGGACCTCTATCGTATTTGACCCCAACTAGCACTACAGCAAGCAGGAACACCATGACGATGTTAGCTAACTCGAAATAGGGTCGCATAACTGTACCAACTAGGGTTGCGACAGCACAAGCCACGATAGACCAGGCATAGGGTTGCCAAGTTCGTTTAACGCGTTCTTCATGCTTGACCATCCGAGCACTGTACTGTTTACCACGAATATCCGATGTGTCGCGCACTACTTGGATAATATCCAGATCCGCAGACAAGCGCCCGATACGCTCGGCAAAAGAACGTCGCCAAGGCCTCCAACCTTTGTAATCCCGTCCAATAACTAATTTTGTTAGATTTCGGCTATAAGCATATTCCACCACGGTTTCGGCTTCATCCTGCCCAGACAGCGTGGCAGTTTGTGCGCCCAGTTCATGCGCGAGTCTCAAGGTGTGCAGAATGCGGTCACGTTCAGCACTCGGCAAGCGTTGCAGATCTGGTGTTTCCACATATACTGCATGCCATTCGACATCAAGTTCTGATGCCAGGCGGCTGGCACGGCGGACAACTTTTTCAGCGCCAGACTGCGGCCCCACGCAAACCAGTAGATTCTCCTTAGTCTGCCAAACCTTATCAATTGATCGTTCCTGGCGGTATGTCCGCATCTGGTCATCGACGCGGTCAGCTGTACGACGTAGCGAAAGCTCGCGCAGTGCAATCAAATTTCCCTTGCGGAAAAAATTGCGTATAGCTTCTTGAGCCTGTTGAGGTATATAGACTTTACCGTCATGCAATCGCTGCAACAATTCATCAGGGGTGATATCAACCAAGACCACTTCATCGGCCTGATCGAACACCTTATCAGGCACTGTCTCCCAGACACGAATACCTGTGATCGCCCCAATAATATCGTTGAGACTTTCCAGATGCTGCACATTCAGCGTAGTGTAAACATCAATACCAGCCGCAAGCAACTCCTCCAAATCTTGCCAGCGCTTTGGATGGCGGGATCCTTGTACATTCGTATGAGCCAGTTCATCGACCAGAATAAGCGTCGGATGGCGTTGCAGTGCCGCATCAAGATCAAACTCATGCAATATTTTGCCGCGATATTCGATTTCCTTAAGCGGCAATATTACCGAGCCTTCAAGCAAGGCCATAGTTTCGGCTCTGCCATGGGTTTCGACTAGACCTACCAGGACGTCGAGACCCTGATTGCGCAATTGTCGCGCAGCAGAGAGCATGGCAAAGGTTTTGCCCACGCCAGCAGAAGCACCGAAAAAAACCTTGAGTTTACCTCGGCGCGCCTTTTCCTCGTCACGCTGCACGCGCTCGAGCAATTCGTCAGGATTGGGGCGCTGGTCATTCATGTTGATCAATATATGACATCATATTATCCTTGTGAAACACCAGTAATTTAATGCTCATAACATTTCCACGCTTTCCTTTTTCTTGATTCGCACTCACAGCTACAAGTCAATTGTCTGCCATATGCCACGTTGTGTCGTGCATCATTTACCTCATGCAATTGTCTGCAAATAGGACAACGGTGAACATGGCAAAAACCATGCTGCATTTCCCTATTAACTGACTCATTCATATTTCCGCTGTGATTTTGGTGAGTACACCATTCGAGCAGCGCGTAAATCAGCCCGAGCGGTGCAATAATGACCAGTAGTGCCAGTAATGGTCCGACTATACTTTCCATTTTTTTAGAAAGTACGTCCCGCTTGCAGTATGACCACACCCTTATTCAAATCACGCGTTTCGGTAGTTGCCAGTGAAGCGCCGCCCACAGGTGGTCTGAAGAAGGTGTTGTTGGATGCGGCAACATAAGCCAGGGATGCGTTCCAGCCACTAGTGAAGGTCTTAGCAAGCCCCAGTTTGTAATCAGTGTAATCCGCACTAACGTTACCACTGCCAGTAATGTAATCTGCTTTGACATCAGTGCGACCCACGTGTATGCCCAGCGTCAGATCATCCATCAAAGGGTAATTGACTGAAAGATCGTGATACATGGTTCCTTTGGTATCACCCGTATAGCCAGTATTGGTGTTGGCACCGAAATAATCTGTGGTAGCGACAGACAGCTTGTAACTGATCCATTTCCACGACAACCCAGCATTCAATTCGAAATTGTCGAAACTCTGGGATGGATAGACAAATTGCGAACTCTTGTTGTAATTGGCACCAGGATAATAATAACCATAACCACCAAGCGTAAAGCCGAAATCGTCATTGATTTTGCCATTGTAGCCAGCATAGTAGTCCACTTCTAGATTGCCACCAGCATAGCTATTGCTACTTACATTGGAACCCCAGAGTCCCGCGTAAAATCCGCTAGTGTGTGTGTAGTCAACCCCGCCTTGCAGGGCAGGCTGGCCCCAGGTTTGGTCAATACCGCGAAAACGGTAATCGCTGACCAAGTTGATATTGGACGTAAGGGTATTGGAGGATGCTGGTGCAACAGCTGCATCTTCGGCACAAGCGACATGAGAAACAGCCGTTAATAAAGTGACAGCAGCGAGTGTTGATAAACGAATTTGATGCATGGTATTTTCCTTATAGTATTTTCAAGTTATTCAATATGTTGTATGCGACCGATTTCGGCCTCAGGTAAACTCAGCACTATTGCGCTCATGGCGGCTAGCTGGGCAGATTCAAACAAACCCAGCCAGACGCGCATCAGTGTGCTGTGTGCTACAGGCTGGACACGCATGAACTCCAGCCATTTGCCGCAAGCAGTGGTGACCGCATTGCGCAGCTGCGCCACGTATTCTGCTTCTACAGTAATGAGCATCATGACTCTATGTTCGTTTGGCTTAATAGTGACGACAGCAGATTTCATTTCATACTCCTTATTGGTGCAAACTATCCAGGGCAAGATTAAGTTGCAGCACGTTAACGCCAGGCTCACCCAAGATGCCAAATTGACGTTGCTCAGTATATTTATTAACCAGTTGCTGAACACTTGTTGTATCTATGCCACGCAAACGTGCGACGCGGTTAATCTGATACGCTGCTGCTGCCGGGCTGATGTGTGGATCCAGTCCGCTACCTGAAGCGGTGACCAGATCCACTGGCACTGGCGCAGTGTTACCAGGGTCAGCATCATGCAAAGCTTGTATCCTGCCCTTGACCGCATCAATTAGCGCTGGATTAGTCGGGCCCAGATTGGAACCGCCAGAAGCAGCTGCGTTGTCAGGCATAGGCCCAGTCGCTGATGGACGGCTCCAGAAATACTTAGGGTCGCTGAATGACTGACCAATCAGCCTGGAGCCAATAGCTTTACCATCTTTGATAATCAGGCTGCCATTGGCCTGATCTGGCATGAACACCTGAGCAATGCCAGTCACGGCAAGCGGGTAAGCGATTCCTGTCACTAAAGTCAGTAGCAGAAAGCTGATAACTGCAGGGCGAAGTTCTTTTAACATGTGATACTCCTTAAATTAAACCCAACCAAAGGTGGACAGCATCAGGTCGATCAGCTTGATCCCAATAAAGGGAACAATGACGCCACCAACGCCATAGACCAGCAGATTGTTGCGTAATAATACGTTTGCACCGATAGCGCGGTATTTCACCCCTGTGAGTGCGAGCGGAATCAGCGCGACGATGATCAGTGCATTAAAGATGACCGCAGAGAGGATTGCGCTGGCTGGGGTGGACAGATGCATAACATTGAGTGCGGCCAGTGCTGGATAAGTAGATACGAAAGCAGCCGGGATGATGGCAAAATACTTGGCCACATCGTTGGCAATACTGAAAGTGGTCAAAGCGCCACGTGTCATCAGCATCTGTTTGCCGGTTTCCACGATTTCGATCAGCTTGGTGGGGTTGGAATCCAAGTCCACCATATTGCCTGCTTCCTTGGCAGCTTGCGTACCAGAATTCATCGCCACGGCAACATCGGCTTGCGCCAAAGCGGGTGCATCGTTGGTACCATCACCAGTCATTGCCACCAGTCGGCCTTGCGCCTGATGGTCGCGGATGAGCTTGAGTTTTGCCTCTGGTGTCGCTTCTGCCAGAAAATCGTCCACACCTGCCTCAGCAGCAATTGCAGCTGCGGTAAGGCGGTTGTCACCTGTAATCATGATGGTTTTGATACCCATGCGACGCAGCTCGGCAAAGCGTTCCTTGATACCACCCTTGACGATATCCTTGAGCTCCACCACACCAAGCACTTTGCTGCCGTCAGCAACGACTAGCGGGGTGCTGCCGCGGCGGGCGGCGTCGTCAACCAGTGTTTGCACATTGGCAGGAAAATCCCCACCCATGCTTCTTACATGGTCACGGATCGAATCGGATGCCCCTTTGCGTATCTGCCGGGTGTCCAGATCGACCCCACTCATGCGGGTATGTGCGCTGAAATGTACGAATGTCGCGCCAAGTGCATGAATATCGCGCTCACGCATGTCAAATTTCTGCTTGGCTAGCACTACGATGCTACGACCTTCAGGTGTTTCGTCTGCAAGTGAAGCAAGTTGAGCAGCATCAGCAAGTTCACGTTCAGTGACACCGCTGGCAGGAAGAAACTGCGAAGCCTGACGATTACCCAGCGTAATAGTGCCGGTCTTGTCCAACAGCAGCACATCCACGTCCCCTGCCGCTTCAACAGCGCGACCCGATGTGGCGATCACATTTTTCTGCATCATGCGCCCCATCCCTGCCACGCCGATAGCAGAAAGCAAACCACCGATAGTGGTAGGGATCAGACATACCAGTAACGCCACCAAGGTGGTAATCGTAACGGGTTGCCCAGCTTTGGCAGCATCCACACTGTATAGTGAATAAGGCAGCAGCGTCACGGTAGCCAGCAGGAAAATAATGGTCATCGCCACTAATAGGATAGTCAGTGCGATTTCATTCGGCGTTTTCTGCCGTTTGGCGCCTTCCACCATTGCTATCATACGGTCAATAAAAGCCTCGCCAGGATTTACCGTAACACGGACTATCAGCCAGTCGGACAGCACGGTTGTACCACCAGTGACGGCATTAAAGTCTCCGCCCGATTCACGAATTACGGGTGCGGACTCACCCGTGATGGCGGATTCATTCACCGACGCGACGCCTTCGATTACTTCACCGTCAGCCGGTATCATATCGCCTGCTTCCACCAGCACCACGTCACCACGCCGTAAGTCGGTGCCAGGTAAGAGATCCACCTTGGCATCATGGCGAGGTTCGCGCAGCTTTTTGGCCAATACTGTTTTCTTGGCTGCACGCAGTGACGCTGCCTGAGCCTTACTACGACCCTCGGCCAATGCTTCGGCGAAATTGGCAAACAGCACCGTGAACCACAGCCACAATGTGATTGCTAAGATGAAACCAGTAGGTGCTTCGCCTTCGCCGCCCAACGCCTGAAAGAACAGGATAGTGGTCAGTATGCTCCCTACCCACACCACGAACATGACTGGGTTTTTAATTTGGCTCTGCGGGGTCAACTTCTTAAATGAATCCCACAGTGCCTGTGTCGCGATTGCGCGATCAAACAATGCGAAAGATTTAGTTCTCATATTCATATCTATTCTCCTAGGCGACTTAGTGTGTGCCTATCATGGTCAAGTGCTCGATTATCGGACCGAGTCCAAGCGCTGGCACAAAGGTCAATGCGCCAACCAGAATTACCGTACCAATCAGCAGTCCGACAAATAACGGGGTATGGGTGTGCATGGTGCCTGCACCTACTGGAATGCGTTTCTTGGCAGCCATAGCGCCAGCCAAGGCCAGCACTGGGATCATTAACCAGATACGGCCGAAGAACATGGCAAAGCCGAGTGCGATGTTATAGAAAGGCGTATTTGCAGAAATGCCCGCAAACGCACTGCCGTTGTTACCTACAGCCGAAGTGAAGGCATACAGCACCTCACTGAAACCATGCGCGCCAGGATTGAAAATACTGCTCTTTCCTACATCCAGCATGACTGCTAACGCTGTGCCTCCCAAGATGATCAAAGGTGGGATCAGGATTACCAGCGAGGCCATCTTGATATCGAAGCTCTCGATTTTCTTACCCAGATATTCCGGCGTACGACCTATCATCAGACCAGCAATGAATACCGCGATTACGACGTAGATCAGCATGCCATATAGACCTGAGCCTACCCCGCCGAACACGACTTCACCGAGTTGGATTTGCGCCAACGGCACCATTCCGCCGAGTGGTGTGAACGAATCGTGCATGCTGTTCACCGCGCCACAGGATGCGGCTGTGGTAATGGTCGCGAACAGGGCAGAGTTGACGATGCCGAAGCGAGTCTCCTTGCCTTCCATATTGCCACCTGACTGGCTTACCGAAACAGTTTGATCGGCACCAAGCGCAGTAAGCGCAGGATTACCCTGCAGCTCGGCATATTCAGCCACAGCGAGGAAGCCAACGAACAGCACGGTCATGGCTGCAAGTATCGCCCAACCCTGGCGGGTATCACCCACCATTTTGCCAAAGGTGTAGCACAGTGCACCAGGTATCAGGAAAATCGCCAGCATGGCCAGGAAATTACTGAGCGGTGTTGGATTCTCAAAAGGATGCGCTGAGTTAGCGTTAAAGAAACCACCACCGTTAGTACCGATTTGCTTGATCGCTTCTTGCGACGCAACAGGTCCCATGGCAATGGTCTGCTCCTGGGTGGTTACTTTTTCGGTAACCGGGTTACCTGCCGCGTCTTTCAGCGGGTTGCCAGCAGCATCCAGTTTCGGCGTATCGTAGGTCATGGCCTCAACTGTAGGCACAGTCTGGTAGGGTGAGAAGTTTTGCACCACGCCTTGACCCACCAGCACCAGTGCCAGCAACATCGACAGCGGCAGCAGGATGTACAGCGTACCGCGTGTTATGTCCACCCAGAAATTACCTATGGTTTCCACCGTATGCCGCGCAAAACCACGTATCAGTGCGATGGCAACTGCCATACCGATGGCAGCAGAGAAGAAATTCTGCACCGCCAGCCCCAGCATCTGGGTGAGATAGCTCATGGTGCCTTCACCGACATAACCCTGCCAGTTAGTGTTGGTCATGAAACTGATCGCCGTATTGAAAGATGAATCTGGACTGACGGCGCCGAAACTTTGCGGATTCAACGGCAACATACCCTGCAACCGCTGCAGGCCGTACACGGCGAGTACGCCGAGCAGGCTGAACCAGAGCATGGCAAGCGCATAACGCGTCCAACGCATTTCCTGATCGGGATTTACACCACAGATACGATAAAAAATATTCTCTACAGGCTTCATCCAGCGCGCGAACGCGGGTAAGTCGCCTTCGTAGACTCGCGCCATATACCCACCCAGCGGTTTCACCAGGGTGAGCAGTACCACAAGGTACAAGCCAATTTGTAACAGTCCGTTGTTAGTCATTAGAATAGCTCCGGTTTAAATAAAGCGACGACAAGATATACCAGCAATCCAAGAGACACGATGCCTCCCAATACGTAGAGCCAGGTCATGATGGTCTCCTTAGTTTTTCAAAACCGTAAACAATAAGTACTGACAGTCCGAAAAAGGCTGTAATCAGTGCAAGATAAAATAAATCCATGTGATGTCCTCCATGTGTAACTTCACACTACGCATTCTAGTAACTTACTAATTAAAAGCTTGTAAAGGTTACGTGTTGAATTGTAAGGATTTCGTAAAGAGAACGAATTACTACACGATGGTAGTGGGTGACAATGCTTTCATGGATTCAAACTTGGCACCTCCTGCATGCATTGCAGCGTTAGACGAACAATGTAACTCCCTTACAGGAAAGTTTCATATTAATAGCCCCCTCTGAATGGGGGCTGTTATCTGATATGGCTTTTGTCTCAATGCTGATCTGGGATCAATAAGCCTGATTTCAGACGACGGTAATAAGTCGCACGGCTTAAACCCAGGGTTTTCCATGGCTCACCCTCTTTGGTTGTCGATTTTGGTCTGCCACCACGTTTGCCGCGGACTGATTGAAGTGCTGAAAAATGACGTTCAGTGAATCGTTGCCACACCCATTTTGCGACAGATTTAGATATTGCCTGCACTTCAGCAAACATGAGTGGTGGATCAAATTGGTTCAAGTTCTCTGCCTGGGACAGTACAGCTGTATGCCACTGAGCAGCATTTGCACCATTCTTTTTGTATATCCTGATCCATTGATAGGACCATGACCTAATTTCATCGTAAGCGTCCAGCCCATCCACCTGTCATTGCCCGCCAAACTCATGCAATCTAGCTGCTTTTTTATGAAAGGCACGCTAGATGGCTACTCGACACACGCCTGATTTTTGGCAAACGCACCTTACCGCTTGGCAACAAACCAAACTGACCGTCACAGCTTATTGCACCCAGCACGGCTTATGTGCCAAGACCTTTTATCGCTGGCGCAGCCAGCTGACAACAGCGCCCAATCTCACGCGCCAGCCACCGCTAACCCTCATCCCCGTCAGTGTTCAACCTGCGCCTGTCACGGGCACGCTCCAGCTCCACAGCCCCACTGGCTGGCGGGTAGAGCTTCCCATTGCTAGCACGCCCTGGCTAATTGACTTGTTGCGGCAACTGCCATGATATCTGCCCATCCCATCAGCCCCATCGCCACCCAGGTCTGGCTAGTCATCGAACCCGTGGACATGCGCATCGGCATAGATGGCCTTTCCCAGCGCATCCAGCACCGCCTGGGTCGCAGTCCCTGCGACGGCGCCGCCTACGCCTTCCGTAATCGTCGCCAAACGCGGGTCAAGCTCCTGGTCTGGGATGGCACAGGGGTCTGGTTGTGCCAACGCCGACTGCATCGTGGTCACTTCACCTGGCCAGACATCGCTGCCATCACCCATCCTTTAACCCCCACACAGTGGGACTGGCTGATCACAGGTATCGACTGGCAAAGACTCAGTGCCCCAGCCCCTGCCCACTGGCAGGTGTAGCCACTCATGATTCAGTAAAAACATGCCTGAAACCCGCATTATTGCTGGTTTCAGGCGGGGTGAAATGGTATAATTCAAGCATGGATTCAGCCCAACAACTTGCCCAATTTATCCCCGATCCCGCCTTGGCGGCGTATGTGGATAAGCTGTTGGCGCAGGTTAAACAGGATGCTGAACTCATTCAACAAAACACAGTATTACTCCAGCAAAACACCGCACAAATCCTCACGCTGACTAAGCAAATCCAGCACGCCGAACTCAAGAACCAGGCTTTGGTACTGGAACTTGCCTATTACCGCCGCATCCGCTTCGCCAACAAGAGCGAGCAGCTCTCGCCTGAGCAGCGTGCGTTGTTTGATGAGTGCTGGGCAGCCGACATCACGGCCATTGAAGCCCAAATCGGGCAGCCAGATACACCTAATACCGAAGATGCGACAACCGCTATCCCCAAGCCTGCGCGTCCACGCGCAGGTCGTCAGCCACTGCCTGACCATCTGCCCCGCATCATTCATCGCCATGAGCCTGCATCTTGCCAGTGCGGTGCGTGTGGTGGTGCGTTAATCAAAATCGGTGAAGACATCAGCGAACAACTGGATGTCGAACCTGCCCAGTTCACCGTGCATCAACACATCCGTCCACAGTATGCTTGTCGCCACTGCGAAACCGTTGCTGCCGCCCCCATTCCAGCTGCCGTCATCGACGGCGGCGTGGCGACATCAGGTTTGCTGGCGTGGGTGATGATCAGTAAATTCGTTGATCATTTACCGCTCTACCGTATAGAACACATTGCCCAGCGCAGCCAGGTGACCCTGGCGCGTTCCACCTTGGCGGAGTGGGTCGGACGTGTGGGGGTAGCGTTGCAACCGTTGGTCGACAGGCTCACTGAATTACTGCTGGCACGCAGTGTATTGCATGCGGATGAAACGCCAGTGCCACAATTAGACCCCGGGGCGGGCAAAACCAAGAAAGCTTATCTGTGGGCTTACCGCACGGGTGATTTGGCATCCCCTTCATCCGCACCGCCTATCGTGGTGTTTGACTATCAGCCAGGGCGACAGGGATTGCATGCGCGGCACTTTCTGGCAGGTTGGCAAGGACACTTGATGGTTGACGATTACGCTGGTTATAAAGCGTTATTTACCCAAGGCATCACTGAGCTGGCATGCTTCGCACATGCACGTCGGAAGTTCTTTGATTTGCATGCGGCCAACCAAAGTCCAATTGCAGCGGCTGCGCTGCAGCGTATCGCGGCACTCTATGCCATTGAGCAGGCTGCGGACAAGCTGGATGCGGCAGGTCGTTTGCAGTTGCGCCAGACTCAGGCAAAACCGTTATTGGGCGAACTGCATGACTGGTTAATCCAGACTCGCGTCAAAGTGGCCGATGGCAGCGGCACAGCCCGCGCGTTGGATTACAGCATCAAGCGTTGGCCAGCACTGATACGCTATGCGGACAGCGGCATCTTGCCTATTGATAACAACCCAGTCGAAAATGCGATACGACCCATTGCCATCGGCAAAAAGAATTGGCTGTTCGCAGGCTCAGAACGTGCAGGCAAACGCGCTGCAGCGATTCAGAGTTTGTTGGCTACCGCCAAGCTCAATGGCTTGGAACCCTATGCATGGCTCAAAGATACGTTGGAAAAATTACCGGTCTGGCCTAATAGCCAGATTGATGAATTGCTGCCGTTTAAAAATGAACTACCATAAGTAGTGAAGGGATTGGAGTGGCTGGGCTGGACGCTTACATTTCATCGAACAGAGTGCAATTTCGACCCAATCCAGCAGATGTATTTGTGGGCAGTCGCTTAGGCAGCGTGACATATTCAGCTAATTCGCCCAGGTCGTAAAGTTTATTGACCCACTGTACGCGCCAGAATGGATGAAATGGATTTTTGGCAATGAGTCCGGCATAGCCAGTATCAGCTTTTAATCTGGCTCTAAAAGCCGCTTGAATTGCTGCTGCATAACGTATCGGATTATTTCGAGCAGTATCGCCCATCGCAATAGACGTACTTAGCCCATAGAAAAGATGAGCGTGGCTATTAATTGGATTGACTACGCATATAGTTGGGGGAGGGAGGTTAGCATTCTCCCAGCCAAGAGCCGCTAGTTCGTAATCCAGATCAAATACCAGCCAAGACACCGCAAGTGGTGCATTCGGCTGGATGTGAAGGTGCTGCAAAGCCGTTTTTACGGCGCGAATGCGTAATCCTGTATCAAAAGAATCAGTGCAGTAGGGGCGGTGTGGCAGTCGTTCAATATAAGTTGTTTGTGCAAACATCGGGGCTTACGCCCCGGCGTGAATTATTTAATTTCCCTTCTTTAATACTGCTTCACTAACCCGATGTCCTCATATCAGCCGGGACTCTCCATAATCGTTAAAAGATAAGGTGTGCTCCACCTACCGTTTTGCCTTTTGGCTGTGATTTGTTTAAAGTCACAAGTTTCAACGAGCCATTTGGATCGCGTTTGAGCCAACTGCGGGGTCTGGGTGAGAAATAGTTGCCTTTAACAAAGTCGAGCGCGACAAAGTTGTGTCGGTCTTCATTTGACTTGCCACAAACAGCAGCCGTTTTTTCATTCATCGTCGAGAGATTAATTTGCCAGCGCGCACCATCAACGAGTGCAGATGAGCCGCGAGAAGCATGTTGCGAGCTGGCGTCCTCGACCGATGCACGGTTCGTATGATGCAGACCAATAACCGCAGCGCCTGTTTTCTTTGCCAGGGATTCCAGTGCGATAACAAACTGTGTCATCGCAGCACTGTCATTTTCATCACCGTCATGAAGTCTGCGAATCGGATCTAAGATGATCAGGCGTGCGCCTTGTGCAACGTTTTCAAGCTCGTTTAATAAGCTCGTAGGTTGCCCCCTCGACACTAATAAACAGTCATTGCCACTCATGGCTAGCAAAATTAGATTTTGTAGCGTAGGTAGTTCTCGTTCTCTTTTAGTTAGCATGCAGCGTAGTCTTTCTGCTAAAAGCCGATCACTTTCTTCGCCTGCAAGATAAACTACCTTGTGTTGATTTGTTGATGGGAACAACCCATCCGCAACTGGACGTCCGATAACTTGTGAAATGGCAATGTCTAGTGCAAGAAACGATTTGCCAGTGCCACCTGAGGCCACAAGCAGTCCAACAGAGCCTGCCAGGAGCCCTGGTAATACAAAATCCAGTAGGGGAAGGTTGGGCTGCAGCGCCCAACAAAGATCAAGCGTTTTGAGTCGCATATACTTATTTCTGTAGTTGAGGAAACAGGTATAGCGACATGTTGATTAAAGCGGCATTATTTTTTAGTGCTTGAACGTGTTGTTTTGCGATACTGGTTCTAGCACAAGATTACTTACCGTTTTCTAAAACACCTAAATTAAGGCATTGTTTGATGTGTGCAGTTTTTTCCGAACTTACTATATGTGCTAGTTGATTAATGGCACACTATGGTCATCACGTTAATCTAGCTTTTCAAGCAATTCCTCAAGTTGCGGATGTAGTGGAAATGTAAATGCGATGTGTCGGTATAATCTATGTGTGAATTGGATGTAATTGAATACACCAAATTTACACAACAGATTTTTATTACATTGCGTTTACAGAGTTGTATAGCAATGCCCAGTCACAATTGATATTTTTATTTTTGATTAGTTACTTGTATTGATAATGCACAAGTAATCGAATGATGATAAAGAGGATGACCGCACGCTTCATACGGTACGGTCCCATTTGTCATGGGAAGATTGTGATTGTTAGCTAATTTTTTTTCTGGGTTCGGTTGCGTCCTGCAATCCTACGCCGTTCTGCATCCGCTGCTATCGCTTTTATTTCAGCAACTGTAGCCACAGGTGGTGAAGTCAGTACAACATTGGGGTAACAAATTTTGTCAATCTCGCGCTTCAATGTCTTGACCCCTGCCGTAGAGCCATATTGGCTACCAACCCCTGGGGTTGTATGTCCCGTAATTGCATCATGAATTTCAGTGGAGAGTGGAACGTTCCGTGCTGCCGTTTTGAATGTATGTCGGAAACTATGCAGGTCTTGCAAGAAGCCGGTTACACCGATTCGATTTTTGACATGCGGGATAAACCAGTCCCCGAAGCCGTCAGAGCGAACTAATCCTGGAAACAGCTCTTCAGCGCCAGAAGCCTTTACAGCAGATACGTAATTTTGAAAACCTAGGCGCATTAATTCAGAATGAACGGGTGTTTTTCGTTCGCTTGCATCATTCTTTAGTTTGCGCCGTTTATTGGTAAGCGTCCAGCCCATCCACCTGTCATTGCCCGCCAAACTCATGCAATCTAGCTGCTTTTTTATGAAAGGCACGCTAGATGGCTACTCGACACACGCCTGATTTTTGGCAAACGCACCTTACCGCTTGGCAACAAACCAAACTGACCGTCACAGCTTATTGCACCCAGCACGGCTTATGTGCCAAGACCTTTTATCGCTGGCGCAGCCAGCTGACAACAGCGCCCAATCTCACGCGCCAGCCACCGCTAACCCTCATCCCCGTCAGTGTTCAACCTGCGCCTGTCACGGGCACGCTCCAGCTCCACAGCCCCACTGGCTGGCGGGTAGAGCTTCCCATTGCTAGCACGCCCTGGCTAATTGACTTGTTGCGGCAACTGCCATGATATCTGCCCATCCCATCAGCCCCATCGCCACCCAGGTCTGGCTAGTCATCGAACCCGTGGACATGCGCATCGGCATAGATGGCCTTTCCCAGCGCATCCAGCACCGCCTGGGTCGCAGTCCCTGCGACGGCGCCGCCTACGCCTTCCGTAATCGTCGCCAAACGCGGGTCAAGCTCCTGGTCTGGGATGGCACAGGGGTCTGGTTGTGCCAACGCCGACTGCATCGTGGTCACTTCACCTGGCCAGACATCGCTGCCATCACCCATCCTTTAACCCCCACACAGTGGGACTGGCTGATCACAGGTATCGACTGGCAAAGACTCAGTGCCCCAGCCCCTGCCCACTGGCAGGTGTAGCCACTCATGATTCAGTAAAAACATGCCTGAAACCCGCATTATTGCTGGTTTCAGGCGGGGTGAAATGGTATAATTCAAGCATGGATTCAGCCCAACAACTTGCCCAATTTATCCCCGATCCCGCCTTGGCGGCGTATGTGGATAAGCTGTTGGCGCAGGTTAAACAGGATGCTGAACTCATTCAACAAAACACAGTATTACTCCAGCAAAACACCGCACAAATCCTCACGCTGACTAAGCAAATCCAGCACGCCGAACTCAAGAACCAGGCTTTGGTACTGGAACTTGCCTATTACCGCCGCATCCGCTTCGCCAACAAGAGCGAGCAGCTCTCGCCTGAGCAGCGTGCGTTGTTTGATGAGTGCTGGGCAGCCGACATCACGGCCATTGAAGCCCAAATCGGGCAGCCAGATACACCTAATACCGAAGATGCGACAACCGCTATCCCCAAGCCTGCGCGTCCACGCGCAGGTCGTCAGCCACTGCCTGACCATCTGCCCCGCATCATTCATCGCCATGAGCCTGCATCTTGCCAGTGCGGTGCGTGTGGTGGTGCGTTAATCAAAATCGGTGAAGACATCAGCGAACAACTGGATGTCGAACCTGCCCAGTTCACCGTGCATCAACACATCCGTCCACAGTATGCTTGTCGCCACTGCGAAACCGTTGCTGCCGCCCCCATTCCAGCTGCCGTCATCGACGGCGGCGTGGCGACATCAGGTTTGCTGGCGTGGGTGATGATCAGTAAATTCGTTGATCATTTACCGCTCTACCGTATAGAACACATTGCCCAGCGCAGCCAGGTGACCCTGGCGCGTTCCACCTTGGCGGAGTGGGTCGGACGTGTGGGGGTAGCGTTGCAACCGTTGGTCGACAGGCTCACTGAATTACTGCTGGCACGCAGTGTATTGCATGCGGATGAAACGCCAGTGCCACAATTAGACCCCGGGGCGGGCAAAACCAAGAAAGCTTATCTGTGGGCTTACCGCACGGGTGATTTGGCATCCCCTTCATCCGCACCGCCTATCGTGGTGTTTGACTATCAGCCAGGGCGACAGGGATTGCATGCGCGGCACTTTCTGGCAGGTTGGCAAGGACACTTGATGGTTGACGATTACGCTGGTTATAAAGCGTTATTTACCCAAGGCATCACTGAGCTGGCATGCTTCGCACATGCACGTCGGAAGTTCTTTGATTTGCATGCGGCCAACCAAAGTCCAATTGCAGCGGCTGCGCTGCAGCGTATCGCGGCACTCTATGCCATTGAGCAGGCTGCGGACAAGCTGGATGCGGCAGGTCGTTTGCAGTTGCGCCAGACTCAGGCAAAACCGTTATTGGGCGAACTGCATGACTGGTTAATCCAGACTCGCGTCAAAGTGGCCGATGGCAGCGGCACAGCCCGCGCGTTGGATTACAGCATCAAGCGTTGGCCAGCACTGATACGCTATGCGGACAGCGGCATCTTGCCTATTGATAACAACCCAGTCGAAAATGCGATACGACCCATTGCCATCGGCAAAAAGAATTGGCTGTTCGCAGGCTCAGAACGTGCAGGCAAACGCGCTGCAGCGATTCAGAGTTTGTTGGCTACCGCCAAGCTCAATGGCTTGGAACCCTATGCATGGCTCAAAGATACGTTGGAAAAATTACCGGTCTGGCCTAATAGCCAGATTGATGAATTGCTGCCGTTTAAAAATGAACTACCATAAGTAGTGAAGGGATTGGAGTGGCTGGGCTGGACGCTTACGTTTATTGTCCTTGAAGTCTAAGAAAAGGGTTCCGTCAACATCACCCACTTCCTCTATTAGCAGACCCGCAAGCTCTTCGCGTCGAGCGCCGGTAAAAAGTGCAAGTAAAGGTATCCAGAGTGCGGCATGTTTGCCAGCTGAAGCTGGGATTTCATCAAGTGATGGCGGGTCGCGGAAGATTTCCTGTAATGCATCAAGGCTATATTCTTTACGGCTGCTTTTCGCCGTTTTTGCACCTGCTACGGTGATTCCATCAAAAGCATCTCTATGCTCACCAAGTCTCTCATTGCGAAGGCCGTATAAGTAAACGGTGTGTGCCGCATTTAGACGAGTTAGCGCGGTTTTTAGCGCAAGCTTCTCAAGCAACTGGTCGCGCCATGCGACCGTTTGTTGTCGCGTGAGTGCGGCGGGAGGGCAGTTAGCAGATGACGCTATGTCGTGAATCGCTCTTTTGTATAAGTGTATTGTGCTGATTGATAAATCTTTTGATGATTTAAATAATATTCTAGCAGGTCATCCCAAGTGCAAGTTTTGGTGTTTACATTAGTTATGGTGGGAGGGGGAGGTGTTGGTATTGATTTTCCTTGAGCTCGTTTTGCGAGACTGTCAGCAACTTGTCGAAAAGCTGTCACGAAGGGAAAATAGCTTGCAGTTACTGCACCTTCTGCCACCTTGCCAGTGCTTTTTAGCATATAAAGAGGAATAAGTGCGCGCAGTTGCAGTAATAACTCGGCATCACCTTTCACTCCCGGCGGAGGTAAATCGTCTGCGAGGTTTGCTTCTCTGTCTGGAGCGCGATCTATATCATTGCCAGCTAAGGTATCCTCTAATGCTTTTGCGTGCACTGATTCGTCTGCTGCGAGCAGTGATCGCTGCATGGCGTCCGCAGCAAGTTGTATATCTTCTGCAGTAATTGGTTGATCTGACGCTTTCTGTGTGTGTTCAAGCTGAGTTAATGCATCATCAACTTCAACTGCAAAACGACGTGCTAAGCGTTCTGCTTCGCGTTTGTTACTTGTATTGAGAGAAAAACGAAGATAGCCATTTTTGCCTACTGTCCGATATCCGGAAGCGAGCTGTATAGATTGACCGATTAGTTGTTCGAGTTTCCGGGAGAACCAGAATACTGGAGTACGATATATCAAGTACATTGTCTTTGAGTCCTTGGTTACGCATTTAGCTACAGTATTAGCCACAACGATTAGCCACAACTCATTGATTTAATATATACTTTCCATCAATTCAAACAGTTAAGTGTGTTTGGCGGAGAGAGAGGGATTCGAACCCTCGGTAAGGCTATAAACCCTACGCTCCCTTAGCAGGGGAGTACCTTCGACCACTCGGCCATCTCTCCTAATTGCTACAGTTCCGCAATTCCAAACAGCGCGCATCATAGCTGATGGCGCTGCGTTAGTCAACTTTATCCTGCGTTTTCCAGATTAAATGCTTTGTGCAATACGCGTACGGCAAGCTCCAGATATTTCTCGTCGATAACGACCGAAATTTTGATTTCTGAGGTGGAAATCATTTGGATGTTGATACCTTCTTCTGCCAATGTTTTGAACATGGTGCTAGCAATACCTACGTGTGAACGCATGCCTACGCCGACTATGGAAACTTTGGTGATTTTGTCGTCACCAACGATTTCCAGTGCACCAATAGTGGGTTGCAAGCTGTTTAGCAATTGCAAGGTGCGGTTGTAGTCGTTGCGATGAACGGTAAAGGTGAAGTCGGTTGTCTTGTTGGCGCCGACGTTCTGGATAATCATATCTACGTCGATGTTGGCATCAGCAACAGGGCCTAGGATTTGGTAGGCGATGCCTGGGGTGTCCGGTACGCCGAGCACGGTAATCTTGGCTTCGTCACGGTTAAAGGCGATGCCAGAGATAATCGCTTGTTCCATGTTGTTTTCTTCCTCAAAGGTGATGAGTGTACCTTCGCCTTCTTCTTGAAAGCTGGAGAGTACACGTAATTTAACTTTATATTTGCCCGCAAATTCAACAGAACGGATTTGCAATACTTTGGAGCCCAGACTTGCCATTTCCAGCATTTCTTCAAAAGTGATGCTGGTAAGGCGGCGAGCTTCAGGTACGACGCGTGGGTCGGTAGTGTATACACCGTCTACGTCAGTATATATTTGGCATTCATCGGCTTTAAGTGCAGCAGCTAGCGCAACACCTGTGGTATCTGAACCGCCGCGACCCAAAGTGGTGATATTGCCTTTTTCATCAGCGCCCTGGAAACCTGCAACCACGACTACCTTACCTGCGTCCAAATCAGCACGAATATTTGCCTCGTCTATGTCGAGTATGCGTGCCTTGGTGTGTGCGTCATCGGTAAGTATGCGCACTTGCGTGCCTGTATAGCTTTTGGCTTTAAGACCTAAGTCTTTTAATGCCATGGCTAAAAGCGCAATCGTAACCTGCTCGCCTGTGGCGACGAGCACGTCAAGTTCACGTGGATCTGGTTCTGATTGCACTGCTTTGGCTAATGCGATCAAGCGGTTAGTTTCTCCGCTCATCGCGGAAAGCACTACAACCACTTGATGTCCTAGCATTTTGAATTTGGCTACGCGTTCTGCAACTTGTTTGATGCGTTCTACGCTGCCGACTGAGGTGCCGCCGTATTTCTGTACGATGAGTGCCATAAAGTTTGGTTAATGTTGCAAAAATAAATTGTAACTGAGAGTGAGTGAATTGGCGAGCGTGGTGCTATGCTTTTAGCGCATCAGTAACATGCGGTGCCAGTGTTTGCAACAGTTGCGCAAAAACTTTTGGTGTGCCTGCGACGATGTTGCCGCTGTCTATATAACTGTCGTCACCCTGGAAATCACCTACTAATCCACCGGCTTCTTTTACGAGTAAACAACCGGCAGCGATGTCCCATTTGTTTAAGCCGATTTCCCAGAAACCATCAAAACGGCCTGCCGCGACATAGGCTAAATCGAGTGCCGCTGAACCTGGGCGGCGTACGCCTGCGGATTTTTGCAGGACATCTCGCAACATGCCCATATAGGTGTCGAGATGAGTGAAGTCACGATAAGGGAAGCCAGTACCGATGAGTGCATCGGCTAATTTCAGAGCTTTGGACACGCGGATACGTCGGTCGTTCAGAAAAGCGCCTTGCCCGCGCGATGCGGTGAATAAGTCATTACGGGTAGGGTCGTAAATAACGCCTTGCTCAAGTTGTCCGTTGTGCACGAGCGCAATGGAAATGCAGTACTGAGGGAATCCATGCAAGAAATTAGTGGTGCCATCTAGCGGATCAATGATCCATTGATATTCAGAATCGCCTTGTTGACCACTCTCTTCTGCTAAAATAGCATGATTTGGGTAGGCGTCGAGTAGCGTTTCTATAATGGTTGCTTCGGCTGCACGATCTACCTCAGTGACGAAGTCATTGTGATCTTTGTGTTGTATTTGCAGTAAATTAGTGTCTTGTGACGCGCGGGTAATAATATTGGCTGCGCGTCGTGCGGCTTTAACCGCTGTGGAAAGCATAGGTTGCATGGCTATATGTCAATGAGCAGAAAATATTTGTATTTTAACCCAAATAACCATTTTTTCCCTAGGAAAAACAGTGAAATCTTATGTCCGTATCGTTAAATAATATCCGTATCGTATTAAGTCATACTAGCCACCCTGGCAATATAGGTTCTGCTGCGCGTGCTATGAAAACGATGGGCTTGATTGATATGCGTTTGGTGCAGCCTAAGCAGTTTCCTGATCCAGTTGCCGTGGCGATGTCTGCGGGATCTACCGATGTGCTGGATGCTGCGCAAGTGACTGAGGATCTGGCTACTGCGTTGCAAGGAGCGACACTGGTGGTGGGATGTACGGCGCGGAGACGCGACCTGTCGCATAAAATGGTAAGCGCACGTGAATTAGCGCCGCTGCTTATGGCGCAAGCGCAAACAAATCCAGTGGCTTTGGTGTTTGGTACTGAAATGTCGGGACTGACTAATGCCGAATTGGAGCAATGCCAGCTGCTGGTGCATATTCCCGCAAACCCTGAGTACAGCTCTTTGAATCTGGCATCAGCCGTGCAGATTTTGTGTTATGAGTTGCGTTGCGCAATCATTGATATGCCAGCTGCGGCGCCTGTGGAGTTGGCACGGCATGAGGATTTGGAGCTGTTTTATCAGGAACTTGAGCAGTCGCTGATAGCTATAGGTTTTCTTAATCTGGCAGCGCCTCGTCGTCTGATGACAAGATTTAGGCGTTTATACTCGCGTGCTCAGCTGGAAAAAGAAGAGTTGAATATATTAATGGGGATGGTGAAGTTGATTCGTAATCCTGCGCAGATTAATCAAGCTGCTAAACTTGACTAATTTAGTCGGGTATTGCATAATTCAGACTAATGATGCAGTGAGGTGTGTGAAGTATTCACACAAAAATCTGTAAGCGGCAGCCATCATACTAGAGGTTAATGTGTTTAATCAATTGCGCGAAGATATATCGGTAGTGTTTGATCGTGACCCGGCGGCACGTTCGGTATGGGAGGTGTTAACTACTTACCCAGGTATACATGCGATCTTGTTGCATAGACTGGCTGCGAAATTCTGGGGTTGGGGCTGGAAATGGCTGGCACGCTTTACCGCGTATTTCGGCCGTTGGGCGACTGGCATAGAAATACATCCTGGAGCGCAAATCGGCAGACGGGTGTTTATTGATCATGGCATGGGTGTGGTCATTGGTGAAACTGCAGTAATTGGCGACGATTGCACGCTTTATCATCAAGTAACACTGGGTGGGACTTCGTGGAATAAAGGTAAGCGCCATCCGACACTAGGTAATGGTGTGGTGGTAGGGGCCGGTGCAAAAATACTTGGTCCGTTAACTGTGGGTGAGGGTGCAAAAATAGGCTCTAACGCAGTGGTGGTTAAGGATGTTCCAGCAGGCGCAACGGCGGTGGGGATTCCCGCACGAATTTTGACTGATGCTCCCGCGACTGATGCAGGCACGACGGTTAAGAAGCTGGGCTTTACTGCTTATGCGATTAGTGCCGACATGAATGACCCTATGGTTAAAGCCATGCATGGCTTGATAGATCATTCTGTGGATATGGATGATCGTATAGTTTGGATCATGTCGCAGTTAAAAACACTGGGTGTAGAGACGACTTGTCCTGCATCACAAACCCCTGAATTTGATGCAGAGTACTTGAATAAAATAGTTGACTGAATTAATCGGGTATTGTATTGTCCAACCCACGTAAGGTAGAGGGAGTTTAGCAATGCGCTTAACGACTAAAGGACGATTTGCAGTTACCGCGATGATAGATCTGGCGCTGAATGATGAGCACGGGCCAGTGACGTTGGCGGCAATTAGTGAACGGCAGAAAATTTCGTTGTCATATTTAGAACAGTTGTTCGGTAAATTACGCCGTCGTGAACTGGTGGAGAGTGTGCGTGGGCCCGGTGGTGGTTATCGCGTCGCACCGGAATTGTCTGCGATATCCGTAGCGCAGATAGTGCAAGCGGTAGATGAACCATTGGACGCAACACAGTGTGGCGGTCAGCAGAATTGTAAAGATGACAGGCGTTGCATGACGCATGAGCTTTGGACTAATTTGAATTCTTGTATACAGGATTATTTGTCTACGGTGACATTGGCGAGTCTGGTAAAGCAGCAACAGGCAAAGCTTGCTGTTACTGCTGTGGTAGGCGATTGTCGAGTGAAAAAAGAAACAGCAATAGCGACAGCTAGTCGTTAAATATTTGGAGTAATAGTATGTTAAAACAACCGATTTATTTGGATTATTCAGCAACCACACCGGTGGATCAACGTGTGGCAGCTAAAATGATACCGTATTTGACTGAACAGTACGGTAACCCGGCTAGCCGTTCACATTTCTACGGTTGGGAAGCAGATAAAGCGGTTGAAACAGCGCGTGAGCAAGTGGCGGCATTGGTAAATGCGGATGCTAAAGAAATTGTGTGGACATCTGGCGCGACGGAATCCATTAATCTGGCTTTAAAAGGTTCAGCGCATTTTTATAAAGGCAAAGGTAAACATCTGATTACCCTGCAAACCGAACATAAGGCAACACTGGACACCATGCGCGAGTTAGAGCGTGAAGGCTATGAAGTTACTTATCTCAAGCCAGAAACGGATGGTTTATTAGATATCGAAAAGCTGAAAGCAGCGATACGTCCAGATACCATCGTTATTTCTATTTTGTTTGTGAATAACGAAATTGGCGTCATTCAGGATATCGCCGCTATTGGTGATATGTGTCGTGAAAAAGGTATTATTTTTCATGTGGATGCAGCGCAAGCTACAGGTAAAGTCGATATTGATTTGAGCAAGCTCAAGGTTGATTTGATGTCTTTTTCAGCCCACAAAACTTATGGTCCTAAGGGTGTAGGTGCATTGTATGTACGTCGCAAACCGCGTGTCCGTATCGAAGCACAAATGCACGGTGGTGGGCATGAGCGTGGCATGCGTTCGGGCACGCTGGCAACTCACCAGATCGTAGGTATGGGTGAAGCTTTCCGCATTGCGCGTGAAGAAATGGCAGTTGAGAACGTCCGTATTCGTGCGTTGCGTGATCGTTTGTTAAAAGGTTTGTCAGACATTGAAGAAGTACATATCAACGGTGATATGGAAAAGCGTGTGCCACACAATTTGAATATCAGTTTTAACTTTGTTGAAGGCGAATCGTTGTTAATGGCGATTAAAGATTTGGCGGTTTCGTCAGGTTCCGCATGTACTTCAGCGAGTCTGGAGCCGTCTTATGTGCTGCGTGCATTGGGACGTTCTGACGAATTGGCACATAGTTCGATACGCTTTTCTATTGGGCGTTTTACCACTGAACAAGAAGTGGATTACGCAATTGAATTGTTGCACCAAAAAATCGGCAAGTTGCGCGAATTGTCACCGTTGTGGGAAATGTTCCAGGACGGCATAGATTTGAATACCGTTAAGTGGGCAGCGCACTAATTTTAGGAGAAATATCATGGCATACAGCGATAAAGTTTTAGATCATTACGAAAATCCACGCAACGTTGGTTCATTTGCGAAGGATGATGATGAAGTAGGTACTGGTATGGTTGGTGCGCCTGCTTGCGGTGACGTGATGAAACTGCAAATTAAAGTTAATAAAGATGGCATTATTGAAGATGCTAAATTTAAAACATATGGCTGCGGTTCAGCTATCGCTTCCAGTTCTTTAGTGACCGAATGGGTCAAAGGTAAGACCCTGGATCAAGCAATGGAAATCAAAAACACTGCGATTGCCGAAGAGTTAGCTTTACCACCAGTTAAAATTCACTGCTCTATTCTGGCAGAAGATGCAATCAAAGCGGCTGTAGAAGATTACAAAACCAGACATGGTGAAGTAGTCGCGCATTAAGGAGCTTATGATGAGTATAACAGTGACTGAAAGTGCGGCTAAACACATTGCAAATTTTCTGGCTAAGCGCGGTAAAGGCGTAGGTCTGCGTTTAGGCGTGCGTACCAGTGGTTGTTCAGGTATGGCATATAAGCTGGAATTCGCTGACGTGTTGGATGAAGATGATTTAACGTTTGAGCAATTCGGCGTTACAGTGATCGTTGATCCGAAAAGTCTGCCTTACATAGATGGCATGGAGCTGGATTTC
The DNA here is from genome assembly GCF_009937995.1 of Sulfuriferula nivalis. Classification (NCBI taxonomy): domain Bacteria; kingdom Pseudomonadati; phylum Pseudomonadota; class Betaproteobacteria; order Nitrosomonadales; family Sulfuricellaceae; genus Sulfuriferula; species Sulfuriferula nivalis. Next base: position 1,332,604 of record NZ_AP021881.1, read on the forward strand.
ACCCGTGAGGGGCTGAATGAAGGTTTCAAATTCAACAACCCTAATGTAAAAGACGCATGTGGTTGTGGTGAAAGCTTTAATGTCTAAAGTGTCCGCATGATAGGTCTGGATTTTAATCATAACCATTTCGAACTATTTGGACTCACGCCTCGCTATGAAGTAGATGTGGCGGAGCTGGAGTCCACTTTCCGCAGTCTACAAAGTCAAGTCCACCCTGATAAGTTTGCTCATTTGTCTGAAGCTGAAAAGCGCGTTTCCATGCAATGGTCAACTCGGGTCAATGAAGCTTATCAAACGTTAAAATCGCCATTAAACCGTGCTGTTTATATTTTGCAATTGCAGGGTATAGATGCATTAGCGCAAACAAATACACAGTTACCTATGGCATTTTTGATGCAGCAAATTGAATGGCGAGAAGCCATACAAGATGCGCAACAAGCGCGTGATGTGGATGGTTTACAGCTAGTTGAGACTGATGTTGCTGCGCATAGCAAGCAATGGCGCGAGCAGTTAATGAAACAACTGGATCAGGATCAAGACTGGCGTGCCGCAACTGACTCAGTGCGCCAACTCAAATTCGTAGAAAAAATCATGAGCGAAATAGACGACGCTTATGCAGCACTGGACGTTTAAGCTATGGCATTATTGCAAATTTCAGAACCTGGTATGAGTACCGCTCCACACCAGCATAGACTGGCTGTGGGGATAGATTTGGGCACGACTAACTCCTTGGTAGCAAGTGTGCGCAATGGCGTGGCTGTAGTATTGAATGACGAAAATGGCAGGGCGTTGTTGCCTTCTGTTGTCCATTATCAGCCAGAGACGCCTGCATTGGTGGGTTATGCCGCTCAAAACTTACAAAGTACGGATCCGCACAATACGATAGTTTCGGTAAAACGTTTCATGGGACGAGGCTTGGCAGACATTGCCGATGTAGCCACACTTCCATACCATTTTGTGGATGCACCAGGTATGGTGCAGCTAAAAACCTGTGTGGGTGTCAAAAGCCCAGTTGAAATTTCAGCAGATATTCTGCATGTGTTGCGTGATCGTGCCGAGCGTTCATTAGGTGATGAACTTATCGGTGCAGTTATTACTGTGCCTGCTTATTTTGATGATGCGCAACGCCAGGCAACTAAAGATGCGGCAAAATTAGCTGGCTTGAATGTGTTGCGCCTGCTTAATGAACCGACCGCGGCAGCAATCGCATATGGTCTGGATAATGCCAGTGAGGGTGTGTACGCCGTATATGACTTAGGTGGTGGTACGTTCGATATTTCTATATTGAAGTTATCACAAGGTGTGTTTGAAGTGCTGGCGACAAATGGCGACTCGGCGCTCGGCGGTGATGATTTTGACCACCGTATTTACTGCTGGATGCTGGAGCAGGCTAAATTTCCCCAGCTGACTGTTAACGATACGCGTTTGCTTTTAACCAAGGCACGCGAAGCCAAAGAGACCTTAACTGAGCATCCACAAGTCAATATCACTGCGATGTTGGCCTCGGGTGAAATGCTCAACGTCGAGCTGACTACCAGTATATTCAATGATATTACTGCCAGCTTGGTTAATAAAACCTTGTTGCCTACGCGTAAAGCGTTACGTGATGCAGGATTGACTGTGGAAGAAGTCAAAGGTGTAGTGATGGTGGGCGGTTCTACACGTATGCCACGTATACAATCTGCTGTAGCTGAATTTTTCCATCAAACGCCTTTGACCAATCTGGATCCTGATAAGGTCGTTGCATTAGGTGCTGCCATTCAGGCGAATGTGCTGGCGGGTAACCGTGCAGCTGATGACTGGTTGTTGCTGGATGTGATCCCATTGTCGCTAGGTATAGAAACCATGGGTGGATTGGCAGAAAAAATTATTCCGCGTAATACCACTATCCCCGCAGGGCGTGCACAAGAATTTACGACTTACAAAGATGGCCAAACTGCCATGAGCATCCACGTGGTGCAAGGTGAGCGTGAACTGGTCAGTGATTGTCGTTCGCTTGCTAAATTTGAACTGCGTGGTATCCCGCCTATGGTTGCAGGTGCTGCGCGCATACGCGTAACTTTCCAGGTTGATGCTGATGGTTTGCTCTCAGTGTCAGCAGAAGAACTTAAAAGTGGTGTGCAAGCGACTATTACCGTCAAGCCTGCTTATGGTCTGGCTGATGAAGATATCACACGCATGCTTAAATCATCTTATGAAAATGCCAGTCTGGACATGCAATTGCGTGCCTTGCAGGAGGCTCGCGTAGAAGCGCAACGCTTGCTGGAAGCGACACAAACGGCTTTGGATGAAAATGGTGCCGTTCTGTTGGATGATGATGAACTCAGCCATATCAGCTCCATGATGCAGCAACTGAGTTCACTCATTGCAGGTGATGAACACCATGCCATCATAGATGCGACCGAATCACTTAATCAAGCAACCGGTGACTTTGCCGCACGACGTATGGATAATAGCGTCAAGCAAGCCTTAGCCGGTCAGCGTATCGACAACCTATAACGAGAACACTATGCCTCAACTTATCGTACTTCCGCATCCTGAATTGTGTCCTGATGGCGCTGTGATAGAAGCTGCCGCAGGAACTAGTATTTGCGATGTGTTACTAACCAACGACATCGAAATTGAGCACGCGTGTGAGAAATCCTGTGCTTGCACGACTTGTCACGTCATAGTGCGTGAAGGTTTTAATTCATTGGCGCCGTCTGATGAATTGGAAGACGACATGCTTGATAAGGCATGGGGCTTAGAACCCAACTCACGCCTGTCGTGTCAAGCCATGGTCACCGATCAGAATCTGGTTATCGAGATTCCTAAATACACCATCAACATGGTTAAAGAGGGGCACTAACATGAAATGGACTGACACTCTAGATATTGCTATTGAGCTTTACGAAACTCACCCTGATGTCGATCCGCAATATATTCGTTTCACAGATCTGCATAATTGGGTCACTGCGCTCCCTGAATTTGATGATGATCCTGAGCGTTCAAACGAAAAAATATTGGAAGCGATACAGCTAGCCTGGATAGATGAGGCTGAGTAAGTCTGGCAGGAATAAAAAATGATCGCAACTAGCCACGCGCTTAAAAATTTGCATCGTTTGCGCATAGAATTTCCGTTACAAGCCAGAATTGAAACTGCAGATAGGGCGATTCGCGATGCTTATGCGGTTGTGCTGTTAGCTTGGTTGCGGGGTGGTATTGCACCTCAATTCGATATAATTCCACAGTCTCAAGTAGATCAATTGACTGCTCTGGACGCCGTAGTAGTTACTGATGCTGGTCTGGGTTGCTATCCATTTAGCGCTGTCAAAACAGAGATAGAGGTTGAATTCGGTGGGCATTGCTTGTCAGCGATGTGCGCAATTGATGCGTTGGCTATTCCATTTCTTGCTCGATTACCAGTTATCATCCGCTCACGTTGTCATAGTTGTCAAACACCACTGGCGATAGCAATGGATACTTCTGGAACCATTACCTCAGTCAGTCCAGTTGGTACTTGTGTTGAATATCGTCAACTGGCAAATGAGCATGTCAGTTGCTGTAGTGACCTTTGCCCGGGTATCGGATTTCTGTGCACATCATGTGCTGAAATGGTATGTGGCTCGGAAGATATAATGCCTCTTGAAGATGCAGTTGAACGAAGCCGCTATCGCGGAGAAATATTCCCGAACCATCAAATTACGCAGCATAATTTCGTCTCCCCCAGCAATGGAATTTTGATTACTGTACCACGAGGAGACGACATTGACAGCCCCCACACCCATCCCCGCGCACTTCGAGCACAATCACCAGCGACTGCTGAATTGCCTCAAGCTCAGAGGCATGCAGCCTAAAACCATCGCCTTGTATTCACACGGCGTACGGCGCGCAGCGGTGTATTTTAATGACCAGATAGACGCGCTCACCAAGCCACAATTAACCGACTATTTTGTTCGCATCCTGGATACCCATTCATGGAGTACGCTCAAACATGATCTGTATGGACTGAAGTTCTATTATGCCCATGTACTCAGCCAACCCTGGCCAGGTGCGGATCTGGTTAAACCACCCAAGTCATATAGCCTGCCCGACATCATTACCGTCGCCCAGGCACAACAAATCTTCATGGCCACCCGCGTATTGAGCTACCGCGTATTCTTCTTCACCCTCTACAGCCTGGGCTTACGATTAGGCGAAGGCTTACGCTTGCAGGTAGGGGATATCGATGCGGATCGGATGCGGGTGCAAGTACGCAACGCCAAAGGCAACCGTGATCGATTGGTGCCGTTATCAGAGAACACCTTGCAGGTATTGCGCCGTTTCTGGCTCACCCATCGCAACCCAAGCTTGCTCTTTCCTAATCGACACGGCGGTCTTGCCAAATCGCACTTGGCACGCACCCCGCTGGATCGTGGTGGTATCCAGACCACCTTGGGTCAAGTGACCCGTGACTGTGGCTTAAAAAAAGAATTACACCACACAGCCTGCGCCACAGCTATGCCACCCACCTGATAGAAGCTGGCATCGATTTACTCGAAATTCAGCAGATACTCGGACACCAGTCCATCCTCACCACCATCCGCTACACCCACCTCACCGAACAACGCCATCAGAGCGCACACACTCGCCTTAATCAATTAATGGAGAAATTCCACATTCATTGGGGCAAAGTCAAATGATCAGACTGGCGCACATCGTAGCAACCTACGCAGCTAAACTGCTTGCACAACACGGTCATCACCTATTGCCCAGCCAGCAAGCTGCCTTAACCGCCTTTCAAACCTGCCGTAGCCAGATGAGCCCGAGGATGCAACTTGCCTGTGATGATTGTCAAACACCCAGCTACCTGCCACATTCCTGCGGTCATCGGCATTGCCCGCATTGCCAGGCGCACGAATCACAGCGCTGGATAGACCAGCAATTACACAAATCCATCCCCGCCAACTACTTCATGCTCACCTTCACCGTGCCCGCCCAGTTGCGCACACTGGCCTGGCAACATCAGCGCGTCATGTATGACTTGATCACACGCTGCGCGTGGGAAACAGTCAACACCTTCAGCCAAAACGACAACAAGCTGCGCGGCAGCGCAGGGGCGGTGACTGTACTGCATACCCATAACCGCCGACTGGACTATCACCCCCATGTGCATCTCGTCATGCCCGCTGTCGCCTTTAACCCCAAACAGCGACGCATGCGTCATAAACACGGCAACTACCTGTTTAACCACAAAGCCCTGGCCAAAGTATTTCGTGCCAAATTACTGGCAGGCATCAGACAAGCAGGACTCACCCTGCCAAACGATTACCCGACCGATTGGGTGGTGGATTGCAAAGCCGTCGGCACTGGACAGCACGCTCTGATCTACCTTGGGCGCTATCTGTATCGGGGGGTGATACAGGAGAAAGACATCCTCTCCGACCGGCATGGTCAGGTCACCTTCCGTTACCGGAACAGCCAAACCAAACAAATGGAAACCCGTACCTTGAGTGGTGTAGCCTTCCTGCGACTGATACTGCAACACATTCTGCCCAAAGGCTACCGCCGCGCCCGCAACTTTGGCTACCTGCATCCCAATAGCAAACTACTCACCCAGCTACAGCTGACCCACCTATGGCGACGGAACAATCCGCCGCCAGCGCAACCCAGACCAGCGATACGTTGCCAATGTTGCGGTGGGGTGATGAAGATAGTGCGCACACGTATCAAAGCGATACCGCTAGCCACATCAGCCCCATCTATAAAACGGGAACACAGAGCAGATGACACAGGGTGGGAGACCATGCGCTAAACCAGCCCACACCGCCCACCTGCCAGACTAGGCAGGTATGGCCGTGCTCGCCCTGAAGAAGGCTGAAATTGGGTTAACATGCCCGAAAAGCCGACTAAAAACGGTGAGTTGAATAGAATAAGTTGCTGCAATGGCAACGTGAAGGTCGTGAAATGGCGGGTGGGATGCGTAACGCGTCCAGTTATGCCAGCATAGTCAAAAAGATATTTCCATAAGCGCTCAAGCAACACCCGCCCCAGCCATGCCGGGCTTGTCCAACAAACGGTTCAGATTGTGGCTCGCTTCGCGATCACAATCTAACCTTATTCGTTGTCGTTGGGCGTGATTTTTTTGCTTTCCAGTCCAGACTACCCCTCATTTCGGATAGTATTCCTCAAGCTTAGTTGTAGAGTGAATACGTTTGACACTTGGCAGGAAAATAACCTAGCGCAATCGTGTAAAAAATTCAGTGCATCAGGAGAACGATAATGAGCGAATGTTGCGCAACATCACGATCACATAAACTAGACTGTCCATACTGCCAGCAACCATGCAGTGCGGTGGGTGTGGAAACGCTATGCTATCACTTAAAGCAACCCTGGCAATGGCAGGCTAATGAGCATGTAAGTTATTACTTCTGTGACCATAAAGATTGCGCAGTGATTTATTTTAGTGATAAGGGTGAGACGTGGCAGCAGGCTGAGCTACGTACGCATGTAGGTGTGAAACAACCAGAACCCGACGCACTGGTTTGTTACTGTTTCGGTGTCCACTATGCTGAAGCTAATGTTGCTGCACGTGATTATGTCATTGCCCAAACCAAATCAGGTTCATGTGCATGCACCACACATAATCCTTCTGGACGCTGTTGTTTAAAAGATTTCCCACGGTAACAGGTGAAGCCAATGTGTAAGTGCAGCCGTGATGGAAAAATATGGGAATAGATAGGTTTTCAATACGATAGCGCTCTTGTTACACTGAGTTACAAAACTCTCGGAAAAATCCGCTTAATCATTTGATTAAGTCGTCGTTAACCCCTCTATAAAGAGTGTATGGCAATATTTATCGAGCCATATTATTTCGATTATCAACTGGAGGGAATGACATGTCTATTTCATCAATCAATGGAAACAATACCGCAATTAATACGCAATTCATGAATTTATCTGCGGTAAATGGTCAGGGGCAGGATAGTGACGGTGATGGGGATGGAAGCTCAGGTAATAAGGTCAAAGGCAGTGGTAAATTTGCTTCTGCAATTGAACAGGCCTTATCGCAACTAGGCATCAGTACTAGTGGTAGCAGTACTACAGCTGCATCAGGTACAACAGCTACATCTGCTACACAAGATCCACAACAGGCGCTGGGTTCATTTATGCAAAGTCTGTTTGCTGCAATGCAGGCTCAGGCTGGTAGTCAGTCTTCATCCTCAAGCTCATCGCCTAGCAGTACCGATAGTAGTGCGACTAGTGCAGTTGCCAGTACAGCAACTTCCGGACATCATCATCACGGTGGCGGTATGAGTAAAATAGAGGCGGGTTTGCAAAATTTGATGCAGCAGCTTTCGGCTTCTTCCAGTCAATCCTTATCTGGTTCCAGCTCTGGTTCTTCAAACTCAACTTTAGATAATTTACAGCAGAGTTTTAGTAACTTATTGTCTGCTGATGGTGCGTCTGGTAGTGGCGCATCGTTGAGCAGTTTTTTACAAGCGCTATCGCAAAATATGCAAGGCGCTACGCCTACAGGCAACAACGTTAGTACTCAAGTTTGATTTATTCATTAAAAACCCGCTATTATGCGGGTTTTTAATGTCTTACTGCTTTTCTGTCAGCATGGATTCAGTCTACTCCCGCATAATGTTGTGCACGTCTATCGAATTTGCACAATCCATCCCCTATGCATATCACCTTGAATAGAATTTAAGACATGCAATCATTTGAACTAACAGATATGGCATTGGATACCATTGCTTCATTTGCTTCGCTGGGGCGTGTGAAGCTTGGGGAAATGCCAGATTTGATAGCAAAAATGCATGAGCATCCTAGTGATGCAGCCAGATTTTATATGGGGCTGTTCCAGTTGTTTACTATTACTGGCAATAATGATTTTGCGCAAAGTATGCAGGCACGAGCCTTGGCGTTAAATACTATCTATCGGGTGGAAGGGTCATCACAACCATCGATTCGACTGCTTGCATTCATGGTTGCAGGCACCATTACTGATAATACGCCACTTGATTATTTGATCGAAAATTCCGATATTCAGCTTGATGTGGTTTACCTCGTTCCGGGTGAGCCACTGCCAGACCTATTGCCTGAACATGATGTGGCTATTATCGCGTTTGGTGAGTCGGATAAGGATTTGTCATCGCTGGAGATGATGAAAGCGATAGTGGATGATTGGCCGCGACCAATACTGAATCGACCACAGCGCGTTTTGTTCTGCGCCAGAGATAAACTTTATGCGTTAATCAGGGATATTCCTGATTTGCTGATTATGCCTACTCTGCGCGTAGATAGAGCATCGTTGGAAAATATTACAGTTGCTAATGCAACCATTAGTGCAGTGCTGGGTGGTGGGACATATCCTATTACCGTCAGACCGTTGGTATCTCACGGTGGTAAGGGTCTGAGTAAAATTGAAAACGTGATGGAGTTACAGAATTATTTAGCAAATGCCCCAGAATCAGAATTTTTTGTTTCGTTTTTTTCAGAATACCGTAGCGTAGATGGCTATTATCGCAAGGTCAGAATTGCACTTATCGATGGTGTTCCTTATGTTTGCCACTTGGCGATAGGTGAGCATTGGATAGTACATTATCAAACGGCCAATATGGCTGACAGCATTGAAAAACGGGAAGAAGAAGCACGATTTATGCGCGAATTTGATACTGATTTTGCGCGACGTCATCAGGTTGCGTTATCTACTCTCGCAGAGCGCTTAGGTCTGGATTACGTGGTGATAGATTGTGCTGAAACGATAGCAGGGGAATTACTTATCTTCGAAATTGATAACCGTGGCTGGATACATGCAACGGATGATATCAATGTATTCGGTTACAAACAGGCTGTTATGAATAAAGCGTTCGCTGCTTTTCGCGCTATGCTGGTCAAAGCCATGCATGCTTGCTAAATAGAAATGTAACTGTGTTTATGTGATCTGATACAAGCCAAGTACAATGTAGCCATTCCTTTTAATTAGATGTGAGCATGCAAAATGAAATTTTTCTTTAGAATATTCTTCAAGACGTTACGACTGGTGCTGACTCCTTTTATGTTGCTTTGGGAAAAGATGACTACACCGAAGGGTGTAGTTCGGCAGCCAGAGGTGCAACAGCGTATCGATCAACAATGTAAAAATATGGCGATTTATCAGTTTAAGACTTGTCCATTTTGTATTAAGGTCAGGCGTGAACTGGCACGCTTGTCGCTGAGTATTCCATTGCTGGATGCGCAACATGACTCGCAGAATAAGGAAGCCTTATTGCAGGGTGGTGGTCGTGTACAAGTACCATGTTTGCGCATTATGGATGAGCAAGGTAAAACGGTGTGGATTTACGAGTCTTCTGAAATTATTAAGTACCTGCATGAACATTTTGCTTAACATTATGTGGCGCTGGGAAACGCAGGGTTACGACCAATCCACCCTCTGGGTGATTCGCTAAGGTCAATGTGGCATTGTGGTTTTCAGCAATATTTCGTGCAATTGTCAGGCCTAATCCTGTCCCGCCTGTCTCGCGTGATCGGGACGTTTCTAGTCTGACAAATGGCTCAAATACCATAGCGAGTTGATCTTCTGGTATGCCTTTTCCCGCGTCACGTATAGTAATGACCACGTGACTTTGAATACCATTATTCTCAGCTACAATCTGTAGCCGTGCATGTTGCCCATATTTCACCGCATTATCAATCAAATTGGTCAGGCAGCGGCGCAGCGCATGAGGCTGTGCCATAACCGATGTGTAGGCATGACCTTGCAAAGTTACATCCTGACCCGCTTCAATTGCATCGGCGCAAATGCTATCAAGCAGGGAATCTATATCCAGCAGTTGCATTTTTTCTGCCGAATCCATGCTGCGCGCCAAATCCAGTCCCTCACGCACCATATCTTGCATACCTGCCAAATCATTGATTAGTTTCTGGCGTAAATCAGCTTCATCTACCTTTTCCATGCGCAGCCGTAATCGAGTCAGCGGGGTTTGCAAGTCATGGGTAATGGCGGCCAGCATGTGTGTGCGGTGCTGGATTTGTCGTTTTATTCTGGATTGCATTGCGTTAAATGCACGCGCTGCCTGGCGTATTTCTATCGGACCTGTCTCTGGCAAAGGAGGTTGATCAATATTGCCGCCCAGATCACTCGCTGCTGCTGCCAGGTGCTTAATCGGGCGTGTCGACATTTGTGCAACCACATAGGCCAGCGTGGCAATTAGTATTAAAAACAGAGCAAAGTAAGGTGGCAGAAATGGGCTGCCAGGTGGGTGTTGATGTATACCTCCAAATTCAGGTGGCAGGTGTAATTGCAGTCTTAACAACACCCCATCTCTCAGGCTGATATAGACAATATTGCAATCACTACTACGAGGCTGCCAGATAAGCTCTTTTGCTGGCGCTAATGGGATGGCAGGGAGAACACAATCATGTTGACTGGTAATAAGTATGTTGTGGTTATCCCCCAGTCGGGATGCCAACAGTGCGGCAAGTTCGGAATTCTGTGTCTGTGTCTGCGCCTGCGCCATGTTCGATACCAGGCTGGCTTGCAAGCCAAAATTTTTATTGACCTGCAACAATACTTCACGCATTTCAGGGGTGGATACATCTAATGATAAAACGATTTGTTCAATACGTTCGGCCATGCGCAAATTATAAAACTCGCGTAAATTTTTACGATGTTCTTTGTCGGCAAGCCAACTGGTAATGCCTGCTGCAAATAACATCCCGATTAACAGGATGACAAATACGCGATTAGCAATCGAATCAAAATATTTTTTCATGGTTCGACTGTTACATTAGCAGTTAACACATAGCCTTCGTTGCGTACGGTCTTGATGATGCTTGGGGTGCGTGCATCATCACCTAATTTTTGTCGTAATCGACTGATTTGTATGTCGATGGAACGGTCGAAAGGATCTGATTCTCGTCCCTGAGTGAGTTCCATGAGTTGATCGCGATTTAATATGCTATGGGGGTGATCAAGAAATATTTTTAGCATGCGGTATTCCGCGCCCGATAAGGTAATTACCACACCATCACGATTTAATAGGTGGCGTGCGACCAAGTCCAATGTTAAACCAGCAAAATGCATCTTATTGGCTTCAGCTGTCAGCATATTGGGCGGTAATGCCTGGGTGCGTCTTAATACACTACGGATACGCGCAAACAATTCACGGGGTTCAAAGGGTTTGGATAAATAATCGTCCGCACCCATTTCTAGCCCGATTATCCTGTCCAAAGGCTCACCACGCGCGGTGAGCATAATGACTGGAATACCTGAATATAGAGGGTGTACACGTAAATTTCGACACAAAGTGAGACCATCCTCACCTGGCAGGGTTAAATCCAGCACAATCAAATCAATGCGTACCTGTTCCAGCACGTGCCGCATTTCATTCCCGTTTTGGGCAGTTAAGGCGCGCAAACCATTGACTTCCAGATATTCTGCTAACAAAGTGCGAATTTCGCGGTCATCGTCGACTATCAGAATTTGATCGATATTATCCATATTAGAATTATGTCCGTAACCTGCTATATAACGTAGTTTTTTCTTGTAAATTAATCTAACAATTCCATCTGCCGGATACACGCTGTTACAAAGATACGTGCGCTAGCCGTTGCTATTGCCATCCATAGCGCTTTGCATAGTAACCTTTCATTAGCTGCGTTAGCCCAATATAACTTAGCAAAATAGCAATGAGATAGGGAAAGTAGCTCAATGGTAGCGCTTGCAATTTGAAGTAATGGGCGACAGGTCCCATGACTATAAATAAGCCAAATAGTACAACCGTAGTGGTCATGAATAACAGAAATGCACTGGGGCGGCTTTGGATGAATGGGATTTTTCGGGTGCGTATCATATGCACGATAAGGGTTTGTGAGAGCAGTCCTTCGATAAACCAGCCTGATTGAAATAGAGTCTGATTTGCTGCGCTGTCAGCGTGGAAGACAAACCACATGAGAGCAAAAGTGGCTATGTCGAATATTGAGCTGATGGGGCCGAAAAATATCATAAAGCGGCTGATTTCAGTGGGGTGCCAGTGTTGCGGCTGTTTTAGTAGTTCTTCATCGACGTTGTCGAATGGTATGGATGTTTGCGAAAAATCGTAGAGCAGATTTTGCACCAGCAAATGCAAGGGCAGCATGGGCAAGAAAGGCAGGAAGGCGCTGGCAACAAGGACAGAAAAGACATTGCCGAAGTTGGAACTGGCCGTCATTTTGATGTATTTGAGCATGTTGATAAACGTTTTACGTCCTTCAATGACCCCGTGTTCCAAGACCATCAAACTTTTTTCCAACAAAATAATATCAGCAGCTTCTTTGGCAATATCGACGGCAGTATCCACTGAAATACCGATGTCGGCAGCATGCAGTGCCGGCGCATCATTAATGCCATCTCCCATGAAGCCGACGACATGACCATTAGCCTTGAGTGCGCGGACTATGCGTTCCTTGTGCATGGGTGATAGCTTGGCGTAAATGTTATGTGTTTCAACCACCAGTGCTAATTGGGCGTCATTTAACTCTTCTATCTGGGAGCCAAGTAGTATGCCAGTGATGGGTAAGCCTACGTCGTAACAAATTTTACGGGTAACCAGTTCGTTATCCCCAGTTAACACTTTTACGCTAATGCCATGGGTGTTAAGTGCAGCCAGTGCAGGGGCAGTTGTTTCTTTGGGGGGATCCAGAAAAGCGATAAAGCCGATGAGTGTTAAATCATTTTCATCCGCAATGCTGTAAGTATCTTGAGTAGGCGGAATTTCTTTCATTGCCACCGCGACCACACGCAGTCCATCACTGTTCATTTTGGTGGTGAGTTCTGCGATGTTTGCCAATAACACAGAGTCAACAGCTATACGCTGACCATCTTGCTGGATACTGGTACAGATGCTTAACACCTCTTCTATTGCACCTTTGCAGATTAATTCGTGGTGGTCATCGTGTTCGGATACGACGACGGACATGCGCCGTCTATGAAAATCAAATGGAATTTCGTCAACTTTGCTATATTGCTGCGAGATTTGCAGGTTGCGGGCGATATCTACATGTTCCAGAACAGCGACGTCAAGCAGGTTCTTTAATCCTGTTTGATAGTAACTATTCAAATACGCAAAAGTGAGAACGTCATCCGAAGGGGCACCATTGACGTCTATGTGTTGCGCCAGCACTATTTTGTCTTGTGTGAGTGTGCCCGTTTTGTCGGTGCAGAGCACATCCATCGCGCCGAAATTTTGTATGGCATCCAGGCGCTTGACGATAACTTTTTGCTTCGACAGTTTTACTGCACCTTTGGCCAGAGTTGAAGTCACTATCATGGGTAACATTTCTGGTGTCAGCCCGACTGCAACAGAAATAGCAAACAGAAATGCTTCCAGCCAGTCATGTTTGGTGTAGCCATTAATCAGAAATACCAGTGGCACCATGACCAGCATAAAGCGTATTAGTAACCAGCTTACTTTATTTACGCCGGATTGAAATGCGGTAGGCGCCCGGTCGGTAGTGACAACACGTTCTGCCAGTGTGCCGAAATAGGTGCGCTTCCCTGTTGTAACTACTAGTGCTGTAGCAGAGCCACTGATGACGTTGGTGCCCATGAACAAGATGTTGTCGAGGTCCAGTGGGTTGTTCATGGTTGGGTTCGATAATTGTGCGTATTTTTCTACTGGTAGTGACTCACCAGTCATCGCGGATTGGCTCAAAAATAAATCTTTGGCAATCAATACACGGCAGTCTGCAGGTATCATGTCGCCCGCAGATAGCAGTACGATATCGCCGGGTACTAGATCTTTTATGGGGATTTCAGTGCGATTATTTGCATTTGGATAAGGGGATGGTGTGCTATTCACCAACAAGTCACGTCTTAGCACAGTAGCCGTGTTGCTTACCATGGCCTTGAGTTCATCGGCGGCCTGATTAGATTTTGATTCTTGCCAGAAACGCAGCAGGGTAGACAGCGCAATCATGCTGGAAATGACAATGGTAGCCTTTGCGTCCCCCGTTAAATACGATACTAATGCGAGCAGTGACAGCAGTAAGTTAAAAGGATTGCGGTAACTGTGCCATAAATGCAACCAGGCTGAAGGCGGCTTTTCTTGTCCGATTTCATTGAGACCAATCTGAGCACGTAGCGCGCGTACTTCTGATTCAGTGAGTCCGTTATCACTGCTGTGGAATGATCGCAGTAATAATGTGGCATCGGTGTGTGCGGCTTCATTGAGCGTTTTCGCCAGTGCAGCGGGGACTTCTTTGTTTACACCTGTTGCAACGACAGGCCCCAGCAATGTCAATCGTCGAAATAGACGATGGATTTGACGTGGTCGTGTTAAGCGGACAATAGTGCGAAAAATATCCATAGTGATGTTCCGTTAGCGGCAAACTGGTCGGTGATTATGCTGGTGCAGGGTTGCATGCAGCTGACGAAACATTCTAATGGTGATAAATGACAGCTCAGTTAATTAAAATTTGTTGTGCCATGCGCGACCAGCCATCTGCGCTAATGTCATTCACAGTCAGACAGCGCGCTACCATATAGTCGGGATAATGCAGGCCTATGGATTTGCTGTAATGTGGGTCGTAATGGCGTACTAGCAAGTCTTGAACTAATTCGTTCCACAAGCTAGCATCTATTAAGCTTTGCCATTGTTCTATCTGTGCGTGACCATAACGTTGGGTAAGGTAAGTGAGTTTAAGTTTCAGGCTGTCAGGATCATTCAAATAGTGTTCATAATCAGCTTTGAGCAACTCAACACGTAACGCATCGCTGATATCAAGGCGTAAACACTGTCCCTTTTGCCACATGGCCGCAACGACTGCTTCCGGCACACGGAGTTTGCCGACCTTTTTGCTTTCAGCTTCGATATACACGGGACGGCTAGGATCGAACTGGCGCAGTTGCCACCATATTTGGCTATCAAACATTTTTTGACTGGGTTGCGGTGCATCAGGGATGTTGCCTAGTATTGAGCCGCGATGTTGTGCAATCTGCTCAAGATCCAGCACTTGCGCACCTTGTTGTTGCAAAGCTTGTAATAAACGGCTTTTGCCAGAACCGGTCATGCCACAAACCACGATAAATTGCAGTGTGGCAGGAATGCTGGCCAAGTCTGCCAAGACGCTGCGTCTATAGGTCTTGTAGCCACCATCGAATTTACTTGCACGCCAACCCACCTGATTGAGTATGTGAGCCATCGCACCGCTACGACTACCACCGCGCCAGCAATAAATGAGCGGGCGCCAATTTTTGGGTTTGCTGGCAAAGTGGGCTTCGAGATGATGCGCAATATTGCGAGCGATGAGCGCAGCGCCTACCTTTTTAGCCTCAAAATCGGACACCTGTTTGTATAATGTGCCGACGATAGCGCGCTCTTCGTTGTTCAAGACAGGATAGCTGACTGCACCGGGGATATGATCTTCAGCAAATTCAGCGGGTGAGCGCACGTCGATAATCTCGTCAAAGTCGGCCAATTGTGCTACGGTAATGGGGTCTATTTTTCTCACTTTGGTTTCCGCATGAATAATATTAAATTAACGCAATACTCTCACGGTGGTGGCTGTGGTTGCAAAATCGCACCGTCAGTGTTGAGTGAAATTTTGGCAAAAATGCCTAGCCGTGTAATCAGCAAAGATCTGCTTGTGGGCACTGAGTCTAGCGATGATGCAGCAGTATATCGCTTGAATGATACACAAGCCATTATCGCAACGACTGATTTCTTTATGCCTATCGTTGATGATCCATTTGAATTTGGCCGAATTGCTGCCACAAATGCCATATCTGATATTTATGCGATGGGGGGTACACCCATTATGGCATTGGCGGTGGTAGGGATGCCTATAGATAAGTTATCGGTTGAAGTCATTCAAGCTATTCTGGCAGGGGGTGAGTCGGTTTGTGCTGATGTGGGTATACCTATCGCAGGCGGGCACTCTATAGACTCACCTGAGCCCATCTATGGACTGGTCGCATTAGGCTTGGTGCACCCTGATAAAGTGAAGCGTAACAGTCAGGCACGTGCAGGGGATGTGTTGATATTAGGTAAGGCTCTGGGTGTGGGCATTATGAGTGCGGCACTGAAAAAAGGTGAGTTGTCCGAATTAGGTTATGAGCAAATGCTTGCCAGTACCACCAAGCTCAATACGCCTGGTTCCACCTTGGTTGATATGCCTGATGTGCATGGTTTGACTGATGTGACCGGGTTTGCGTTGTTAGGGCATTTATTGGAAATCTGCCGTGGTTCACATTTAGCAGCGGAGATAGATTTTGCCGCTGTGCCGGTATGGTCTGAGGCATTGGTATTGGCTAAGCAAGGTTATACACCAGGTGCGGCAGCACGTAACTGGAAAAGCTACGGCCATGATGTAACTTTGCCAGCTGACATGGAAGATTGGCAGAAAAATTTATTATGTGATCCACAAACCAGTGGCGGTTTGCTAGTCAGTTGCGCACCTGAAGCGGTAGATGCTGTATTGCAAGTATTCCATGCACAAGGCTTTGCTGACGTGAGTGTGATCGGCAGTTTGCAAGCGGGTGTAGCCAAGGTCACAGTACGTTAGTGTGATGAAGAAGGACATCGACGAACCTGCAAATGGCGCGGAGGCAACTTATACGCGCTTGCTGCAGCATAACCCTAAATCATTCTTAAAACTGATACTGATAGGGTTTTCGTTGGTGGTTCTGCCTTTGATTATTGCCTTGATTGATAGTGCAATTACCATTAATCAACTGGCTGAGCAAAGTCGTCAGGCGGTATATCAGGCTACGCAGATTGCCCACAGCAGTCGCGTATTGGCCGATGAAATCACAACAATGGAACGTAGTGTGCGTCAGGCTGTGATTCTGGATGATGCTAGTTTGTTGGAGGCTTATTTTCATGCTCATGATAAATTCGTAAGTGCTGCGCATGATTTGTCGATATTGAATCTAAGTTTTGTACAGAAAGCATCGTTATTAAAGTTGCAGCAGGATGAGCTCACGATTTTTACTCAAGTGAGTAATCGTGCGTTGTCTGCTGGGTTAAAAGACAGGGTGGAGGATTTTTCGCCATTGTTAGATGCAGCACATGCCTTTTCAACAGAAGGCTATGCGTTAATCGAACGTGAGGCAAATGCGCTGCAAGTTAAGGCAAATCGAGCACGCAGGCGAGTTGTGTTGCAATTGCTGGCACTTATCCCGTTCGCGGTCATTCTGGCTTTAGGGTTTTCGGTGGTGATTACGCGTCCTATCCAACAGATAGAACTGGCTATCAGGCGTATGGGGCAGGGTCAGCTGCAACATGAAGTTCGGGTAGAAGGGCCTGAAGATCTTAGAAATCTTGGCGACAGACTAGACTGGATGCGTAGACAGTTATTGGCTGTTGAAACGCAGAAGCTGGAGTTTTTGCAGCATGTGTCACATGAATTAAAAACACCCCTCACCGCGATACGCGAAGGGGCTGATTTGCTCAGCGAAGGTGTGCTTGGCGAATTAAATCCTAAACAGCACCAGGTAGCTGGTATTCTGCATACCAATAGCTTGCAGTTGCAGCGTCGTATCGAAGATTTGCTCAACTATAGTGCGATACAGCAACAACAATCTAATTTGATAAAGTCACCGTTCAGCCTGAAAAATGCAGTAGATGCTGTGTTACAAGATCAGGCTTTGGCTGTGATGAATAAGGCCTTGCAGCTGGCTGTCTCTATTCCTGACTTGCAGATAGCGGGTGATGAAGCCAAGATTAAAACAGTGCTGGATAATATGCTTTCCAACGCGATAAAATTTTCACCACAGTCATCCACTATAACGATCCATGCACAACAAGATGCTGATAATTTGCAGCTGGATGTGATTGACGCTGGTGCGGGGATAGATGAGGTTGACCTTGCCCGGGTATTTGAACCATTTTATCAAGGCCGGCGAGTTGCACAAGGTTATACTAAAGGAACAGGTTTGGGTTTAGCTATCGCCCGCGAATATGCTCAGGCACACGGTGGAAGTTTGGCCGTTATGCCAAGTGAAATGGGTGCGCATTTTCGACTCATTTTGCCTTTAAATTAAAGAAATGGTTAGTAATGTACATACGTAATATTGTGGTTTTAATAGTGACGAGCATCATGCTGGGGGCATGTAATACTCTG
Organism: Sulfuriferula nivalis; assembly: GCF_009937995.1. Lineage (NCBI taxonomy): Bacteria > Pseudomonadati > Pseudomonadota > Betaproteobacteria > Nitrosomonadales > Sulfuricellaceae > Sulfuriferula > Sulfuriferula nivalis. The sequence continues at coordinate 1,350,676 of NZ_AP021881.1, forward strand.
CCCGTTGGATCAAATTCATGGTCGCCAGGTTTGCCAGTCAGACAGACAGATAATTTGTTGGCTTACTTTGCTGTAGTGCGTGCTCAGTCTGCGGCTGAATTGGATGTGGAGCACGATAAAGCCATGCAGCAACTTGCGCAATATGGCACGAATCCATATCGTGTGCGACTGGCGTTGTTGTTGATGCTACCCAATAGTCGTTTTCATAGTGACGCAGCAGCAATTGCATTGTTAAATGATGTGCTCAAAGAAACGCATGCTGAGCCGACCCCGATGCAGAATTTTGCAAGTTTTTTGTTGATTAAATTGAACGAACAGCAGCGTGCAGTGGATGAGCAGATGCAACGAGTTCGTAACGAGCAGAAACGAAATGAGGAACTGGCGCAGAAACTCAAAGATGAACAAAAACACAGCGATGATTTGCAAATCAAAGTGGATGCAATTAAAAATATGGAAAAAAATATGATGCATAGAGATAAGCATCTATGAGTACGTTAACACCGAAAGTACTCGTCGTTGATGATGATACGGATTTGTTGGCGTTGCTGTCGATGCGCCTGGAAGCTGCTGGTTATACTGTAGAAACGGCTACAAGTGCAGAAATCGCATTGAGTAAGCTGGATGTATCACGCCCGCAATTAATTATTACCGATATGCGTATGAGTGGCATGGATGGTATGGCATTGTTTGAGCAAATCCACCGTGCTATGCCTACTTTACCCGTGATTATACTGACTGCGCACGGCAGCATACCTGATGCAGTTGCCGCGACACAGCAGGGGGTGTTTGGTTATCTGGCCAAGCCGTTTGACAGTAAAATTCTGTTAACCCAGGTGGCTCAGGCAATTGCCTTATCTCCTCAGATAGAAGCGGATTCCGAGCATGCCAATGCAGCATGGCGCTCAACCATAATTACTCAGAGTGCCGCGATGGAAGATGTGCTTAACAAGGCACATCTGGTCGCCATGGGTGATGCCAGCGTACTGATACATGGAGAAAGCGGTACTGGTAAAGAGTTGTTGGCTCAGGCTATTCATCAGGCCAGTCCACGCCGTCGTCGCCCCTTTGTAGCGATTAACTGTGCAGCGATACCTGAGCAGTTGCTGGAGTCTGAGTTGTTCGGTCATGTTAAGGGTGCATTCACCGGCGCAGTTCGGGATCATAAGGGCTTATTTCAGGCAGCAGAAGGCGGAACGCTGTTGCTGGATGAAATTGGGGATATGCCAGCATTGTTACAGGTTAAGCTTCTGCGGGTGTTGCAGGAACGACAAGTCAGGCCAGTTGGCGCTACTCAGCCTATTCCTGTTGATGTGCGCATTATTTCGGCTACACATAGAGATTTGCATGCGGAAGTTGCTGCCGGTAATTTTCGTGAAGATTTGTACTATCGATTGCATGTCGTAGCGCTGACCATACCTGCATTAGCTCAGCGGCGTGAAGACGTACCTTTATTGGCTAATCATTTTGCCCATACCCTGGCAGATAAATATCATAAAACGATTAATGGCTATGCACCCGAAGCGATGGCGCTGCTGGTTAATGCAGCTTGGCCGGGTAATGTACGTCAGTTGATGAATGTTGTAGAGCAGTGCGTAGTGTTATCTACGACGCCGTTAATTACCACAGCACTCGTACTTGATGCCTTGCATAAGACTGAAGATCAATTAACCTCATTTGAAGATGCGCGTAAACAGTTTGAACGTACTTATCTGGTTTGTGTATTAAAAATTGCCGGAGGTAATGTCACTCAGGCAGCTAAATTAGCGCAGCGTAATCGTACTGAATTTTATAAGTTGCTGCAGCGGCATAATTTAGACCCATCAGTGTTCAAATAATTGATTAATAAGGATTGTCGTTAATTGGCGACAAGGCCTATTCTATTGTTTTCAATGAGTTAGCTGTATTCCTTGACGAGCCGTGGATTATTGGCGACAAATTATACGTTTTTTAATATAAAATAATACATAACATATTGTTTTATAATAATATTATTTAGTGGCATGGATTGTGCTGATATGTTGGTAGCGTAGTGAATTAACTACTTTCAACATAGGAGCATCATCATGACTAAATTTCAGAAAATGATAGCGATCGGTAGCGTGTTAGTGACTGCCGGTGCATCTAACGTATTTGCGGCGGCCGGATCGAATGCTGATAGCATCGCGCAATATGACACCAACCACGATCACAAAATCAGTGTGCAAGAAGCTATGGTTAGAGGGATGCCGATTAAAGCCTTTGAAGCAGCTGACGTCAACCATGATGCTTATCTAAGTGCCTCGGAGTTGAGAGGGGCGCTCGCGGCTCAACATAAAATGCAATTCGCAATAAATGACGATGCTGTTACCCTGAAAGTGAAATCTGCATTATTGCAGAACGCTTTGGTCAGAGACTTGAATGTTCAAGTTATGACTGAAAACGGTGTTGTGAAACTTACTGGGTTTGTAACTCATCATGATGAGTTTGCTACTGCACAAATCATGACCGCAGGCCAAATTGCGGCCAATGTTGTCGGTGTTGAGCGTGTTATTAATAATCTGGAAATAACAGGTTAAATATGGCATGGATGATTATCTAGCTATGTATACGCCTACACGTTTGTTATATCCCATTCTGGTGTTGGCCGGTATTCTGGTCACTGTGTTGAGTTTATATAGCATATCGACATCAGCTGGTGAGCTGATATCTAGCCATGTTAACGAAACACTCATGGATAAGCCTGTTCAGTCACAGTCATATACTGGACAGGATATACCGTATGGTGAGGCAAGCAATGAACAACGTAAGAAAATGCTGGCTACACAACATATAGAGAAATCACGCAAATGTGATGGTTGTAATGTGAGTTCAAACCAGACCGCTCATGACAGCATTTGGCACTGAATTCCTCTGTTTAGCAGTTTGTTGATTGTGATAGACTCAACCGATTGCTAATCTACAGGGAAGTGTTATGCGTCTCCTCCATACTATGTTGCGCACTGGTAACCTTGATCGTGCTATAACTTTTTATACCAATATTCTTGGTATGAAGCTGCTGCGTCGTAATGATTATCCGGAAGGGAAATTCACTTTGGCTTTTGTCGGCTATGGTGATGAAATTGATCATACGGTGATAGAGCTGACTTATAACTGGGGTGTAGACAGCTATGAGTTGGGAAGCGCTTTTGGGCATCTTGCAATCGAGGTGGATGATGCTTACGCTGCCTGCGAGGAAATTAAACGGCATGGCGGCACCGTCACCCGCGAAGCTGGGCCGATGAAGCATGGCACTACTGTGATCGCATTTGTTGCAGATCCTGATGGTTATAAAATCGAATTAATCCAGAAAAAGACGAGGGCGTAGATAAGCAGATGTCATTGTCCGCTGTTAACCTCGTGTTCCATATAGGTAACGACTGGTTTCAACCTCCGGTGCTGGTTCTGGTTTGACTTTAGCTGGTTCAAAAAACGGCTTCTTAACTACACTGGGTTTTTTCCCTAACCAGCCAAATTGACCCGCTATCTGTAAAGAATAAAGTATCAGATCTTCATCGTCAGATTCATCGGCAAGTTGTAGCATTTGTTTTGCATAATCCCTGTCGACCATAAATTGTCGAATATCCATTTTGATATTCAGTTGCCGTTTCAGTTGGAGTTTAAGACGAGTTATTAATTGCAATTGTACAAAGTCTGCATCCATTGGCGAGCCTCTTAGGTTTTATTGGTTACTATGATCACAGCAAAAACCATACCACTATATAATAATTTTATTATATAGCGATTTTTTGAATTTTATATAAACAATCAATTAGTTATAATTATTTTTTGTGTGTTCATGCAAAGTCAAACATTATAGAAATGTCATAAAACAGAGCAAACTTATCTAGTAAGCCCTGATTTCGTGCCTAATTGTCAGGTTCGATGCCGCTTATGGCGCAATGCGATATGCCATAAACGGCTTGTCCTTATTCTAGTCGTTCACCATGCAAGCTGACATCAAGACCATCTTCTTCCTGGCTCTCTGTTACCCGCAAGCCGATGACTGCATCAACTATTTTCAAGATGAGATAGGTAATCGCTGCATCATAAACAATGGTTACGCCAACGCCTGTTGCCTGGATGAATAATTGATCCGTATTGCCCTCGAGTACGCCAGCAGTACCGCCTATTGCTTTGACAGCAAATATACCAGTCAATAACGCACCCAAAATGCCGCCGATGGCATGTACACCAAATACGTCCAGCGAGTCGTCATAACCCATCATGCGCTTTAGATACACAGCACCCCAATAACATGTGATACCAGCAGCCAGTCCAATAAACAGCGCACCTGAAGGACCGACAAAACCAGAAGCGGGGGTAATGGCAACCAGACCCGAGACGGCACCTGAACAAATTCCTAACAGACTTGGCTTGCCTCTGCCCATCCATTCAATAAACATCCAGCTTAATGCGGCACTTGCTGTAGCAATCTGAGTCACTGCCATCGCCATGCCAGCGCGATCACTGGCAGCACCTGCCGAACCCGCATTGAAACCAAACCAGCCCACCCATAATAGGGATGCACCTATCATAGCCAACGCCAGATTATGCGGTGGCATAGGCTCAGTACCATAACCAACCCGTTTGCCTATGACTAATGCAGCCACCAGCCCTGCGACACCAGCATTAGTGTGAACTACCGTACCACCCGCATAATCGAGCACGCCATCAGCACCCAGCCAGCCACCTGGACCCCAGACCATATGGGCAATCGGGGCATAGACAGCAAGTAACCATGCAGTGATGAATACGATAAGCGCAGAAAATTTCATGCGGTCAGCAAATGCACCCACTATCAGTGCCGGCGTGATGATGGCAAACGTCATCTGGAACGTCATATAGGTACTCTCGGGTATAGTAGGAGCCAAGGGATTTGCATTGTCCAGGCCCATGCCAATCAGGAACATTCTACTCATGCCACCAATAAAACTATTGCCCGCTGTAAATGCCATGCTATAACCAAACATCATCCATAGCACTGTAACCAGGCAAGTGATAGCAAATACCTGCATTAACGTAGCCAGCGCATTCTTCTTGCGCACCATACCACCGTAGAACAACGCCAGACCAGGAATAGTCATCATCAATACCAAAGCGGTTGAGGTCAACATCCATGCATTGTCACCAGCATTAATAAATGCAGCAGGGTTTGGTGCTGTTGCTGCATCTGCTGCCGGTGTGGCTGGTGGGGTTTCGGCTGTGTTAGCTGATGTGGCCGCTGCTGGGTCAGTTGGTATGGTGACATCGTCAGCCATGCTCATGCCAGAGAAACTCAAGAGACATAACAAGCCTAGTGAGATAAACCATTTCTTCATATTGATTTTCATGTACATACCTTCTGGTTGGAGTTGCTAATACGAATGCGTATGATTTTTTCAGGGTGAATATAGAAACTGTGCCATTGTCGAACTTAACTGCTGATACATAGGTGCTGATTGTTGTTTAGGTTTTGCAGTGGGTGGTAAGCAATACTCATGCCAATGGTATAGGCAATGTAAGTGTTGGATAGGGTTGATTTTTTAGGATTGTGAGCTGATAAACAATATGCAAGCGGTGCAAGTGGCGCGCCAAAACTGTGCGATATGGCGGCTTCCATCGGCATAGATACCGTAAAAGTTAATATTTTGGTGATTTTTTATGCGCGAAATTAGCGTGCAGCATCCATGTTTGAGCTGGCTTACTGCATGCTTTAATGTGATAGCATACAAGCATGTTCTGACTAAATGGTTTTGTTCATGTTTGAATATATAGACAGTCTTTCCGCGCTAAATACTAACTCCCCATTGCTGGAAAAGCTGCAAAAAATCCATGCCATGTTGCAGGTGCGCTTTGATTCAATTAGTCGTATTGCGGTAGCCTTATACGATCCAAAAACTGACCTGCTTAAGACATATCTACACAGTAGTGGTGAAGATAAACCACTTAATCATTATCAGGCGCTATTGCATGAAACCCCGTCTTTGATGGATATAGTCACAACAGGGAAGCCTCGCGTGGTGAATGATTTGTCTATCTTTGCCGAGGGTGAGCGTGAACATACCAGGCGAATTGCTGCTCAAGGCTACGGCTCCAGCTATACCTTGCCGATGTACATGAATGGATCTTTATTCGGCTTTGTCTTTTTCGACTCTTACCAGAAAAATGTTCTGAATGAAGAAGCGCTGCATTTTCTGGATGTGATCGGACACTTGGTTTCTCTGCTGGTTATGAATGAAATCGCTGCTGTCAGGACGCTAGTTTCTACCGTTCAGGCGGCACGAGATATGGCGAATTTGCGCGATCAGGAAACTGGTGCGCATATTGATCGCATGTCCCATTTTTCTCGGATAATTGCCCGGGAACTGGCACCAACATATGGATTTAATGATGAGTTCATCGAGCACGTATTCCTGTTTTCTCCGCTGCACGATATCGGCAAAATTGGTATTCCAGACAGTATTTTGCTAAAAACAGGCATTCTGACTGACGCAGAGTTTGAAATCATGAAATCGCATACGCTTAAGGGTAGAGAAATAGTTGATACTATCCTCAAAGGGTTTGCGCTGGATGGGTTTGAGCATATTGATATGCTCAGGAATATTGCTGAATTCCACCATGAAACGCTGGATGGTAAGGGTTATCCGCATGGATTAAGAGGGGACGCAATCCCCATAGAAGCTCGAATTATTGCTGTAGCCGATGTGTTCGACGCATTGACAAGTCGCAGGCCTTATAAGCCAGCCTGGAGTAATGAACAGGCTTTTCAGAATTTACTTTCCCTGGCAGACATCAAACTCGATCGACAGTGTATCGAAGCGTTGCTGAATAATCGTGCTGAAGTTGAGGTGATACAGGAAAAATTCAAAGAAGATGTGTTTGCATGAAGTCCAGTACGAGGTAACTGATAATGATTCTGTAGTTTGCAATGTTATAATTAACCCTGATCTTGATAAGATCAGATGATTGAATTTTATCTTATCAATCAGATAAATTTACATACCCAGGAGAACCTATGACTGTTGACTATGATGTGTTGCTTGATGCCACGTTGCAAGACTGCCCTTTGCCAACCATACAAACAAAAGATGCATTAGATTTGATGTCATCAGGACAAATCTTGAAAGTTATTACCAGTAAAGAAGGCTCTGTGAGAAATATTAGAACGTTTGTCGCTAATAATCACTGTGAGTTATTAAGCGAGTTTAATGCGAACGAAGGCTACATTTTCATGATAAAGAAGTTGTAAACCAATGATATCGGGGCTGATTTAAAGTCCCGAATTTGTTTCAAGTAATTTCCCCACCCAATCTTCGTTGCTGATTATTCAGCCTGCAATAGTCAGCTAGTTTCGATAATCGATCTATCTGGTTCATTACATTTCATCATGATAGCCTTATATTTGACATGCTTGCCTTTGAAATTATGTGAAATGTAATGCTTGCCCCTGGCTTTCCCATTTTTCGGGGGCTACATTGTTATTAAGATAACGCTTCTACCTACACTGCTTGGCAGGGAACATACTGTGATGGCGGATCAACTACCGTTTTAAGATTAGACGCTGTCATTACAATAGAGTTACTCAGTTGCACGCCGCTGGTAATAATATCTCGCTGCAAACCTCACAGCACAACATTCCTGAGCAGCTCTATTTTCCTACTAAACTATCTTCGAGATGGCTGGTTAATTTGCGGAAGGGGTCTTAGCGCTGTTATTAGTGGTAGCCACTTTGTCAAACTCGCTCTGACTCAATTTGCCATCATGATTAGTGTCAGCAGCTTCGAAGGTTTTGGTCGACACAGCCTGTGCAGTAGCCTCAGCACGGTCTATCATACCGTCATGATTGGTATCATATAGCCCAAATCCTTGATCCTGTGCTGCAGCAGGCGCAGGTGCATCGGCACGCGCAATCGCGGTTGAGCCGATTGCTAGCACAAAACCTAACGCGACAGTTTGCGCTACTTTATTGAGCATGGCGGTATATGTAACATTTTTCATAGTAATAATTCCTCGTTCAAAAATGCAGCAAAATTGCTTGCACTTAACAATGAGCAAATTCCATACCATAAAAAATTATACCAATAAAACAATGAGTTATAAATAAAATAACAGGAAACTTCTCAAAATAATGTCGCTACACAACAACATAATATTAGCCTGAAAATTGTAATGCATTGAAAATTATAGGATTTATGTAGTTGTTGGATGACGACAAATAGAGGGGGAGGGTCAAAATTCACATTTGTCAGAGCGTAACCCTGAATCGGATGTGAAACATAGAGCCTGAAACTTGGTTTGTTTTGGACTTTGAATGTTGTATTGGAAGACCTGACACCCATGACCGTTTTCATGATGCCTAACGTTTGACTTAAGCGGCCTGCCGTAGGCAGGTCCGCTTGAAGGAAGAGTTGAACGAAGCCGCTATCGCGGAGAAATATTCCCGAACCATCAAATTACGCAGCATAATTTCGTCTCCCCCAGCAATGGAATTTTGATTACTGTACCACGAGGAGACGACATTGACAGCCCCCACACCCATCCCCGCGCACTTCGAGCACAATCACCAGCGACTGCTGAATTGCCTCAAGCTCAGAGGCATGCAGCCTAAAACCATCGCCTTGTATTCACACGGCGTACGGCGCGCAGCGGTGTATTTTAATGACCAGATAGACGCGCTCACCAAGCCACAATTAACCGACTATTTTGTTCGCATCCTGGATACCCATTCATGGAGTACGCTCAAACATGATCTGTATGGACTGAAGTTCTATTATGCCCATGTACTCAGCCAACCCTGGCCAGGTGCGGATCTGGTTAAACCACCCAAGTCATATAGCCTGCCCGACATCATTACCGTCGCCCAGGCACAACAAATCTTCATGGCCACCCGCGTATTGAGCTACCGCGTATTCTTCTTCACCCTCTACAGCCTGGGCTTACGATTAGGCGAAGGCTTACGCTTGCAGGTAGGGGATATCGATGCGGATCGGATGCGGGTGCAAGTACGCAACGCCAAAGGCAACCGTGATCGATTGGTGCCGTTATCAGAGAACACCTTGCAGGTATTGCGCCGTTTCTGGCTCACCCATCGCAACCCAAGCTTGCTCTTTCCTAATCGACACGGCGGTCTTGCCAAATCGCACTTGGCACGCACCCCGCTGGATCGTGGTGGTATCCAGACCACCTTGGGTCAAGTGACCCGTGACTGTGGCTTAAAAAAAGAATTACACCACACAGCCTGCGCCACAGCTATGCCACCCACCTGATAGAAGCTGGCATCGATTTACTCGAAATTCAGCAGATACTCGGACACCAGTCCATCCTCACCACCATCCGCTACACCCACCTCACCGAACAACGCCATCAGAGCGCACACACTCGCCTTAATCAATTAATGGAGAAATTCCACATTCATTGGGGCAAAGTCAAATGATCAGACTGGCGCACATCGTAGCAACCTACGCAGCTAAACTGCTTGCACAACACGGTCATCACCTATTGCCCAGCCAGCAAGCTGCCTTAACCGCCTTTCAAACCTGCCGTAGCCAGATGAGCCCGAGGATGCAACTTGCCTGTGATGATTGTCAAACACCCAGCTACCTGCCACATTCCTGCGGTCATCGGCATTGCCCGCATTGCCAGGCGCACGAATCACAGCGCTGGATAGACCAGCAATTACACAAATCCATCCCCGCCAACTACTTCATGCTCACCTTCACCGTGCCCGCCCAGTTGCGCACACTGGCCTGGCAACATCAGCGCGTCATGTATGACTTGATCACACGCTGCGCGTGGGAAACAGTCAACACCTTCAGCCAAAACGACAACAAGCTGCGCGGCAGCGCAGGGGCGGTGACTGTACTGCATACCCATAACCGCCGACTGGACTATCACCCCCATGTGCATCTCGTCATGCCCGCTGTCGCCTTTAACCCCAAACAGCGACGCATGCGTCATAAACACGGCAACTACCTGTTTAACCACAAAGCCCTGGCCAAAGTATTTCGTGCCAAATTACTGGCAGGCATCAGACAAGCAGGACTCACCCTGCCAAACGATTACCCGACCGATTGGGTGGTGGATTGCAAAGCCGTCGGCACTGGACAGCACGCTCTGATCTACCTTGGGCGCTATCTGTATCGGGGGGTGATACAGGAGAAAGACATCCTCTCCGACCGGCATGGTCAGGTCACCTTCCGTTACCGGAACAGCCAAACCAAACAAATGGAAACCCGTACCTTGAGTGGTGTAGCCTTCCTGCGACTGATACTGCAACACATTCTGCCCAAAGGCTACCGCCGCGCCCGCAACTTTGGCTACCTGCATCCCAATAGCAAACTACTCACCCAGCTACAGCTGACCCACCTATGGCGACGGAACAATCCGCCGCCAGCGCAACCCAGACCAGCGATACGTTGCCAATGTTGCGGTGGGGTGATGAAGATAGTGCGCACACGTATCAAAGCGATACCGCTAGCCACATCAGCCCCATCTATAAAACGGGAACACAGAGCAGATGACACAGGGTGGGAGACCATGCGCTAAACCAGCCCACACCGCCCACCTGCCAGACTAGGCAGGTATGGCCGTGCTCGCCCTGAAGAAGGCTGAAATTGGGTTAACATGCCCGAAAAGCCGACTAAAAACGGTGAGTTGAATAGAATAAGTTGCTGCAATGGCAACGTGAAGGTCGTGAAATGGCGGGTGGGATGCGTAACGCGTCCAGTTATGCCAGCATAGTCAAAAAGATATTTCCATAAGCGCTCAAGCAACACCCGCCCCAGCCATGCCGGGCTTGTCCAACAAACGGTTCAGATTGTGGCTCGCTTCGCGATCACAATCTAACCTTATTCGTTGAACGAAGCCGCTATCGCGGAGAAATATTCCCGAACCATCAAATTACGCAGCATAATTTCGTCTCCCCCAGCAATGGAATTTTGATTACTGTACCACGAGGAGACGACATTGACAGCCCCCACACCCATCCCCGCGCACTTCGAGCACAATCACCAGCGACTGCTGAATTGCCTCAAGCTCAGAGGCATGCAGCCTAAAACCATCGCCTTGTATTCACACGGCGTACGGCGCGCAGCGGTGTATTTTAATGACCAGATAGACGCGCTCACCAAGCCACAATTAACCGACTATTTTGTTCGCATCCTGGATACCCATTCATGGAGTACGCTCAAACATGATCTGTATGGACTGAAGTTCTATTATGCCCATGTACTCAGCCAACCCTGGCCAAGTGCGGATCTGGTTAAACCACCCAAGTCATATAGCCTGCCCGACATCATTACCGTCGCCCAGGCACAACAAATCTTCATGGCCACCCGCGTATTGAGCTACCGCGTATTCTTCTTCACCCTCTACAGCCTGGGCTTACGATTAGGCGAAGGCTTACGCTTGCAGGTAGGGGATATCGATGCGGATCGGATGCGGGTGCAAGTACGCAACGCCAAAGGCAACCGTGATCGATTGGTGCCGTTATCAGAGAACACCTTGCAGGTATTGCGCCGTTTCTGGCTCACCCATCGCAACCCAAGCTTGCTCTTTCCTAATCGACACGGCGGTCTTGCCAAATCGCACTTGGCACGCACCCCGCTGGATCGTGGTGGTATCCAGACCACCTTGGGTCAAGTGACCCGTGACTGTGGCTTAAAAAAAGAATTACACCACACAGCCTGCGCCACAGCTATGCCACCCACCTGATAGAAGCTGGCATCGATTTACTCGAAATTCAGCAGATACTCGGACACCAGTCCATCCTCACCACCATCCGCTACACCCACCTCACCGAACAACGCCATCAGAGCGCACACACTCGCCTTAATCAATTAATGGAGAAATTCCACATTCATTGGGGCAAAGTCAAATGATCAGACTGGCGCACATCGTAGCAACCTACGCAGCTAAACTGCTTGCACAACACGGTCATCACCTATTGCCCAGCCAGCAAGCTGCCTTAACCGCCTTTCAAACCTGCCGTAGCCAGATGAGCCCGAGGATGCAACTTGCCTGTGATGATTGTCAAACACCCAGCTACCTGCCACATTCCTGCGGTCATCGGCATTGCCCGCATTGCCAGGCGCACGAATCACAGCGCTGGATAGACCAGCAATTACACAAATCCATCCCCGCCAACTACTTCATGCTCACCTTCACCGTGCCCGCCCAGTTGCGCACACTGGCCTGGCAACATCAGCGCGTCATGTATGACTTGATCACACGCTGCGCGTGGGAAACAGTCAACACCTTCAGCCAAAACGACAACAAGCTGCGCGGCAGCGCAGGGGCGGTGACTGTACTGCATACCCATAACCGCCGACTGGACTATCACCCCCATGTGCATCTCGTCATGCCCGCTGTCGCCTTTAACCCCAAACAGCGACGCATGCGTCATAAACACGGCAACTACCTGTTTAACCACAAAGCCCTGGCCAAAGTATTTCGTGCCAAATTACTGGCAGGCATCAGACAAGCAGGACTCACCCTGCCAAACGATTACCCGACCGATTGGGTGGTGGATTGCAAAGCCGTCGGCACTGGACAGCACGCTCTGATCTACCTTGGGCGCTATCTGTATCGGGGGGTGATACAGGAGAAAGACATCCTCTCCGACCGGCATGGTCAGGTCACCTTCCGTTACCGGAACAGCCAAACCAAACAAATGGAAACCCGTACCTTGAGTGGTGTAGCCTTCCTGCGACTGATACTGCAACACATTCTGCCCAAAGGCTACCGCCGCGCCCGCAACTTTGGCTACCTGCATCCCAATAGCAAACTACTCACCCAGCTACAGCTGACCCACCTATGGCGACGGAACAATCCGCCGCCAGCGCAACCCAGACCAGCGATACGTTGCCAATGTTGCGGTGGGGTGATGAAGATAGTGCGCACACGTATCAAAGCGATACCGCTAGCCACATCAGCCCCATCTATAAAACGGGAACACAGAGCAGATGACACAGGGTGGGAGACCATGCGCTAAACCAGCCCACACCGCCCACCTGCCAGACTAGGCAGGTATGGCCGTGCTCGCCCTGAAGAAGGCTGAAATTGGGTTAACATGCCCGAAAAGCCGACTAAAAACGGTGAGTTGAATAGAATAAGTTGCTGCAATGGCAACGTGAAGGTCGTGAAATGGCGGGTGGGATGCGTAACGCGTCCAGTTATGCCAGCATAGTCAAAAAGATATTTCCATAAGCGCTCAAGCAACACCCGCCCCAGCCATGCCGGGCTTGTCCAACAAACGGTTCAGATTGTGGCTCGCTTCGCGATCACAATCTAACCTTATTCGTTGGACAGCACGCTCTGATCTACCTTGGGCGCTATCTGTATCGGGGGGTGGTACAGGAGAAAGACATCCTCTCCGACCGGCATGGTCAGGTCACCTTCCGTTACCGGAACAGCCAAACCAAACAAATGGAAACCCGTACCTTGAGTGGTGTAGCCTTCCTGCGACTGATACTGCAACACATTCTGCCCAAAGGCTACCGCCGCGCCCGCAACTTTGGCTACCTGCATCCCAATAGCAAACTACTCACCCAGCTACAGCTGACCCACCTATGGCGACGGAACAATCCGCCGCCAGCGCAACCCAGACCAGCGATACGTTGCCAATGTTGCGGTGGGGTGATGAAGATAGTGCGCACACGTATCAAAGCGATACCGCTAGCCACATCAGCCCCATCTATAAAACGGGAACACAGAGCAGATGACACAGGGTGGGAGACCATGCGCTAAACCAGCCCACACCGCCCACCTGCCAGACTAGGCAGGTATGGCCGTGCTCGCCCTGAAGAAGGCTGAAATTGGGTTAACATGCCCGAAAAGCCGACTAAAAACGGTGAGTTGAATAGAATAAGTTGCTGCAATGGCAACGTGAAGGTCGTGAAATGGCGGGTGGGATGCGTAACGCGTCCAGTTATGCCAGCATAGTCAAAAAGATATTTCCATAAGCGCTCAAGCAACACCCGCCCCAGCCATGCCGGGCTTGTCCAACAAACGGTTCAGATTGTGGCTCGCTTCGCGATCACAATCTAACCTTATTCGTTAGCCATTTGGTGACTCGAGCGCCGACTCGATGAACGCCGACCACACTTGGTCTGGTTCCCAGACTTCGCTCAGCTGGGCGAATGCTACGTCTCGCTCCCACCGCTGCTCGATGATGCGGTAGAGGCCCAGAAAGACGGAGACCCGAATGTTTGCTGCACAGTGAACCCAGACCTCTTGACCTTCATGTGCCTTCATTGCGGCGAAGAACTCGGCAAGATCATTCTTCGTAGGCGCTGAGAATTGAACGGGAATGTGGACGTAGCCCATACCGAGTGATCTTACGGTTCCGGCTTCGTCTGGCAGGGAGTAACGCGGATCATCGTGCAGCGCAAGGTTGATGACGGCCTTGAAACCCGCCGCCGCGATCTCCTGCAGCTGGGCTACCGTTGGTTGCCCCGATGTGCACAGCGACTCGTCAATGGCGCGGATCTTGTAGATACCGGACAGAGCGGGATCGATCATGGCTGAAATGGCTAACGTCTAATAGGCACCGATTTCGGTGCCTATTTTATTTGATAAATCGGTGTATAACACTTCGTATCTCCTTAATTAATACTTCTAACTATAAGATTATTATTAATAAATTTAAAAAAACGTAATTTATATACACCGATTTCCAAAATTTATTAGACACCTAATTTTGAGGTGTCAGGCGATTCAGTCTAACATCTGAATATTTCATAAACAATCGATCTGATCGAAACTCGCAACTATGCTCAGCATAGGTCAAAAATCAGTCCTAGACTATTCAACAATCAAGCGCCCAACATCCCCCGCAACCTCTCCAACACAGTCTCACGCCCAATCAACAACAAAGTTGCATCTATGCTAGGTGTTTGCGTCACACCGGCAACGATGATGCGTAGTGGCATGGCAATTTTTGGCATTTTCAGTCCAGATGTTGTGACTGTGGCTTTGATGGCGTCGTGGATTGCTTCTTTGTTCCAGTCAATTTCGGCTAGCTGTTCAGTGAGTTGCTGCAATGCTGTTGTGGCTTCCGGGCTTAGATGCTGTGCAAGCAGTTCGGCATCGGGGGTAATGTATTTGTAGAATAAATGGGCAGCATCTGCGAGCTCGACTAGGGTGCTAACGCGATCTTTGAGTAGCGCCATGACATCAGCGAGGGCAGGAGTGGTGGCGAGTGGGCCGATTTGTTTTTCCATGAATGGACGCACTAAATCAGCCAGTCTGTCATTGTCAGCTGCTTTGATGTATTGCTGATTCACCCAGTTTAATTTTTCTGGATTGAATTTTGCGGGTGAGCGGCTGATGGATTCGAGATTGAACCACTCGGTAAATTGATCCATGTTGAAAATCTCTTCGTCACCGTGCGCCCAGCCCAGACGTGCCAGATAATTGAGCAGGGCTTCTGGGAGGTAGCCTTCGTCGAGGTATTGCATGACGCCGACTGCGCCGTGACGCTTGGACAGGCGTTCGCCGTCTGCACCCAGTATCATGGGGACGTGACCGTATTGTGGCAATGTTGCGCCCAGTGCCTTGAGGATGTTGATTTGGCGCGGGGTGTTGTTGACGTGATCATCACCACGGATTACGTGGGTGATGTTCATGTCCCAGTCATCAACAACGACGCAGAAATTATAGGTGGGCGTGCCATCTGGTCGTGCAATGATTAAGTCATCCAGCTCGGCATTGCCAATTTCTATCGTGCCTTTGACTACGTCATTCCAGACTACACTACCATCAATCGGATTTTTGAAGCGTACTACAGGCTGGATATCCGCTGGGACAGGTGGCAAAATTTTGCCTGGTTCTGGACGCCAACGACCATCGTAGCGAGGTTTCAAGCCTGCTTCGCGTTGCTGTTCACGCATGATTTCGACTTCTTCTTTGCTTGCGTAGCAGTAGTAAGCATGACCAGAGGCGATAAGTTGCGCCAGTACTTCCTTGTAGCGAGGCATGCGTTGCATTTGATAAAACGGACCTTCGTCGTAATCCAGATTCAGCCAGCTCATACCTTGCAGGATGGCATCGACAGAGGCGGGAGTGGAGCGTTCCAGATCGGTATCTTCGATACGCAGCACAAACGTGCCTTTATGGTGGCGGGCATATGCCCAGGAAAACAGCGCTGTACGTGCGCCGCCTATGTGTAGATAACCTGTGGGGCTGGGAGCGAATCGAGTGCGTATCATAATCGTGTATAAATATCAGAGTGTGAAATGTTAAACGTGGTTAGTTATTAACCACGCTGTTTGCTAGCTGGTTCCGCCTACAGTGAGGCCATCTATGCGTAGTGTGGGTTGGCCGACGCCTACTGGGACGCTTTGGCCTTCTTTGCCGCAGGTGCCAACACCGGGGTCGAGTGACATGTCGTTACCTATCATGGAAACGCGAGTAAGTACATCTGGACCATTGCCGATCAAGGTTGCACCTTTGACGGGGTAAGTGATTTTGCCATTTTCTATCATGTAGGCTTCGGCAGCGGAGAAGACGAATTTGCCACTGGTAATATCGACCTGTCCACCGCCAAAGTTCGCAGCGTAAAGTCCATGCTTGACTGAAGCAATGATCTCTTTTGGATCCTTGTCACCGTTAAGCATGTATGTGTTGGTCATGCGTGGCATGGGAATATGGGCAAATGACTCACGGCGCGCATTGCCGGTGACTGGCACACCCATCAGACGTGCATTCAATGTGTCTTGCATATAGCCTTTGAGGATGCCGTTTTCAATGAGGGTGGTGCATTCAGTCGGATTGCCTTCGTCGTCGATATTGAGCGAGCCACGACGGTTGGCGATAGTGCCGTCATCAACAACGGTCACGCCTGTTGCTGCAACGCGTTCACCAATACGCCCACTGAACGCAGAGCTGCCTTTACGATTAAAGTCGCCTTCCAGACCATGTCCTATCGCTTCGTGGAGCAATATGCCGGGCCAGCCTGAGCCGAGTACGACAGTCATAGTACCAGCGGGTGCGGGTTTTGCTGAGAGATTAGTCAGCGCCTGATGCACGGCCTGCTCAGCATAATGCTTGAGCATGGCATCGGTGAAGTATTCATAGCTAAAACGACCACCACCACCTGCTGAACCTTGTTCGCGTCGTCCATCCTGTTCGGTGATGACTTGTAACGATAAGCGTACCAGCGGGCGCACATCTGCAGCCTGGTGGCCGTCAGAGCGAGCTACGAATACAACATCATATTCAGCAGCAAGGCTGGCCATGACTTGAGTGACGCGGTTGTCAGCAGCACGCGCATAACGTTCAAGTTTTTCCAGTAGCGCAACTTTATCTGCATCTTTCAGGCTGGTAAGCGGGTCTAGTGGTTGATAAAGGGCGCGGTCATTTTTACGAGTGACAGCATGGTGTGTGTGGCTGGCACCACTCTTGGCGATTGCGCGCGTCGCATCGCTGGCAGCAATCAGTGCGGCATTGCTGATATCGTCAGAATAGGCAAATGCAGTTTTTTCCCCTGAAACCGCACGCACACCCACGCCTTGTTCAATATTGAAGCTGCCTGATTTAACTTGGCCTTCTTCCAGACTCCAGCCTTCTGAGCGGGTGTATTGGAAATACAGATCCGCATAATCAAGCTGGTGGCTCATTAATCGACCGAATATGCTGTCGAGTTTCCCCGGTTCCAGGTTGTTTGGCACGAATAAGGTCTCATGCGCAGTTTGTAACAGTGTATCGGCGTTGGGGATATAGATACCTGTTTGCGTGCTCATTTTTCTGCCTTAGGAGATAGGTTGATTTTCAAGCGTGAACAATCCAGTGTGCGGTGTTTGAGTGCTGGTAAGCTGGCACGCAGGCTGGCTTGATAATCGCGGTTAATACCTGCCATGACAACGCCTGAGCCACGTGGCAGACGGTCAAGTATGACACCCCAAGGGTCAACTACCATGGAGTCGCCGTGTGTTTCACGACCTGATAAGTGGTAACCGCCTTGTGCAGGGGCGATAACGTAAGCCAGGTTTTCAATTGCCCGAGCGCGTATGAGCGTCTCAAAGTGTGCTTTACCCGTGGTCGCAGTAAAAGCTGCAGGTACGACGATGATGTCGACATCTGGCATGGCGCGGAATAGCTCAGGGAAACGTAAGTCATAGCAGATAGACAAGCCGACACGACCAAACGGCGTATCAACTACAACGATTTCATTGCCCGGTTCTATGGTGTTTTCTTCCTGATAATGTTCTGCACCTAAATCCAGACCAAACAAATGGATTTTGTCATAACGGGCAACTTGTTTACCTTTGTCATCATAGACCAGGCAACTATTGCGGACTTTATCGACATTGTCACAGGCGAGAGGAATAGAACCACCGATAAGCCAGATTTTGTGTTGTTTGGCTATGCGCGAGAGGAATGCCTGGATAGGGCCTTTGCCTTCGTTTTCTTTGGCAGATAACTTGTCAGTGTCTTTCAGACCCATGATGGCAAAGTATTCAGGCAGTGCGACTAATTTTGCACCTTGTTTGACAGCAGAAGCGATCAAACGCTCGGCTTCAGCCAGATTGGCTGCAACATTCGGACCTGATGCCATCTGTATCGCGGCGACACGTATTACCCCACTAGGAACGATTTTTTTATTGGCTTTGGATTTTGCAAAGCTCGAAGTGCTGTTTTTAGTCATGATAATTCTCCAGGCGGATAGAGTCAGTCGTGTTGGTCTTATTTAAGGTGATATTTGCTGCAGGTAAGCCTAATGCCAGTAACCACTGGCGAAGTTCGTTCGCATGTATGCTGGCATCATCAGTATCAGCATAGATGATTTTCATTTTTTCACCAGTCAGCATGGCATTCATGCAAGGTGCAATGTCAGTGTTGTCTCGAATAATGACACCAGTACGAGGTTGTAACCACAGGGCATCGTCTACGATGCAAGATTGCGCATGTGCAGCTAATGGGGCTAGCAGGGTGATGAATAGTAGTATCTTGTGTTTCATATTATTTGCTAATTTTAGTCACCGTTGGGTCGGTCCACGAACCCGTAATCATGTATTCAAATTTAACGGCTTGTCCAAATGGGTCTTTAAATAATTTCTGTGCAACATATACCCCCAAGCCTACCACGGGACCGCCGACTAATCCACTCGCCAGCGCAACGCTTTCGCTTAATTTTGGATTGATTTCTGCACGCAGTTGCTGAGTTTGCAGATTTAAATCTACAGAACCTGACATTTTGACTGCGGCAGCAGGACCTTGCATCTTAAAATCAGTGCTGTAAATCACACCGTGATTCAAGTTCATGTTGGCAGAAATTTCATCAAACGCAAAGCCGCTGCTAAATACATCTCTAAAATCCAGCCCTATATGTCGGGGTAGTGATTGTAAACTGAGCACACCCAGTAATTTGGCCGCGCCTGGATCGGCTTTGAGGAATTGGCCATTTTTCGCTAGCAGGTTAAAGTTACCCGCTAATGTTTTTATGGTCATATCTACAGGTGTTCCATCCCAGCTTGCTTGACCATCAATCACCGCTGTACCACGTTTAATGGTGTCGTTATGGTCAAATCGACTGAGGAACTGCCCTACATCATTAACTTCGAAATGTATTTTTGCATTGGTTTCAGGTGATGTGTGAGGCCGCCAGATTGCAGACATCAATAATTTGCTGTCTTTGTGTGTAAGCGCAATACGTTCGAAGTTTAATCCGTCAGGGATGGGGGATGCGCTGACTTCGAGTTTGCCTAAATTGCGTTCGCCTAATTGTAAGTCATCTACATTGAGATTCAGTTTGGGCCAGTCCGAGTTGCTCTCACTGCCATTGGAATCGCTATTGCTATTCGGTGTGCTGGGCAGTTGCAAGTGTTTGAAACTGGCTTCCAGCATATTAAAACCTGTCGCGCTGGTTTTGGGTGTCCAGGTAAGGTCGCCCTGCATGGCAGTGCTGTTCACATTGGCATGCCAATTGTCGGGACTGGCTTTGGCGTGGATCGCGACGTTATTAAAACGGCGATTGAATATGTCGAATTGATCAATGATCACATCGATCCCGGTGATGGGTAGCGTTGCGGCACTCGTGCTGGTGCCAACGTTGGCTATCCAGCCATCAATATCTGATGCGGCAAGTTTGCCTGTTACCCAGATTCCTTTTTGTTCAGGCAAGACAGCGTCACCATTGAAACGTATTGCGCCACGCTCGATTTGACTGCCTTTGCCTGCGGGGACTTCTAGCAGCAGTGCGTGAGCGATTTTGCCATAGCGTGCGCTAATGAGTGTGGTGTTAATTTTGTTGGGGTGGGTGCTAATGCTTAAAGCTTGGGGTTGACTGGCGATTTTTTGCAGTGGTGCCGGGAGTGTTGAAGCCATGCCGGTGAGATCGCTGGAAAACTCACTACTCAGTAATTTTCCATGATTTAAAACTATGCTGCCAGACCAGTTGCTGTTGCCGCTGATGTGTTTGAGTATATTGCTATTGAAATAAGGCTTTAGCCCTGTGGCATTCATCACGCCTGCCAGATTGATACGGGTCATGCCGCCATTTATCGTTTGTGCAGACAAGGTGGCTGGACCATCAAGCAGGCGCAGTTTCAATGTGGGCGCGCTGATGCCTGACTGGGTGAAATTAAGTTTGCCAGTGACGGCTGCAAGCGGCGGGATAGGTGGTGCAGGCGTAATATTGTTGTTAGTAAAGCTCAAGACGCCGGCTACGGTGCTGTCTATGCTGTGACGCAACGGTATGTTGAGTGATAACTGTAATTGCGCATCACCCGTTGCTGTCGCACCAAGGGTGAGCTGGTCTAATGCGGCAGCAATTGGGCTGTTGTTGGTGAAGTTGATGAAGTCATTTAAACCACCATTGGCAGTTCCAGTTACGCTGAGAATTTCGTCCGGATCATATAAGTCAGGGAGCTCGGCAGTTACATGACTCAGTTTGGCACCATAGAGGTTACCTTGTTGCGCAGTAACTGTCATACGTGTGCCAGTAAAGTGAACATCAGCATTGATGTGATCTATGGCTGGATAGGTGGGAGCAGGGCGGAGTACGCCATTGGTGACTTTAATATTGATGTCAAGTAGACCGTTTTTGTCATTATGGAACGGGTAGCGAGATAAATCTCCTACGATACGAAATTTAACATCATTGGCTTGACCGTCAAGCAGATTGGTTCTGATCCAGTCGTAGGTATGTTGTTTCGCGGCCAGTGGTATATAGTGAGGAACGGCCTTGCCATTGCCTCGTGATAGTCCACCTGTGATGTCGATGACGCCACGTTGCCCTGCTTGCCACTGATATTCACCAAAAGCCTTTCCTGCCAAGTCAGCATTGGCATAAGTAGCTTCACTAAGCTTAAAAGTATAACGACTTGCCTTTCGTTGCCATTTTAATTGTGCGGTGAGCGTGTCAAGATTAATGTTGGGTTCAAATAGTATCGATGGAAGGTTAAATTGCGCGCCAGGGCTGGCAATGGCTAGCGTGCCACTGTCCTGATCTACATCCAGTTGTCCGCTGAGACGGTTGAAGCTAGTGCCGTTGTCTGCCGTCACCATCCCCAATTGGTAAAATTTACCTTGTACGTGATATTTGTCGGGTGCCGTAATGACACCTTGCCAAGTTGCGCTAAATTGTTGTAGTCGACCTTGTGGTCGATGGAGTCCGAGTTTGGAACGTTGCAATGGTGTGAGTGGTACATAAGGAGCCATACGGGCGAAGGATTGCAGCCATAGATTATTAGCTGTGAGTTTTCCTGATGCAGGTGTTTTAGCCGTGGCAGGAGCGTAGCGTAAATAAAAATCGAATGGGGCAATGTAGGCTAGGTCGGTGGTGCGCAGACTGATGTGTTGTAAATCTAACGACTGCGCGCTCCCCAGTTGCTTCCATTTCATTAGGCCAGATAAACTGAGTAAATTAAGCCGAGGTAAGTTCGGTTTGGTTTGTAGTGAAAGCTGCTGCAAATTGGTGTTGGCGTTGATGGCAATGATCTGTTTCTGGGCTATCTGGAGTTGTAGTGCTAAATTACCAAAGCCACGGTTTAGTCCGATAGGGAGTGTTACCCAAGGTTGCCACTGTGCCAGATTGACTTGTTTAAGATCCAGAGCTATCAGCCCTTGCCATGCGCTTAAGTCGGCTAAAGTTGTACCGCTGAACTGACCCGTGACAACCAGCGGTTGTGCAAGTGACTCAGGTGGCGTGGCAGTCAGACGAAATTGGTGATTGCGGCCTCGATTGTGTAAATCAAAATTGACTTCGCGTACCAGCAATAATGGTGCTGGGCGCATATCATCTTGCCAGGCCAGCGTGGCGTGGCTGACGATGATTTCGCGCTGCTTGAGCAGCCAGTCAGTAAATTGGCTGTTATTTGTTTTGCGGTTGAGATTGATGCCCGCTAAGTAGAGTGTGCCATCTTGTGTGCGGTGTATGTTTAAAGTTAAATCGTCAACTGCCAGTTTGGCCAAACGCAATTCGCCATGAAACAGTGAAGTCCACGATAACGTGGTTTCTATGTTCATGAGTTGTAATGCGGGGCGATTGTTTACATCGTAAACGCGTAATTGTTGGATACGTAAATGCGGATGCCAGCCTTGCCAATCGGCGGTGAGTTTTCCTAGCGTTATTTTCTGTTTTGCTGCAGTGCTGATGGATTGGGCGATATCATCGCGCCAGTCGTCGAGATGCGGCAATAGCCACAACCGCAAACTCGCTATCAATATGACAATAGCGAGTATGAGCGGTAATGCAATATAGCGGAGGCTAAAGCTGATCCAGCGACGGCTTGTAGCCAGCATCTATTTGAGTTGATCCAAAATCGCAGGGTTTTCCAATGTTGATACGTCTTGGGTAATGGTTTCGCCTTTCGCCAGCGCACGCAATAAACGACGCATGATTTTGCCTGAACGGGTTTTAGGTAAATTGTCACCAAAACGAATTTCATCAGGTTTAGCGATAGCACCAATTTCCTGACCTACCCAGTTGCGCAGGGTGTCAGAAATTTCTTTGGCAGCCGCACCCTGAGGACGTTCGCCTTTGAGTACGACAAAAGCTACGATGGCTTCACCTTTGATGTCGTGGGGTTTGCCTACAATAGCCGCTTCTGCAACCAGTGGGTGCGACACTAATGCCGATTCGATTTCCATCGTGCCCAAGCGGTGTCCTGAGACATTCAGCACATCGTCTATGCGTCCCATAATCCAGTAATAGCCATCGGTATCGCGTTGAGCCGAATCACCAGCAAGATAAACTTTGCCACCTAGCTCTTCGGGGAAGTAAGATTTTTTGTAACGCTCGGGATTATTCCACAGGGTACGTAACAATGATGGGAAAGGGCGCGTGATCACTAAATATCCGCCTTGACCAAAGGGCAGGGAAGCGCCATGTTCATCAACCACATCTGCGATGATGCCAGGTATGGGCAGCGTGCACGAACCTGGTTTGGTGGCTACCGCGCCAGGTAAGGGGGCGATCATATTAGAGCCGGTTTCGGTCTGCCACCAGGTGTCGACTATAGGGCAGCGTGATTGTCCGACTTCCTGGTGGTACCACATCCATGCTTCAGGATTGATGGGCTCTCCCACCGAACCTAATAAACGCAGGCTGGAAAGGTCATATTGACGTGGCAATTCACCACCCAATTTGATGAGTGAACGTATCGCGGTAGGTGCTGTATAGAATGTAGTTACACGGTGATCCTGTATCATTTTCCAGAATCGTCCTGCGTCAGGATACGTTGGTACGCCTTCAAATATGACTTGTGTCATGCCCATCGCTAATGGACCGTAAGTCACATAAGTATGTCCTGTTATCCAGCCCACATCTGCGGTGCACCAAAATACATCGGTATCGGCTTTTGCATCAAAAACCATATTCATGGTCACGATGGCGCCGAGTAAATAGCCTGCGCTGCTGTGCTGTACACCTTTTGGCGTTCCAGTGGAACCTGATGTGTAGAGGATGAATAATGGGTCTTCAGCATTCATACGCGCTGGTTCGCAGGTGTTGGGCATGTCTGCGACGCTATCATGCCACCATAAATCGCGTGATTCATGCCAGTTCACTTCTTGTCCTGTGCGCTGATAAACGATGACACGGCTAATACATTCGGTTCCGCCTAAAGTCAGCGCTTCGTCTACTGCAGATTTTAAAGATGTCGCCCGACCACCGCGCATCCCGGCATCTGCAGTAATCACTAATTTGGCCTGTGCATCAACGATGCGCTCATGTAATGATTTAGCGGAGAAACCACCAAATACCACTGAGTGTATCGCGCCTATACGTGCGCAGGCCTGCATGGCAATGACGGCCTCTGCGCTCATGGGCATGTAAATGACAACACGGTCACCTTTTGTCACGCCTTGTGCAATCAGGGCGTTGGCAAATGCGCATACCCTGTCGTGTAATTGCTGGTAACTTATACGAGTTACCAGACCATCATCAGCCTCAAAAATTAATGCGGTTTTGTCCGCTTTGGCAGGTAGATGGCGGTCTATACAGTTATATGAAACATTCAAATAACCATCATCGAACCAGCGATAGAATGGTGCATTGGTTTCATCGAGTATACGGGTAAATGGTGTTTCCCAAGATATGTGTTGGCGTGCTAAATCAGCCCAGTAGCCTTCATAGTCTGTCGCGGCTTTTGTGGTTAAAGCTTGATAGGCGGCAATTCCAGATACATTTGCCTGGGCTGTAAATTCGCTGCTGGGAGGGAAAGAACGGTTTTCATGTAAAACAGATTCGATGTGTGACATGTAAGGCTCCGTACGGGCTAAATTAAGGTTTTAGTAATAGGGTATTTTAATCTAAATCGACACAGGTATCAGGATTAGATTGTCGTATAAATGCAAAAAATCCTTTGACTTTTAACGGTCAAAGGATTTTTGATGGACTAAGTAATTAGCATTTAGGCTGCGTGTATTCCAGTATTCTGACGTACATACAGTTCCTCCCACATATCTTCAGCGCGTTGATCACGGTAGAGTAACGAGCCCAGGATAACCATGAGGAAGCCTAGTGGTATAGAAATCAGACCAGGATTCTTGAGGAGGAAGAATGGTTTTTCTAACCCGACTATGCTCTTGGTTTGGCCAGCGTACTGTTTAACATCATCCTGCGCTTTTTTGATGTCCTTATTCAGTTTGCCTATTTCTTTTTTAGTTTTGGCAAGCTCTGCTGGATCAGTCAATATTGCCAGTGTTGCATTAAGCGTTGCCAGCTTTTCAATAGCACTTGGCTGAGCTGATTTTGCAGGTGTTGCAGGTTTGGCGACTTCACTTTTAGCGCATACTGCAAACAGTTCGCAAATGAAGCCTTCGCCAGCCTTAGCTGCCACTGCGGGTTTGGCTTCTACAGCGGGTTCGCCTTGCAGCACTTTATTAGCCCCTTTTATAACTTCTGTCGGGTAGGTCATGTTAGGTGAAACCATGACGAGTGCAATTGCTGCTGTTGCACCTGTAATCATGCCTAATATGACGCCGCCAGTGTTACAACGTTTCCAGTATAAAGTCAGGAATACTGCAGGCAGATTGCTGGAAGCTGCTACGGCAAATGCCATACCGACAAGATGTGCAACGTTCTGACCTTTAGCCATAATGCCAATGAAAATAGCGACTATGCCAACGATAACCGAAGCAATTCTCGCTGCATTTACTTGCTCCTTAGGTGTTGCACGGTCACCACGGATTACGCCGACATAAATATCATGAGCCATTGCTGAAGCTGATGCCAATACCAGTCCGGCAACGACAGCAACGATAGTTGCGAAAGCGACTGCAGATACGAAGGCAAGGAAAAAGTTACCCATAATGGAATCTGCACCACCACCCAGGTATTGAGCCAGGATAGGCGCGGCCATATTGCCGCCTTTATCTAGTCCGCTGATATTTGCTGCGCCTACGTGAGTCGCTGCACCCAAACCTAAAAATAACGTAATGACGTAAAAGCCGCCAATAATGGCCATCGCCCAGATTACTGATTTACGTGCCTCTTTTGCGTTTGGAACAGTGAAGAATCTCATCAGTATGTGGGGGAGTCCGGCTGTACCTAGTACCAATGCCATACCTAATGATATTTGGTCTATCGGGTTCTTGAGGAATAAACCAGGTTCCAGGAAGCGCTGCCCTAATTCTTCAGGAGTCATGCCAACGGCTGCATTGCCTAATAATTTGGCAACCTGTTTCTGTACACCTTCGTTATGTACTACGCTGTCCAGAAAGGCGGGCAGAGAGAAGCCATAAGGTACCCAGACCAGTACGACTAATACCAGAGATGCAATAACCAGCAGAGCAGCTTTAACGATTTGTACCCAGGTCGTTGCTACCATGCCGCCGAATACGACATAGGCCAGCATCAGAATACCTACGCCAATTACTGAGATTTCGTAATCAATGCCGATCAGCGTTTTGATTAATACACCTCCACCGACCATTTGTGCGGTCAAGTAGAAAATGGATACCGTGATTGTGGAAATGGCTGCGACAGTTTTGGTTTTTTTGGGATCGTTGCGGAAAGCCAGAATATCCCCCAGTGTGTACTTACCAATATTGCGGCAAGGTTCGGCGATCACGAGTAACACAGTAATGTAGGCTACGAGAAAACCTACTGAATACATGAAGCCATCGTAACCATAAAGAGAAATCAGACCAGCTATGCCGAGAAAAGAAGCGGCTGAAAGATAATCACCTGCAATTGCCCAGCCATTTTGCATGCCGGAAATGCTGCGTCCTGCTGCATAAAACTCGGATGTCGTATGCGTTTTCTTTGCTGCCCAGTATGTAATACCAACGGTTAGCGCAATAATTACACTAAATACGCCAAACGTCATGAATTTGTATTCGTCGGCTACAGCCCCTTCGCCCGCCCAGCTGGTCGAGCTCAACGTTGCTAACGCAGCCATAGCGAGCCATGTTTTGAGATGGTTAGTCATGTGCATGATCAGGATCCTATGTTATGTGCGTCATTAATGATTTCTTGAGCCATGCTGTCGAATTCAGCATTTGCGCGGCGTGAATAAATCACAGCAATAAACCATGCGACCACAAATTCAGAGAGTGCGAAGAGTATGCCAATATTGACGGGACCCCATACTTTAATTTTGAAAATATCAGTGAAATAAGCCGCACCGATGGGTAACAGGAAATAATAGATGATGGAAAAAACCATCAGTCCCCATAAGAAAAATGTTTTTTTGCGGTGCAGGGCTTGGAAACGCGGATCAGCATCAATTGCGCGCCAGTTCATAACAGGTGTAGTCATAGTGACTCCTTTAATAAGTATTAGTTACGTGCAATGAATGGTGATGCTATGTAATTGTTTTTGTGATTCTTATACGACACGTGCGCCCCAAATATTGGGTGCCGTGTCTTTTATGATGAGCATTGTATAGTGGATTTTGTCATGACATGTTTTTTTTTGTGATACTGCGTTGCCACCAGATGTATACAGTCACAATAATGATGACGGCAACGACCAGACCAATAATCAGTATGTGTAAGTATTCATTAATTAAACTGAGGTTGTTGCCGATGAAATAACCGATAAGGGTCAGGGTGCTTGCCCAAATACCTGCACCCAGTATGGTGTACATGGCAAATGCAGCAGGGTTCATGTGGGCAAGCCCTGCTGGCAGGGAAATCAGGTGGCGTATGCCGGGAATCAGGCGTCCTGTGAAAGTGGATATCTTCCCATGGCGGGCAAAAAACTCATCGGTTTTATGAAGTAGTGGCTGACGTACGAAAAAATATTTCCCCCAGCGTTCTAAAAATGGACGGCCAACCCATAGTGCAAATGCGTAGTTTATTGATGCGCCGACCAGGCTGCCAGTGGTGGCGGATAATATAACCAGCGCCAGGTTCATTTTGCCTTGGTATGCCAGGTATCCTGCAGGAATAACAACCAGTTCTGAGGGGATGGGCAGTACCGTTGATTCTAGTGCCATGAGGATGAATATGCCCGCGTAGCCCCAGCTGTGTACGGTGGTAAGTAGCCAGTTAATAAATTCATGTAGCATGCTATTCCTTAAGCAGTAATGCGGTTTTGCCATACTCTGGCGGTCATTTTGAGTGTGCGTTCATCAAGCTGAGTGTATTGATGATTATCAATTAACAGCTTGCCATTAATCCAGACATGGCTTACTTGATCTCGCCCTGCACTATAAACCAGCGCAGAGGCAGGGTCAAAAGTAGGCAGGGTATTGATTTGAGCTAAATCAACAGCAATGAGGTCGGCATATTTGCCTGGAATGAGTGAGCCGATTTTTTCATCAAGCGCTAATGCACGTGCGCCATTGATGGTTGCCATTTGCAATGCCTGGTGTGCAGGTATTGCTGAAGCGTCCTGTGCCACACCTTTAGCCAGTAACGCTGCCAGACGCATTTCGCTGAACATGTCGAGTTTGTTATTGCTGGCGGCGCCATCTGTGCCTATGCCAATATTCAAGCCATACTCAGCCATAGTTGCGACGGGAGTGAAACCACTGGCGAGTTTAAGGTTGGATGCCGGGCAGTGCGCAATATGGCAGCCATGTTGCGCGAGTAATGCGATTTCCTCTGTGTTCATGTGTACCGCATGCACTGCAATCAGGCCAGGGCTGGTTAAACCTAGGTCATGTAAGCGGGCTAGGGGACGTTGTTTATATTGTGTCAGACTTTGAGTAATTTCATCTGTGGTTTCGTGCAAATGGATATGTATAGGTA
Source organism: Sulfuriferula nivalis (assembly GCF_009937995.1). Classification (NCBI taxonomy): domain Bacteria; kingdom Pseudomonadati; phylum Pseudomonadota; class Betaproteobacteria; order Nitrosomonadales; family Sulfuricellaceae; genus Sulfuriferula; species Sulfuriferula nivalis. Next base: position 1,379,317 of record NZ_AP021881.1, read on the forward strand.
AATCAAGTTGGTTAGACAAGATGTTGATTTTGGCGAAGGTGTCGTCGCTGACGGTGTAGGGTGCGTGCGGGGCGAGGGTAAAGTTTAACAGTGGCTCGTGCTGCCAGCGATCGCGCATAGCGCAGCCCTTGGCTAGATAGTCATCTGGATCGGTGGCGTAGGCAGTTGGGAACTCTATAACCACCATGCCCATGGCCGCGCGTATGCCTGTGTCGACTGCAGCTTCCGCAACCGCTTCAGGAAAGAAATACATGTCGTTAAAGCAGGTTGTTCCACCCTTGAGCATCTCTGCACATGCCAGTCGTGCACCATCGCGTACAAATTCGGTAGAAACATGGCGTGCTTCGGCTGGCCAGATGTGTCCTTTTAGCCATTCCATTAACGGCAAATCATCTGCATAACCACGCAGTAAGGTCATCGCTGCATGTGTATGTAAATTGACCAGGCCAGGCATGAGTACGTGGTCAGTAAGTTGATGGTAATTATCCGCAATAAAGTGTTGTCGGGCTTCGCTTGTTGGGAGGATGGCAACTATGCGTTCACCATCAATTGCAATGCTGTGGTCGTGTAAAACAGTGTTGACTGGTTCTATCGGGATAATCCAGCGTGCGGAGATTAATGTGTCAATGACGGTTGGGGTAGGCATAGTTCAGTGATATAGGTGAGATGACCCCACTATAATTGACGTTAACACCAGCGACAAGTACTCAGATGTTTCAATGCCCCCCTTGGCCGTGCTAGAATCACAGGATTATTCGTTCCTATAAAAATCATTACGCAATGGAATCATTCGCTAAAGAAACGCTACCCGTCAGTCTAGAAGATGAAATGCGCCGTTCCTACCTTGATTACGCGATGAGCGTGATTGTAGGACGTGCCTTACCTGATGTTCGTGATGGTTTGAAACCTGTGCATAGGCGTGTGTTATTCGCCATGCACGAGTTGTCTAACGATTGGAATAAAGCTTATAAAAAATCGGCGCGTATCGTCGGTGACGTAATCGGTAAATATCACCCGCATGGTGATACGGCTGTGTATGACACCATCGTTCGTATGGCGCAGGATTTCTCTTTGCGTTATCCGTTGGTCGACGGTCAGGGTAACTTTGGTTCGGTGGACGGTGATAATGCGGCAGCGATGCGTTATACCGAAATCCGTATGTCCAAGATCGCGCATGAGTTGCTGGCGGATCTGGATAAAGAAACGGTAGATTTCGGCCCTAACTATGATGGTTCAGAACACGAACCGCTGATATTCCCTGCGAAAATTCCGAATCTGTTGATTAATGGTTCGTCAGGTATTGCTGTGGGTATGGCAACGAATATTCCGCCGCATAATTTAACTGATGTATGTGACGCATGTTTAACATTGCTGCATGAACCAGAAACAGACATTGAGGCTTTAATTGATATCGTTAAAGCGCCTGATTTCCCTACCGCAGGGATAATCTATGGTCTGACTGGCGTGCGTGATGGTTATCGTACTGGTCGTGGCCGGGTGGTAATCCGCTCACGTACTCACTTTGAAGATATGGATAAGCAGGGTAATCGTCAGGCGATTATTGTTGATGAGCTGCCATACCAAGTTAATAAAGCTAATTTGCTGATTAAAATCGGTGAATTGGTGCGCGAGAAAAAAATCGAAGGTATTTCTGATCTGCGTGATGAGTCCGATAAATCGGGCATGCGTATGGTCATCGAGCTTAAACGCGGTGAAGTTGCTGAGGTGGTGTTAAATAACCTCTACAAACAGACTCAGCTGCAAGACAGCTTTGGTATGAACATGGTGGCCTTGGTAGATAACCAGCCACGTTTGCTCAACCTTAAACAAATGCTGTCTGCTTTCTTGCGTCATCGTCGTGAAGTGGTGACGCGCCGTACTGTATTTGAGCTGAAGAAAGCCCGTGAACGTGGCCATATTTTAGAAGGTCTGGCGGTTGCATTATCTAACGTGGATGACATCATCGCGTTGATTAAAGCTGCACCTACACCAGCAGTGGCGAAAGAAAGTCTGATGGGTCAGACTTGGCGTTCACAGTTGGTTGAGGAAATGTTATCACGTGCGGTAGCCGATGCCAATGCATTCCGTCCTGAAGGTTTGGCTGTAGAGTTTGGTTTCTCGGAATCTGGTTATCGTTTGTCCGATGCGCAAGCGCAAGCAATATTGGAACTGCGTCTGCAACGCTTGACTGGGCTGGAACAAGATAAAATCCTTAATGAATACAAGGAAGTGGTCGCCAAAATTGCTGATTTGCTGGATATTCTGGCACGTCCAGAGCGAGTGACGGCGATTATCAACGACGAAATTAATTTGGTGAAACAGCAGTTTGGCGACAAGCGTCGTTCTGAAATCGTAGCATTCGCTCAAGATTTGAGCCGTGAAGATTTGATCACACCACAGGACATGGTGGTGACTTTATCTCACGGTGGCTATATGAAGTCACAACCACTGGATGATTACCGTGCACAAAAACGCGGTGGTCGCGGCAAATCTGCAGCGCCGACTAAAGATGATGACTTTATTGAACGTCTGTTTATCGCAAATAGCCATGATTACATCTTGTGCTTCTCTAACTTTGGCCGTGTGTATTGGGTTAAAGTTTATGAAGTGCCACAAGGTAGCCGTATTTCACGTGGCAAGCCGATAGTGAACTTGCTGTCGATGTCAGAAGGTGAAAAGATTAACGCTATCTTGCCAGTTAAAGCGTTCGTTGATAATCGTTACATCTTTATGGCGACGGCGCATGGTGTAGTGAAGAAAACAGCATTGTCCGAATTCGGTAATCCACGTCGTGCTGGTATTATTGCTGTAGGTCTGGACGAAGGTGATTATCTGGTTGGTGTAGATATTACTGAGGGTGATCATGATGTGATGCTGTTCTCTGATGGCGGTAAAGCGGTACGCTTTGATGAGAACGATGTGCGCGCTATGGGTCGTGGTGCTCGCGGTGTACGCGGTATGAAGCTGGCACCAGGACAAAAAGTCATTTCTCTGTTGGTTGCCGCGAATGAACAACAGTCTGTATTGACAGCTACTGAGAATGGTTATGGCAAGCGTACCAATATCGCCGAATACACGCGTCATGGTCGAGGTACACAAGGGATGATTGCAATACAAACCACTAAGCGTAATGGCCGTGTGGTGGCTGCAACCCTGGTTGAACCAGATGATGAAATCATGCTGATTACAGATGGTGGTGTGCTGATACGTACTCGTGTTAAAGAAATGCGTGAGATGGGTCGTGCAACTCAAGGCGTAACCTTGATTAACCTCGATGACGATCAGAAACTCATAGGCGTAGAGCGCGTAATGGAACGTGAAGATGATGATGCGTTACCAGAAGTTAGTCCTAATGGTCAGCTAGATTTGTAATAGTCAGAGAGGCATGATGAGCACGATTTATAATTTCAGCGCAGGTCCAGCCGTATTGCCAAAATCTGTGCTGGAACAGGCACGGGATGAAATGGTGGATTGGCATGGCACCGGCATGTCCATTATGGAGATGAGTCATCGTGGTAAAGACTTTACTGCGATAGCGCATCAAGCTGAAGCTGATTTGCGTGAGCTATTAGCGATACCTGAGAATTATAAAGTGCTGTTTTTGCAAGGGGGAGCAACGGCGCAATTCGCCATGGTTCCCATGAATTTGTTGCGCGGCAAAGCTGGCGCAGATTATATCGACACGGGCATATGGTCGGATAAAGCGATCAAGGAAGCGCGGCGTTATGCGCAGGTTAATGTAGCCGCGAGTAGTGCCGATCACGCTTATACCTATGCGCCTGGACAAACTGCCTGGCAACTTGATAGCAATGCCGCGTATGTGCATTACACGCCGAATGAAACCATAGGTGGGGTGGAGTTTCACTGGACACCTGAAGTAGGTAATGTGCCATTAGTTGCTGATATGTCGTCCAACGTTTTATCCAAGCCGATTGATGTTAGTCGTTTTGGAGTGATATATGCTGGTGCTCAAAAAAACATAGGCCCAGCAGGGCTGACAATTGCCATAGTACGTGAAGATTTGATGGGCGAGGCGATGCCACGTACACCGACTTTATATGATTATAAAGTGCAGGCTGATAATGGCTCGATGTATAACACGCCACCTACATATGCAATTTACATAGCTGGTTTGGTGTTTCAGTTGTTGAAACGCGAGGGCGGTCTGGCGGCAATGGAACAACGCAATATTGCTAAAGCCAAGTTGCTATATGATTATCTGGATGCCAGCGATTTTTATCATAATCCTGTTGCCCCTGAAAATCGTTCACGCATGAATGTGCCGTTTACCTTAAGTAATCCCGCATTGGATGCGGCTTTCCTGCAAGGTGCGCAACAGCAGGGTTTGTTGCAGTTGAAAGGACATGCGTTAGTGGGTGGAATGCGTGCGTCTATTTACAATGCAATGCCGTTGGAAGGTGTACAAGCATTAGTTAATTACATGCAAGACTTTGTGAAAAAGCAGGGCTGAGATGGCAGAAGATATACAAGCTATACGCATGGAAATTGATGCGATTGATGAACAGGTGCTGGCGCTTATCAATCAGCGTGCTCAACATGCACAAACCATAGGCCGTCTGAAAAACGGTACGGTATATCGCCCAGAGCGTGAAGCGCAGGTGTTGCGACGGATTAAGGAAATGAATACTGGTCCGCTGGCAGATGAAACTGCAGCGCGCTTATTCCGCGAAATCATGTCTGCATGCCTGGCATTAGAAAAGCCCTTGTCTGTGGCTTATTTAGGGCCACAAGGTACATTCAGCCAAGCTGCGGCAGTTAAACAATTTGGTCACGCCGCGAACACAACCCCATGCGCATCGATAGATGAAGTATTCCGTGTGGTGAATGCAGGTGCTGTAGATTACGGCATAGTGCCGGTAGAAAACTCTACTGAGGGTGCTGTGAATCGCACGCTGGACTTATTGCAAGACACGCCGCTTAAAATTTGTGGTGAAGTCGATCTGCGTATCCACCATTATTTGTTGCGTAAAGTTACAGGTTTGGACGATGTTAAAGTGGTTTATTCCCATGGACAGTCTTTAGCGCAATGTCATGAGTGGCTTAATCGTCATTTGCCCAGCGTACCCCGTGTGCAGGTCTCCAGTAATGCCGAGGCTGCGCAAATGGCTGCTGCAGATGAGTCGGCATTAGCCATTGCTGGTGACCTGGCGGCTGAAATTTATGGTTTGCAATGTTTGTTTGAACACATTGAAGATGAGCCTGACAATACGACTCGTTTTTTAGTGCTGGGTTTGCATGATGCAGGTGCCTCTGGGCACGATAAAACCTCGCTGCTGATGTCTGCACGGAATTTACCAGGTGCTATTCTGGAACTTCTACAGCCATTTGCGCGTCATGGTGTTTCACTGACTAAGTTAGAATCGCGTCCAGCGCGCTCGGGTTTGTGGGAGTACGTATTTTTTGTAGATGTAGAAGGGCACAGAGATGACCCTGCTGTTGCTGCGGCTTTGGTTGAATTAAAAGACAAAGCCGCTTTATTGAAATTATTGGGTTCTTACCCTATTGGTGTTTTGTAATGACGAATGTGTGTGACTTGGCGCCTGATTACATCCGCGCCATTGCCCCTTATCAACCAGGTAAGCCAATAGACGAGTTGGCGCGAGAATTAGGCTTGGATGCGTCACGTATCGTGAAATTGGCGTCTAACGAAAATCCATTAGGTGCAAGTCCTAAAGCTTTGATTGCCATTGATGCTGCGATGGATACTATTGCACGTTATCCTGATGGCAGCGGCTTTGATTTGAAAGCAGCATTGGCTGACAAGTTTAATGTAGATGCAGCGCAAGTTGTATTAGGTAATGGTTCTAATGATGTGCTGGAAATGGCCGCACGGGCTTTTTTGTCGTCGGCAACATCAGCAGTATTTTCAGAGCACGCATTTGCAGTTTATCCGTTGGCGACTTTGGCAGTGGGGGCAACCGGTATTACAGCGCCAGCAAAAGATTACGGTCATGATTTGGCTGCGATGTTAGCGGCAATTCGTGCTGATACTCGTATGGTGTTCATTGCTAATCCGAACAATCCTACGGGTACATTGTTAAGCAATGCGGATATGTTGGCGTTTTTAGAACAAGTGCCTAGTCAGGTAATTGTGGTGCTGGATGAGGCTTACGGTGAATATTTGCCTCAAGAGCTGCAATCCGATGCGCTGATATGGTTAGCTCGCTTCCCCAATTTAATCGTAACCCGTACTTTTTCCAAGGCTTATGGTCTGGCAGGATTGCGTGTAGGTTATGCTTTAGCAAGTGCAGCGGTAGCGGATATGCTGAATCGTGTGCGTCAGCCGTTTAACGTTAACAGCCTGGCGCTAGTGGCAGCAACTGCAGCATTGAATGATGATGAGTTTATCGCACGCAGCTATGCGCTGAATCAATTGGGTATGCGTCAATTGACACAAGGCCTGCATTTGTTGAATATAGACTATATTCCGTCGTATGCTAATTTCCTGGCGATTCGTATCGGCAATGCTACCGCGATGTACCGACGCTTACTTGAACACGGCGTTATCGTAAGACCCATAGGTAACTATGGCATGCCAGAATATTTGCGCGTCAGCATAGGGCTGGCAGCAGAAAACAATCAATTTTTACAAGCGTTAGAAGACGCAATTAAGGACTAAATATGATAATCGTAATGAGCCCAGGTGCAACTGAACAACACATAGATGGCGTTGTGAAAAAAATCAAGGAATATGGCTGCGAAGCGAATATTTCACGTGGTGTAGAGCGTACCATAATTGGTGCAATTGGCGACGAGCGTGCAATAGACCAAGAACTTATTGATGCATTGCCAGGTGTGGAACAATCCATGCATGTGGTTAAACCATACAAAATTGTCGCGCGTGAATGGCACAAGGAAAATACCATTGTCGATATTAAAGGTGTGCCATTAGGTGGTAATACCGTGCAGGTTATTGCAGGACCTTGTTCTGTTGAAACCCAGCAGCAAATGGACGATTCTGCAAAATACGTTAAGGAAGCGGGCTGCCGTTTAATGCGTGGTGGTGCATTCAAGCCTCGCACCAGTCCTTATTCCTTCCAGGGTAAGGGCGTGGAAGGTCTGGAAATGTTCCGTAAAGCGGCAGATGCTAAAGGTTTGCCTATCGTTACCGAATTGATGGATGTGCGTATGCTGGATACATTCATGGAATGGGACGTGGATGTTATTCAAATCGGTACGCGTAACATGCAAAACTTTGATTTGTTGAAAGAAGTAGGGCGTGTTAAAAAGCCAGTTATTCTCAAACGTGGTATGTCAGCAACTATTTCAGAATGGTTGATGGCTGCTGAATACATTGCTGCAGCGGGTAACCACAACATTATTTTCTGTGAACGTGGTATTCGTACTTTTGAAACTTACTACCGTAATGTGTTGGATGTGACTGCAATTCCAGTGCTGAAAAAAGAAACTCATTTACCTGTTATTGTTGACCCATCTCATGCAGGTGGTAAGGCATGGATGGTGCCAGCATTATCACGTGCCGCAGTAGCTGCAGGTGCTGATGGTCTGTTGATAGAAATGCATCCAACGCCTTGTGAAGCATGGTGTGATGCAGATCAGGCATTAACACCAGGTGAACTGAAAACGCTGATGGCAGAGTTAGGTGGTATTGCGAAGATATTAGGTCGCGATATTTAAGCACTTGCTTGCAGTTGTTGAATTGATACTAAACGGGCTGCTATTTGGCAGCCCGTTTCTTTGGTGAGGCCTCATGACACAAATTCTATGTAACAAACTGGCTGTATTTGGCGTCGGACTGATCGGTGGTTCATTTGCACTCGCGCTTAAGCAGGCTGGGGCAGTCGGTGAAGTCGTGGGAGTGGGGCGTAGTCACGCTAATCTCGAACAGGCGTTGGGGTTGGGTATTATTGATCGCATAGCTATAGATGCCGTGGACGCTGTGCAGGGTGCCGATATTGTTGTGCTAGCCGTACCTGTAGGGCAGATGGCGGCGATTATGCAGTCGATTGCGCCGCACTTGTCCAGCAATACTGTTGTTACCGATGCAGGTAGTACCAAGCAGGATGTTGTTGCGTTGATGCGGCAGTATTTACCTGCTCAATTAGAGCTATGCGTACCTGCACACCCTATTGCTGGTGCGGAATTAAGTGGTGCTACAGCTGCACGGGTTAATTTATATCAGGATAAGAATCTCATACTGACAGCGCTGCCAGAGACTACGATGGAATCGGTACAGCGTGTGCGCCAACTGTGGCAGCTTTGTGGAGCCAAAGTCAGTGCTATGCAGGCTGCCGAACATGATGCGATTTTTGCCACGGTGAGTCATCTGCCGCATTTGTTGGCATATGCGTTGGTGGACATGATAGTTCAGAGAGAAAATGCAGATGTTTTGTTTAACTTTGCTGCCAGTGGTTTTCGAGATTTCACACGTATTGCCGCCAGCAGTCCTGAAATGTGGCGAGATATTGCCTTGGCGAATCAAGTTGCATTGCTGGCTGAACTGGATGCATATCAGGCAAAGCTAAATCAGTTGCGTGATGCCTTAGCGACTAATAATGGTGATGCGTTAGCTGATATTTTCAGTCGTGCACAGGCTGCACGGCAGGCGTGGCAGGCAAGGTTGGTATAAGGTGCTCAGTTAATTTAGCGATTATTCCATTTTGGTGCATTTTTTTATATACGCACTGTTTTGGTGTGCGTGAGTATGGCGTGATTGTGTCTCTATTTCGATAATTCTTTGATAATAATACATTAATTTATTGGCACGTAATTTGCTGATTAGTTCTACAGAGAGGTGCGGTTGTTACTGTAGCCTTTATATCAGGGCATCTAGGGTTCCGATTCCAGCAATGGAGTGTCTGGACCGAGAGTTGTCCGGTCTCAGTTAGCTGAGATTCCACGGAGGGATAAAAGCCCGGGAGGTTGCGATCATTTGTCGCTTCAGCCTCTCGCTATTTTACTTTCAAGGAGTCACAGTTATGTCATTACAACATTGGTTCAGTCACATGCTGATCGTATTTCTCCTGCCGTTAATTAAACGCTAGGGGTCGATATGTCAGCGACTAAACAAACTCCTTCATTAACATCAGTACGCAAGCGCAAGTTGTGGACCATTCGAGGTCATTTGAACCACAAAGAATTCCTGTTCTTTGCTGCTGTCGGCATGCTTGTTCCATTCATTGGTTGGTGGTTGATGGCCAATAGTGGCATGATGGATAAGGTCTTCCTGCCCAGCCCTATGGACGTACTAACACGAGTTTATCATTGGTATGAAGATGATGATCTGATCGGGGATGCCTGGATCAGTATTTATCGTGTAACGATTGGTTTCTTGTTATCCGCTATTCTTGCTGTGCCTCTGGGGGTAATGATAGGTACCTATCGCCCAATGCAAGCCTTGTTTGAGCCATTGACGGACTTTATTCGTTATATGCCTGCGGTTGCATTCATTCCTCTGGTTATGTTGTGGGTGGGGATAGATGAGGGTTCGAAAATCGCCATTATCTGGATAGGTACATTTTTCCAGATGGTGTTGATGGTGGCCGAGGATATACGCCGTGTGCCCATGGCACAAATAGAAGCAGCTCAGACTATGGGCGCGGGCAGTGAAGAGATAGTTTCCATGGTGATTTTGCAGTCGGCCAAGCCGGCGTTGCTCGATACTATGCGCGTTACCATGGGCTGGGCCTGGACTTATCTGGTGGTGGCGGAAATGGTAGCGGCGAACTCGGGCTTAGGCTACGCCATTCTTAAAGCACAACGTTTCTTGCAAACAGACAAAATTTTCGCGGGCATTATTTTGATTGGACTGATAGGTTTGATCATGGATCAATTGTTCCGCTTTGCGCATCGCAAGAGTTTCCCCTGGTTGTATAACAAATAGGTGTATCTCATGGATAACAAAATACAAATTAATTCAGCAGGTAAGATTTTTACCACTGACAAGCAGGATGTTGTAGCGTTGCAGGACGTTAACTTATCCGTTGGTGCTAATGAGTTTATTACCTTTGTCGGCGCATCTGGCTGTGGTAAATCGACCTTGTTGCGCTGTATCGGTGGCCTGGAAACACTTAGCTCCGGCGAAATCACCGTGAATGGTCGCGCAGTACAGGGTCCTGGTGTAGACAGAGCGATGGTGTTCCAGAATTACAGTCTGTATCCATGGCTATCAGTAGTCGATAACATCAAATTCAGCCGCCGTTTGAAAGTAAACCGCGAAGGTGCGACTTCTGCTGAAGTTGAAGTAGCCTCGGGGCGTGCGGATGCGCTGCTATCGCTGATGGGGTTGGCACATGCTGCCAAGGCGTATCCTAACCAGCTTTCTGGCGGTATGCAGCAGCGCGTGGCGATTGCACGTGCTTTATTGCCTAAGCCGGAAATACTGCTGATGGATGAGCCGTTTGGTGCGCTGGATGCGCAGACCCGAGAAGTCATGCACGATCTGATTCTGCACCTGTTCAATCTGGAGAAAACCACCATCGTGTTTGTGACCCACGATGTGGAAGAAGCTATCTATCTTGGTCAGCGTATCGTGCTGATGGCACCGCGCCCGGGGCGTATCGACACGATTTATGAGGTGCCGTTGCCGGATAAGCGTAATCAGGAAATGAAACTGTCACCTGAGTTTATAGCGTTAAAGAAGGAAATTCTGACCCGCATTCGGGAAACGTCTGGTATGCATACAGATACGGATTTGCTGGAGCAAATGACTCGGCAAGCCGAAGGTAGCGAAGCAGTTTAGTGGTAAGTATTAATCAGCATAAGAGGATAGCAATATGAAATCAGAAAATACAACATACAGCCCGGATAGTGTGATGTGGGAAGAAGTTATTCCCGGTGGCGCGCATTGGTCATTTAATGTGAAACGTGGCACCACGTTGCGCGTTACTGATATCGGAGGCGGTGCCAACCTGTCGGTGCTGTTTTACAGCCAGGATGAAAAACTGGAGCGTTACAACATGGCCGATACGCTCAAGGCACAGCATACCGCACACCTGACCAAGGGCTTTGTGTGTTATTCAGACATGGGACGCGTGCTGTGTTCCATTACCGAAGATAGTTGCGGCTGGCATGACACCGTGTGCGGGATGACTGATGCTGCGCAGATGCTGGCTAAATACGGTGAAGCGCGTTACCAGACTCACCTTAATGCCATGTACCGTAACGGACGTGACAGCTTTTTGATTGAGCTTGGTAAATGGGGCCTGGGTAAGCGCGACATCGTGGCAAATATTAATTTGTTCAGTAAAGTCAGCGCTGACGAAGACGGCAACTTGATGTTCCAACCAGATAACTCAGTAGCAGGTGATTACATTGATCTGCGCTTTGAAATGGATACGCTGGTTGTGCTTGCCGCTACTCAGCATCCACTCGATCCGAATCCGCAATATCAGCCTAAACCAGTAAAACTCACCGCATGGCATTCCGAACTGCCAGGAGCTGACGATTATTGCCGCAATTTCCGTCCGGAAAACCAGCGCGGCTTCTATAACACTGAATTGTTGTACCGTTGAGAGGGGCTCTAAAATGGCTATCGTAGAAAGTAAATTTGATCCTAAAGACGCGGTGTACGACGAAATCGTACCAGCGGGCGAACCCTGGCTGCATGAGGTCAAAAAGGGGCAAACATTCCGCATTCTGGATCTGGAAGGTAATCAGGCAGTTGATACATTGTTCTATAACGCACATGAGTCCACTGACCGTTACAGCGCGGTTGATACCATACGCGCGCAGGGCAATCTCTATCTGACCGCTGGCTCCAAGCTATTGTCCAGTGAGGGTAACGTGCTGGTAACTATTACTGCGGATACCTGTGGTCGCCACGATACGCTGGGTGGCGCTTGCGCTGCGGAAAGTAACAGCGTGCGTTATGAAACTGGCAAGAAATTCATGCACAGCTGTCGTGATAGTTTTTTGCATGCGCTGGGTCACTGTGATTGTCATATGGACAAGCGTGATCTGACCAGCAATGTCAATTTTTTTATGAACGTGCCAGTGACCCCAGAAGGCAAACTGACGTTTGAAGACGGCATTTCCGCTCCGGGTAAATACGTGGAAATGCAAGCCGAGATGGATGTGATGGTGCTGATTTCTAACTGCCCGCAGTTAAATAACCCATGTAATGGCTATAACCCGACACCCGTTCAGTTATTGATCTGGAATTAACGAGCTGATATTAATTAAGGTGCTGCAGGACGACCTGCAATAACAAAAATAATGATGGGACGCCCCGTCATGGAATGGGAAAAAGATCATGTTTGATAAAGTACTGATAGCCAATCGTGGTGCCATTGCGTGCCGCATTATCCGCACACTGAAAAAGCTGGGGATACGCTCGGTCGCCGTATATTCGGAAGCCGATGCACACTCGCTGCATGTGGCACAAGCTGATGAAGCCGTGTGCATAGGACCCGCACCTGCTGCAGAAAGCTATCTGCGAGCAGAAAAAATACTGGAAGTCGCCAAACAGACGGGTGCACAAGCCATCCATCCTGGTTACGGCTTTCTGTCCGAAAATGCCGCATTTGCCGAATCCTGTGCCGAGTCCGGTATTGTATTCATGGGCCCGACACCAGATCAGATGCGTCGTTTCGGCCTCAAGCATACTGCTCGTGAAATCGCCGAGCAGAATCAGGTGCCTTTGTTGCCAGGTAGCGGACTGCTGGCTGACGCTGGACATGCTCAGGCTGAAGCCGCACGCATCGGTTATCCGGTGATGCTCAAAAGCACAGCAGGTGGCGGCGGCATCGGTATGCGCCTGATCTGGAGTGCGGATGAGCTGGTTGAGGCATTTCAATCGGTAGCACGTCTCGCCAGTGCCAACTTTAAGGATGCCGGTATTTATCTGGAAAAATATGTCGAGCAGGCGCGTCACATTGAAGTACAGATTTTTGGCGATGGTAAGGGTAATGTGGTCGCACTCGGCGAGCGTGATTGTTCAGTGCAGCGCCGTAACCAGAAGGTGATAGAAGAAACTCCTGCGCCAGGTTTAACCGACGTCCAGCGTGCGCGTTTGCTGGCGACAGCAGTGCAATTGGGCAAGGCAGTGAATTATCAGTCGGCCGGTACCGTCGAGTTTGTCTACGATGCGCAGAATGGCGAGTTTTACTTCCTCGAAGTGAATACACGTCTGCAGGTAGAGCATGGTGTTACCGAACAGGTAACGGGTATAGATCTGGTGGAATGGATGGTACGTCAGGCTGCGGATGATCTGCCAGCGCTGGGCAGTATGACCATTAATCCGCAAGGCGCGTCTATCCAGGTGCGCCTGTATGCTGAAGATCCGGGCAAGAATTTTCAGCCTTCCAGCGGCGTGCTGACGGAAGCGGTTTTCCCAGACAGCGCCCGTGTTGACACCTGGGTAGAGCGGGGCAGCACGATACCACCGTACTATGACCCTATGGTGGCAAAAATCATCGTCACTGCTGATGACCGGGAACAGGCGATAGCCAAGATGCAAGACGCGCTGGACGCGACCCATATAGCTGGTATCGAATGCAATCTGGATTACCTGCGTCAGATCATCCGAGATCATGTGTTTGTTGAAGGTAAACAGACCACGCGCTACCTGAATGCCTTACATTATCTGGCAGCGACTATCGACGTGCTGGAGCCCGGCGTGCAGAGCAGCATCCAGGATTATCCTGGGCGCCAGGGTTACTGGGATGTGGGTGTGCCGCCTTCAGGGCCTATGGATGCACTGGCATTTCAATTGGGCAACCGTTTGTTAGGTAATGATGATAATGCCGCTGGCTTGGAATTGACTGTGGCGGGTCCTACATTGCGCTTTAACCGCGACAGCGTGATAGCGCTGACGGGTGCAGCTATGACTGCGGAACTGGATGGCGAGTCGCTGACATTCTGGCGTGCGTTACCAGTCAAGGCTGGTAGCGTATTGCGTCTGGGCAGCATACAGGGCGACGGCTGCCGCAGCTATCTGACGGTGGCGGGTGGTTTCGACGTGCCGGATTATCTGGGCAGTAAATCGACATTTACTCTGGGGCAGTTCGGTGGCCATGCTGGCCGTACATTAAGGGTAGGCGATGTGTTGCATCTGGGTTCAGCACCAGCCGCTGCGCAAGCGGAGGTCGTACTGGATACCGCATTGGTGCCTGAGTATCACAGCCACTGGGAAATCGGTGTGTTATATGGCCCGCATGGTGCACCGGATTTCTTTACCGATGCTGATATCGATATGTTTTTTTCTACCGACTGGGAAGTGCATTACAACTCCAGTCGTACCGGCGTGCGCCTGATCGGACCCAAGCCACAATGGGCACGGACCGATGGCGGCGAAGCGGGCTTGCATCCTTCCAATATTCACGACAATGCCTATGCAATTGGCGCGGTCGACTTTACTGGCGATATGCCGGTCATACTGGGGCCGGATGGTCCTAGTCTGGGTGGTTTCGTTTGCCCTGCAACCATAGTGCAAGCTGAATTGTGGAAAATGGGACAATTGCGTCCAGGCAATACTGTGCGCTTCAAGCGTATCGGGCTTGCTGAGGCTATGCAGCGTGAGCTGGCTCAGGACTCAGCTATCAAGACTTTGGCAGTGACAGTAACAGCTGATGTCACCGACTTGGCAACATCTACCCCAGTATTACATCGTGTTGAAGAACAGGACGGCCAGGTTGCTGTGACCTATCGTCCTGCTGGCGACAAATACCTGCTGGTGGAATACGGCCCGCTGGTGCTGGATATTAACCTGCGCTTCCGCGTGCATGCGCTAATGACCTGGCTGCAACAGAAGAATGTGCCAGGCATCATTGATCTGACCCCAGGTATTCGTTCGCTGCAGGTGCATTACAACAATCAGCTACTGCCGCTGCCACAGCTGATGGCGGCACTGTCCGAAGCAGAATCGGCTCTCGCCAACATCGAAGATCTGGTAGTGCCAGCCCGTATCGTGCATCTGCCATTGTCTTGGGATGACCCGTCCACTCGTTTGGCCATTGAAAAGTACATGCAATCGGTGCGTAAAGATGCGCCATGGTGCCCAAGCAATATCGAGTTCATTCAGCGTATGAACGGGCTGGACAGCATCGAACAGGTGAAAGAAATCGTATTCAACGCCAGCTATCTGGTAATGGGGCTGGGCGACGTCTACCTCGGCGCGCCAGTAGCAACACCGCTGGATCCGCGGCATAGACTGGTAACGACCAAGTACAACCCAGCGCGTACATGGACGCCGGAAAACGCAGTGGGTATCGGTGGCGCCTACATGTGTGTGTATGGCATGGAAGGTCCTGGCGGCTACCAGTTTGTCGGCCGCACCATCCAGATGTGGAATCGTTACAAGCAGACTGCCGATTTCATTGACGGCAAGCCATGGCTGCTGCGCTTCTTTGACCAGATTCGTTTTTATCCTGTGTCGGAAGATGAACTGCTGAAACTGCGCGAAGACTTTGTCGCGGGTACGTTCAAGCTCAAGGTGGAAGAAACCACATTCAGCCTGCGTGAATACAACACATTCTTGCAGGATAACGATGCCGATATTGCAGCGTTTCGGGAGAAGCAGCAGATCGCTTTCAACGCCGAGCGTGAGCGCTGGAAGGCAAATGGACAGGCTGATTATGCCTCTGATGCCACTGTGGCCGAAGCGTCAACCGATAGCGAACTGGATTTGCCGCCTAACAGCCGTGCAGTGGCAGGTCATGTGGCCGGAAATATCTGGAAGATAGAAGTAGCCGAGGGCGATATGGTTGAGGCGGGCGACACTTTGCTGATTATTGAATCTATGAAAATGGAAATCAACGTGGTCGCACCATCTGCTGGCAAAGTAATACGCCTGTACTGTCGTGAAGGTAGTCAGATATCGGCAGGTCAAGACTTACTGGTGATACAGGGGGAATAATATGGAAAATTTGAGTCTGGATATTGCCAATTTACGAGCGCTGTACAACAGCGGCGCGTTGACACCGCGTGGTCTGATCGACGTGGTGCTGGCACGTACTGCCGGGAATAATGAAGACCATGCCTGGATCTATCAATTATCCGCTGAGCAACTCTATGCGTATGCGGATGCGCTGGCAGACAAGGATCCAACACAGTTGCCGCTATATGGTATTCCGTTTGCGATTAAGGACAATATTGATCTGGCTGGCGTGCCGACAACGGCAGCGTGCCCGGAATTTGCCTATACGCCTGAGCAAAGTGCTGCAGTCGTAAAACGACTGATCGATGCAGGCGCCATTCCTATAGGCAAGACCAATCTTGACCAGTTTGCAACTGGACTCAATGGCACACGTTCACCTTATGGTGCTTGTCGCAATTCTTTTAATCCGGAATATATCTCTGGTGGTTCCAGTGCTGGTTCAGCAGTATCCGTCGCCAAAGGCTGGGTCAGTTTCAGTCTGGGCACAGATACCGCCGGCTCAGGACGAGTGCCTGCAGCATTTAATAATCTGGTCGGGCATAAACCTACCTGTGGCTGGCTATCGACGACTGGGATGTTGCCAGCTTGCCGTTCACTGGATGTGGTATCGGTATTCGCGCTGACTGCAGAAGATGCGGAAAGAGTAGTAGCGGCTGCAGCCAGTGCCGATGAAACCGATATTTATTCACGTAAAGTTGAAGCGCATGGATTCGATTTTGGTAGAGCAGCAGTATTCAATTTCGGCGTGCCGCGGGCAGATCAGTTAAAGTTTTTTGGCAACGTTGAAGCTGAGCGACTGTTTGGTGAAGCGGTAGTACGGTTACAGTCGCTGGGTGGACAGGTGGTAGAGATTGATTTGGACCCTTTTCTGGAAGCGGCACGATTGCTATACGATGGCCCATGGGTAGCAGAGCGCTATGTAGCACTCAAGGATTTCTTTGATGCACATGCCGATAAAGTGTTTCCACCAGTGCGGGAAATCATCGGCGGCGCCGCACGCTATTCCGCAGCGGATGCTTTTGCCGGCCAATACCGTTTGCGTGAACTGAAGCAGCAGGCTAATAAGGTCTGGGATGTAGTGGACTGTCTGATAACACCGACGGCAGGGACAATATATACCATAGCCGAGATGCAGGCCGACCCGATCAAGTTAAACTCAAATCTTGGTTATTACACTAACTTCATGAATCTGTTTGATTATGCGGCGGTGTCAGTGCCTGCTGGATTCCAGCAGGATGGGCTGCCATTTGGTGTAACGCTGGTCGCGCCCGCACATCAGGATGCGCCATTGCTGCATCTGGCAGCGCGTTGCCAGCAGGCAGTAGCAACGCCGTTAGGGGCGACTGGCATCGCTCAGCCAGTACCTGCAGAATTACCAGCGTTATTGCCATCGGGACAGATACGCGTTGCCGTATGTGGTGCACATTTATCCGGCTTACCGTTGAATTGGCAGCTCACTCAGCGTGGCGCACGATTGGTGCAGACTACGACCAGTTCACCAGACTACAAATTCTATGCGCTACCTGGCGGACCTCCATATCGTCCTGGCATGGTACGCGTCAAACCGGGCGAGCAGGGTGGTGCAATTGTAGTTGAGGTGTGGGAAATGCCGGCGCGCGAATTCGGTTCATTTGTCGCTGGGATACCTGCGCCATTAGGCATAGGTACGATTACACTGGCGAGTGGCGAGTCAGTATTAAGCTTTATCTGCGAAAGTTATGCGGTAGTGGATGCGGTGGATATTACCCACCTAGGCAGCTGGCGTGAGTATCTGAATACAAAATAAATGTTGCCGTGCTGCATATGCGGTTCTTACTTTAAGTTGTGAAAGGGAGCGAAATAATGACTGTACTTACTCAGCCGGCAAATATTGGCTATGACGTAGAAGCATTGGCCGCTGCTGGTGTGGAATTCATGCTGGCTAGCTATGTGGATATCCATGGTGTATCCAAATCTAAAATGGTACCGATCGCGCATTACAAGCGCATGATGTCCGGTTCTGAGTTATGCACGGGTGCAGCGCTGGAAGGTGTGCCGCAGGATGTCAGTGATGAGGAAGTTGCCTCACATCCAGATCCTGCTTCGTGCAAAATTCTGCCGTGGGATAAGGATATTGCCTGGTTTGCCAGTGACTTATGGACGAAAGGTAAACCTTTCTCAGCGTGTAGCCGCACCATATTGAAGAATGTAGTGGCTAAGGCTGATGCCATGGGCTATCGCATGAATCTGGGTATGGAAGCTGAATTCTTTGTGCTGAAAGACGACGCTGATGGTGGCTACTCGCCATTGTCGACACGCAACCATCTGGAAAAACCAGCCTACGATGTTTCGCGCTTGCTGGATAACATGGACTGGATGCGCGAACTGGTTAAATCCATGAACCAGTTCGGCTGGGACGTGTATTCGCTGGACCATGAAGATGGTATTGGTCAATTTGAAATTGATTTCAAATATTTCGATGCACTAACCATGGCGGATAATTTTGTGTTCTTCCGCCTGATGGCGAATGAAATTGCGCGCCGTCACGGTGGTTTCGCCAGTTTCATGCCCAAGCCTTATGGCGACCGAGCTGGCAGTGGTGCACATTTCAATATGTCGCTTGCGGATAAAGTAACTGGCAAGAATCTGTTTGAAGCTGAAGACGATCCACGTGGCTGCAATTTATCCAAACTGGGTTATCAGTTTATGGCGGGTGTGCTGAAGCATTTGCCGGCAATATGCGCAGTGGTTGCGCCGACGGTGAATAGCTACAAACGTCTGGTGTTGCGCGGCAGCATGTCTGGATTTACCTGGGCGCCGGTGTTTGCCTGCTATGGTGATAACAACCGTACCAACACACTGCGCATCCCCAAAGGCGGTGGCCGTATCGAACTGCGCGCGGCAGACAGTGCCTGCAATCCATATCTGGGTGCAGCCATGGTGCTGGCGGCTGGGCTGGAAGGTATAGAGCAGCAGCTGGATCCGGGTGAACCGCATACCGAAAACATGTATCTGAAAACCCCGCAAGAACTGGATGCTATGGGCGTGAAGATGTTGCCGCAGTCGTTGAAAGAGGCGATAGACATGTTCCAGCAGGACGAACTGTCCAAAGCGGTATTCGGGGAAAGCATGTTTACTACCTGGATAGATTACAAGAGCGAAGAATGGATACGCTATAACAACCACGTCAGTGATTGGGAAAAAGCGCGTTATTTGAAACTGTTCTGATTATGGACGTCCAGCAATTCCATATTGGCGATGTCGTCCTGCAAAGTGGCGAGACCCTGCATGACGCCTGGCTCAGCTACGCCACTTGGGGCAAGTTGAATGAGCAGGGTGATAATTGCATCCTGTTCCCCACCTATTACACCGGGACGCATCTATCCAATGCTCGCATCATCGGCGAACAGCGTGCGCTGGATCCGGAAAAATGGTTTATCGTCGTGCCTAATCTTATAGGTAACGGTTTGTCCATTTCCCCCAGCAACACGCTGGAACGTTATCAGGGTGGTGGGTTTCCCAAGGTGACGGTTTACGATAACGTGGCCTGTCAGAAACTGTTGCTGGACAAGCTCGGGGTCAGCACGCTGAAGCTGGTGCTAGGTTGGTCTATGGGTGCGGTGCAAGCCTGGCATTGGGCGGTGTTGTACCCGCACATGGTGCAGAATCTGTTGCCAGTCTGCGGTGCCACCCGGTGCTGGCCATACAATCAGCTGTTTCTGAAAGGGGTGAGGGCTGCACTGGAAATGGATCCCACCTTTGCCGGTGGTTATTATGTAGAACCGCCAGCCAAAGGTCTCAGGGCGTTTGGTCGGGTGTATATGCCTTGGGCCTACTCCGCCGAGTTCTTTCGCGAGCAGCGCTACAAGGAGATCGGTTTTGCAACACAAGATGACCTGCTGGAAGACTGGGAGCTGGATCACCTGAGCTGGGATGCCAATAATCTGCTAGCCAAGCTGTGGGCTTGGGAGCATGCAGATGTCAGCGCACATGAGAAATTTGGCGGTGATCTGGCGTTGGCATTGTCGCAAGTAACAGCGAAGACCATCGTCATGCCATGTGACCACGATCAATATTTCACCCTGGCAGAAAACACTATCGAGGCCGGATTTACCCGCGATGCGGAGCTGCGTCCGATTTATTCTTCCGCCGGTCATTGTGCTGGCTCGCCTGGCCGGTTTGTTGAAGAAAGTGCCTATATTGAAGCTGCGATCAAGGAGTTGTTGAGTCGGTAGTAACTGCATGAATTATGTGAGAGTTTTGCACGATTTAGCGTGTGATGGGAATCAGCGAAAAAGCGCAGTAATCGTGCAAAATTCTCTAAGGGATTTGGAGACAGAGGCATCAGCAATGCTACAAAGCTAGACCTGCCACCGTTTTTGCAGGTGGCTAGGCTAAAAAGCTAGACCTGTACCCGTGGTTTTACAGGGGCGCGCCGCCGATAGGCGGAGCGTCCCTTGCAACGCCGGGTTAGGTCTGCGATGTCCACGGACGACGTGCTTCCTCAACTTTTTCCTCGACGCACTTAAAGATGTATTCGAAGTCATCGTGCCCAATCACTTTAGTTGAGTAGACGGACGCTGCGAACATATAGCTATATCGATTCACAATGGTTTTCGCCCGCTCAAGTAATGTACGTATATCATCGAAAGTCAGCCCATATCTTTCGCCGATGTCGCCTGGGGAAAGAAGTGCTTTGGCATTCCGGTGAGCAATCCGACTGCTGCGGTAGACCGTCAACTTCTTAACAATCTGATCAGTACTCGAACATGCTGCGATATCATCTGCCAGCGTCGCAGTATCTGGTTTTTGTGAGTCTTGCGCTAGGCTTGCGACGTATGGGTTTCCCTTTAGTCGTTCGCGAAACGACTCATCATCGAACAAATACAGATTCTCTTGAATCGTCGTTAGCCAACTGCGCAAGTGCAAAGCCCTTGTGTCTTGGTCGTACGTAAGCGTCCAGCCCATCCACCTGTCATTGCCCGCCAAACTCATGCAATCTAGCTGCTTTTTTATGAAAGGCACGCTAGATGGCTACTCGACACACGCCTGATTTTTGGCAAACGCACCTTACCGCTTGGCAACAAACCAAACTGACCGTCACAGCTTATTGCACCCAGCACGGCTTATGTGCCAAGACCTTTTATCGCTGGCGCAGCCAGCTGACAACAGCGCCCAATCTCACGCGCCAGCCACCGCTAACCCTCATCCCCGTCAGTGTTCAACCTGCGCCTGTCACGGGCACGCTCCAGCTCCACAGCCCCACTGGCTGGCGGGTAGAGCTTCCCATTGCTAGCACGCCCTGGCTAATTGACTTGTTGCGGCAACTGCCATGATATCTGCCCATCCCATCAGCCCCATCGCCACCCAGGTCTGGCTAGTCATCGAACCCGTGGACATGCGCATCGGCATAGATGGCCTTTCCCAGCGCATCCAGCACCGCCTGGGTCGCAGTCCCTGCGACGGCGCCGCCTACGCCTTCCGTAATCGTCGCCAAACGCGGGTCAAGCTCCTGGTCTGGGATGGCACAGGGGTCTGGTTGTGCCAACGCCGACTGCATCGTGGTCACTTCACCTGGCCAGACATCGCTGCCATCACCCATCCTTTAACCCCCACACAGTGGGACTGGCTGATCACAGGTATCGACTGGCAAAGACTCAGTGCCCCAGCCCCTGCCCACTGGCAGGTGTAGCCACTCATGATTCAGTAAAAACATGCCTGAAACCCGCATTATTGCTGGTTTCAGGCGGGGTGAAATGGTATAATTCAAGCATGGATTCAGCCCAACAACTTGCCCAATTTATCCCCGATCCCGCCTTGGCGGCGTATGTGGATAAGCTGTTGGCGCAGGTTAAACAGGATGCTGAACTCATTCAACAAAACACAGTATTACTCCAGCAAAACACCGCACAAATCCTCACGCTGACTAAGCAAATCCAGCACGCCGAACTCAAGAACCAGGCTTTGGTACTGGAACTTGCCTATTACCGCCGCATCCGCTTCGCCAACAAGAGCGAGCAGCTCTCGCCTGAGCAGCGTGCGTTGTTTGATGAGTGCTGGGCAGCCGACATCACGGCCATTGAAGCCCAAATCGGGCAGCCAGATACACCTAATACCGAAGATGCGACAACCGCTATCCCCAAGCCTGCGCGTCCACGCGCAGGTCGTCAGCCACTGCCTGACCATCTGCCCCGCATCATTCATCGCCATGAGCCTGCATCTTGCCAGTGCGGTGCGTGTGGTGGTGCGTTAATCAAAATCGGTGAAGACATCAGCGAACAACTGGATGTCGAACCTGCCCAGTTCACCGTGCATCAACACATCCGTCCACAGTATGCTTGTCGCCACTGCGAAACCGTTGCTGCCGCCCCCATTCCAGCTGCCGTCATCGACGGCGGCGTGGCGACATCAGGTTTGCTGGCGTGGGTGATGATCAGTAAATTCGTTGATCATTTACCGCTCTACCGTATAGAACACATTGCCCAGCGCAGCCAGGTGACCCTGGCGCGTTCCACCTTGGCGGAGTGGGTCGGACGTGTGGGGGTAGCGTTGCAACCGTTGGTCGACAGGCTCACTGAATTACTGCTGGCACGCAGTGTATTGCATGCGGATGAAACGCCAGTGCCACAATTAGACCCCGGGGCGGGCAAAACCAAGAAAGCTTATCTGTGGGCTTACCGCACGGGTGATTTGGCATCCCCTTCATCCGCACCGCCTATCGTGGTGTTTGACTATCAGCCAGGGCGACAGGGATTGCATGCGCGGCACTTTCTGGCAGGTTGGCAAGGACACTTGATGGTTGACGATTACGCTGGTTATAAAGCGTTATTTACCCAAGGCATCACTGAGCTGGCATGCTTCGCACATGCACGTCGGAAGTTCTTTGATTTGCATGCGGCCAACCAAAGTCCAATTGCAGCGGCTGCGCTGCAGCGTATCGCGGCACTCTATGCCATTGAGCAGGCTGCGGACAAGCTGGATGCGGCAGGTCGTTTGCAGTTGCGCCAGACTCAGGCAAAACCGTTATTGGGCGAACTGCATGACTGGTTAATCCAGACTCGCGTCAAAGTGGCCGATGGCAGCGGCACAGCCCGCGCGTTGGATTACAGCATCAAGCGTTGGCCAGCACTGATACGCTATGCGGACAGCGGCATCTTGCCTATTGATAACAACCCAGTCGAAAATGCGATACGACCCATTGCCATCGGCAAAAAGAATTGGCTGTTCGCAGGCTCAGAACGTGCAGGCAAACGCGCTGCAGCGATTCAGAGTTTGTTGGCTACCGCCAAGCTCAATGGCTTGGAACCCTATGCATGGCTCAAAGATACGTTGGAAAAATTACCGGTCTGGCCTAATAGCCAGATTGATGAATTGCTGCCGTTTAAAAATGAACTACCATAAGTAGTGAAGGGATTGGAGTGGCTGGGCTGGACGCTTACGGTCGTACGCTCGAAACAACGCATACACAGAGGAATTCAAATGGGCTTGGAGCGTAAATGTCCAGAACGTGTTCGATTGGTGGACAACTAGAGGATGCTTGACGATGGCCTCAATAAGATCCTCGTACATTTGAAAGTGAATATACGCATCGACTACGTCGTCAGACAGCGCCTTCAGCAACTGTTTGAATTCCTCGGCATCCTTGATGTTGATCATCGAAGACCTAACGAGGCTGTTGAAAAACTAATTGTATGGTCGTGCGTATCTTATTTTGAGGGTCTTCAAACCCTTCCAGACTAGACGGTTGTCGAATACAGGGCATTTTGAAAGGTCGAATTTTGCTCATAATTATTCCAGTTTCTAAAAAGTAGTTTTTCTACAGCCTCAACGTCGAAGGTAACGGGCGGCAAAATAGGCGGCGAAGCCGGCTGTTTTGGCGTCCCTGTTGACCGAAGTGTTGAACGAAGCCGCTATCGCGGAGAAATATTCCCGAACCATCAAATTACGCAGCATAATTTCGTCTCCCCCAGCAATGGAATTTTGATTACTGTACCACGAGGAGACGACATTGACAGCCCCCACACCCATCCCCGCGCACTTCGAGCACAATCACCAGCGACTGCTGAATTGCCTCAAGCTCAGAGGCATGCAGCCTAAAACCATCGCCTTGTATTCACACGGCGTACGGCGCGCAGCGGTGTATTTTAATGACCAGATAGACGCGCTCACCAAGCCACAATTAACCGACTATTTTGTTCGCATCCTGGATACCCATTCATGGAGTACGCTCAAACATGATCTGTATGGACTGAAGTTCTATTATGCCCATGTACTCAGCCAACCCTGGCCAGGTGCGGATCTGGTTAAACCACCCAAGTCATATAGCCTGCCCGACATCATTACCGTCGCCCAGGCACAACAAATCTTCATGGCCACCCGCGTATTGAGCTACCGCGTATTCTTCTTCACCCTCTACAGCCTGGGCTTACGATTAGGCGAAGGCTTACGCTTGCAGGTAGGGGATATCGATGCGGATCGGATGCGGGTGCAAGTACGCAACGCCAAAGGCAACCGTGATCGATTGGTGCCGTTATCAGAGAACACCTTGCAGGTATTGCGCCGTTTCTGGCTCACCCATCGCAACCCAAGCTTGCTCTTTCCTAATCGACACGGCGGTCTTGCCAAATCGCACTTGGCACGCACCCCGCTGGATCGTGGTGGTATCCAGACCACCTTGGGTCAAGTGACCCGTGACTGTGGCTTAAAAAAAGAATTACACCACACAGCCTGCGCCACAGCTATGCCACCCACCTGATAGAAGCTGGCATCGATTTACTCGAAATTCAGCAGATACTCGGACACCAGTCCATCCTCACCACCATCCGCTACACCCACCTCACCGAACAACGCCATCAGAGCGCACACACTCGCCTTAATCAATTAATGGAGAAATTCCACATTCATTGGGGCAAAGTCAAATGATCAGACTGGCGCACATCGTAGCAACCTACGCAGCTAAACTGCTTGCACAACACGGTCATCACCTATTGCCCAGCCAGCAAGCTGCCTTAACCGCCTTTCAAACCTGCCGTAGCCAGATGAGCCCGAGGATGCAACTTGCCTGTGATGATTGTCAAACACCCAGCTACCTGCCACATTCCTGCGGTCATCGGCATTGCCCGCATTGCCAGGCGCACGAATCACAGCGCTGGATAGACCAGCAATTACACAAATCCATCCCCGCCAACTACTTCATGCTCACCTTCACCGTGCCCGCCCAGTTGCGCACACTGGCCTGGCAACATCAGCGCGTCATGTATGACTTGATCACACGCTGCGCGTGGGAAACAGTCAACACCTTCAGCCAAAACGACAACAAGCTGCGCGGCAGCGCAGGGGCGGTGACTGTACTGCATACCCATAACCGCCGACTGGACTATCACCCCCATGTGCATCTCGTCATGCCCGCTGTCGCCTTTAACCCCAAACAGCGACGCATGCGTCATAAACACGGCAACTACCTGTTTAACCACAAAGCCCTGGCCAAAGTATTTCGTGCCAAATTACTGGCAGGCATCAGACAAGCAGGACTCACCCTGCCAAACGATTACCCGACCGATTGGGTGGTGGATTGCAAAGCCGTCGGCACTGGACAGCACGCTCTGATCTACCTTGGGCGCTATCTGTATCGGGGGGTGATACAGGAGAAAGACATCCTCTCCGACCGGCATGGTCAGGTCACCTTCCGTTACCGGAACAGCCAAACCAAACAAATGGAAACCCGTACCTTGAGTGGTGTAGCCTTCCTGCGACTGATACTGCAACACATTCTGCCCAAAGGCTACCGCCGCGCCCGCAACTTTGGCTACCTGCATCCCAATAGCAAACTACTCACCCAGCTACAGCTGACCCACCTATGGCGACGGAACAATCCGCCGCCAGCGCAACCCAGACCAGCGATACGTTGCCAATGTTGCGGTGGGGTGATGAAGATAGTGCGCACACGTATCAAAGCGATACCGCTAGCCACATCAGCCCCATCTATAAAACGGGAACACAGAGCAGATGACACAGGGTGGGAGACCATGCGCTAAACCAGCCCACACCGCCCACCTGCCAGACTAGGCAGGTATGGCCGTGCTCGCCCTGAAGAAGGCTGAAATTGGGTTAACATGCCCGAAAAGCCGACTAAAAACGGTGAGTTGAATAGAATAAGTTGCTGCAATGGCAACGTGAAGGTCGTGAAATGGCGGGTGGGATGCGTAACGCGTCCAGTTATGCCAGCATAGTCAAAAAGATATTTCCATAAGCGCTCAAGCAACACCCGCCCCAGCCATGCCGGGCTTGTCCAACAAACGGTTCAGATTGTGGCTCGCTTCGCGATCACAATCTAACCTTATTCGTTAGATGTGAACAGCGCTTCTGCTACGGCATAAGCCATAAAATGCCCCCAGCACACGAATACACCACCACGCACAACAATGCTTGTTTTCTTAAATGATCATGCTCTGGTGGTAGTAAGTTGTTATTAAACAGCCACCCTGGGGATAGGATGGCGTACTGCTTTGACCATTTCTCGATGCCAACCACGTGCTGGTATGCGATTGCCCAAATGATCAAATAAACGCCAACTGCCATTATGGCGATTATAAGGAGAGAAACTTTTGCTATTATCTCCATAAAGCGTCATCTAACGTCTAATAGGCACCGTAATCGGTGCCTATTTTATTTGGTAAAACGGTGTATAACACTTTTCATCTCTTTGGATAATGAGTCTAACTATAAGATTATTATTAATAAGTCAAAACAATCTAATTTATATACACCGATTTCCACAATTTATTAGACACCTGATTCTAGTGTGCGATTTGATTCAGTCTAACACTAGATTTTTGCTTTAACAATTACGCAGATCGGAAATTATGAGGTCTATAAAAGATGCATCAAAATGCTACAAAGCCAGACCCGGCAGCGAGCTCTCGAAAGCACTTATATTGAAACGGTCATTAAGGAATTACTGAGTCTGTAGTGTTAGTATGGATTAAGTAATAAACCAGTGGCGACTGATTATGCCATTTACTGTCTGTACATCCTGAATATATTCGGCCTTAGTCTGTGAAATTTCAGCCCAGTCAGATGTGGTGAATAACGGTGTGCCTTCACGAAATGGCAAAGTTGAGAGTTGAATTTCCCATGGCAGGCTGCCTTGTGTCAGACGTCCGAATGAGATTTCGAAATCCAGCATGGCAATAAGTTGTGGGTGAGTGTAACTCGTATCGTCCAACAGGGCGGTTAGTGAGGTTGCATGTGGTAAGGGGTGACTGCGGTCGCGTACGAAAATGAAATAGTCACCACTGACTACCAAGATTCCCGCTTGTGACTGTTCGGGGCTGCGTGTTGTATTTTTCTCCGTAAAGCGTAGGGCAAAGGTAGCACCTTGGCTGTCGGGTAATTTTTCCCAGATTTCAGTGTAATCACGCGCTATGCCTGATTCTATTAAGTGATTATCATTGAATTGCATGCGGCCGATATCCAGATCAGTTCTGGCTGGCTGATAATCGAGTTGGCGTATCCATTGGCATGTATCATCAACGACACGGGTTACTCCTGCAAATCCTAGCTGGCGCGCTAATTGTTTTAATTCGGTTAATGAAAAATCCTGTAGTGATGCCTTCCCGCTAAAATCTGGGCGATCTGCTGGGATACGTATATCTGCGTGTAATGATGGTGTTTGCAGCCAGTACACCTGAGTTGTGTTGTCTATACCTGCAGGGCTTTCAAGCTGCTTGCGTTGCCATACCCCCAGATATTGTTCGGGGACTGTCATGTGATATTCAATCCGTTGCGCAGTAGCGATTCCATTTCTGGCGCAGGAACTGGGCGGCTGAAGTAATAACCTTGGATTTCGTCGCAATGGTGCTGTTTTAAAAATTCATAATTGGCCTGAGTCTCTACGCCTTCAGCAACTACTTTTAGCCCTAGTTCATGCCCCAGTGTGATGATGGCGCGGACGATGGCTTCATCGTCGGAGTTGGTATCTATTTCCTGCACAAAACTTTTATCTATTTTCAGATGGTTAACCGGGAAGCGCTTGAGATAACTCAGGCTGGAATAGCCAGTACCAAAATCATCTATAGCCAGTGCGACACCAAGCTTTTTCAGGCTCGTGATCGCTACGTTAATGCGTTCCGCATCCTGCATGAAAAATGATTCTGTCAGCTCCAGTTCGAGGTATTGCGCATCCAGACCTGATTGCAAGAGGGTATTGGTAACCAAGTCAATCAGCGTAGGCTGGCGGAACTGGATAGGTGACAGGTTTACCGAAATGCTAATCGGTGTCAGTCCTGCATCTTGCCAGCTGCGGTTCTGGCGACAGGCCTCTTCCAGTACCCATTGTCCGATAGGAATAATCAGACCTGTTTCTTCGGCAATAGGTATGAATTTATCGGGTGGAATCAGTCCTTTTTCCGGATGTAGCCACCGTACCAGTGCTTCTGCACCTATGATGTTGCCATTGGCGGCATCGATACGGGGTTGATAGTAGACGCGGAACTCGAAATTTTCTATTGCGTGGCGTAATTCGTTAATGAGCTCCAGTCGGCCTGTCGCTGCCACACTGAGTTCAGGTTGATACAGATGGAAGGTGTTTCTGCCTGCGTCTTTTGCCTTATACATAGCGGCATCTGCACACTGCAAGAGTGCCTCGGCAGTGTCGCCATCCTTGGGAAAGCAGCTGATGCCTACACTACAGCTGAGTGTATATTCATGCTGGTCATTAATCCAGGGTTGAGATATAGATTCGAGTAAGCGCTGGATGATATTGCCGACATGGTGTTCATCAATCTGCTCGGTCAGCACTAGTATGAATTCGTCACCACCAAGCCGGGCAACGGTGTCTTGACTGCGAATACAGTTACTGAGGCGGGACGAAACTTCGAGCAGCAGGCGGTCACCGACATGGTGGCCGAGACTGTCGTTAATCAGTTTAAAGTGATCCAGATCAACAAAGACAATGGCGACTTTTTCATGTTCATATTTGGCTCTGCTGATGGCACGTTCTATTCTGTCCATCAGCAATATGCGATTGGGCAGGTTGGTTAGTGTGTCATGGCTAGCCTGATGCTGTAAGGCTTCTTCATGATTTTTACGTTCGGTGATATCCACCACCGTACCTTCGTAGAATTCGACTTCGCCGTTTTCATTAGTGACTGCGCGGGCATTCTCGGATATCCAGATGATACTGCCGTCTTGTCGATAGACTTGAGACTCAAAATTGCGTACATAGCCAGACATCGACATGATGCGTACGAAATCATCTCGGCGTGATGGGTCGACATAGAGCTGATGCTGGATGTCCTGCAATGCAGCGATCATACTTTCGGGAGAGGGGTAACGATAGATCCGAGCCAGTGCTGGATTAGCGTCAATGTAGCAACCATCGGGTGCGGTTTGAAAGATTCCTTCAGTAGCGTGTTCAAAAATACTGCGGTAGCGCCTGAGTACTTCGTGCAGGGCTTTGTGGGTGGAGACGCGATCGGTAATGTCCTGAATAAATCCTTCTACAGCTACTGCTTTGCCATGTTTATCGACTATACCCAGTCCACGTTCAGATACCCAGCGTATGGCACCATCGCGGCGGATAATGCGGTATTCGATGTTGTAACTGGTGTTGGCAATCAGTGCATTTTGTATTGTTATATAGACCAGATGCAGGTCGTCAGGATGGGTGATTTTCTCATATGAGATGACATCGTCCCGTATCAGGTCGTTGGGTTGGTAGCCAGTGAGTTCCACACAGCCCGCGCTGACAAACTCCATCGTGCCGAAAGCCTTGGCTTTACAGCGGAATAGCATCCCGACCAGATTTTTGGTGATAGCATTAATCAATCCGGCTGAATCAAGTTCACTCGACGATTCTGGCGTGAATTGACAGAATTTGGCTTTAATTATGCTGGTTGCGGGCAGTTTCATAAGTATCCTATTCGTGGAATTCGGGGAACTGCCGCAGCGTTCTCCAGAAACTGATATCGTGATTAGGCCAGAGTATTGCTTTTTCTTCTGCCGCCAGTGTTTTAAGTTTACGTATGCTGGCGATAGCCTGATCCTCCTGATCTTGCCAGCATAGCCCAGGTGGGACTTCGTCCATAATGTTCTCAGTCAGATCGGCCGCATCACCACATAAAATCACGGGTGCGCCCTTGGGTAATTCTATCCACAGCGACATGTGTCCAGCAGTATGGCCAGGCGTGGATATGGCGCGTACACCTGGTGCTACATCATATTCACCCTCCATTACTTTCCAAGGGTAATCACCAGAAAAGTCATCAGGGAAATAGCCTATGTCCTGACCTGTTTGTGCTGCTTCCATTTCAGCCTTTTGTACATGTACTTCTGTGCCACACACATCACATAATCCTCCTGCGTGGTCAAAATGCAAATGGCCTATAAATACTACGTCCACATCGGCAGGAGTCAGTCCCATGCGTGCCAGATGGGCAGGCAGTCGCTGACTCTCATCCATTTCGGGTGCACCGAACGGAAATATTTCAGGGTCATAGTAATGTTGACGCTGAGTTGAATCGGCTATCTTGTTATAGTCGCAACCAACGTCATAGAGTATACGTCCGTTTGCTGTTTCAATCAGATAGGCGAGGATAGGGGCCTCGATGATTTGTCCTTGCCCGCGGTGTCGCGTGGAGAGGGACTTGTCATAGTGATGGGTTGCCGTCAGTAATGGCCAGAGTTTTTTAACTTGCATGACTGGTCTGATCCTCTGTAGTTGTGTCTGCTATCAGTTGTAACATTGCATCGGTATTGAGTACTTTGCCAAATATGCCACCTTCAACCTCTATCATGGACAGGCTGGCTTGATGTAATTCCGGATATGCTGAGCCACAGGCATCGCTGATGGTGATGCAATCCCATCCATTTTCTACAGCTGCTCTCAGCGTAGATTGCACACAAATCTCAGTCGTTACACCAGTGATAATGAGCTGGGTTATCTGCTGGCTGCGCAGGATAATTTCGAGATCGGTTTGATGAAATGCGCTATAGCCGGGTTTGTCGATAATGACTTCACCTGCAATCGGCGTCAGCTCATCTATGAAATCATGGCCATATTCACCACGTATAAGCAGTTTACCCATAGGTCCATCAGAACCTATGGCTGCTGCGGCACGAGCGCTACGTGCCTTTTTACTTGGCATACAATCCAGCATGTCACTGTGATGACCTTCGCGTGTGTGGATGACCAGCATGCCTAGTGCACGTGCAGTATTGAGCAGTTGTTGAATCTGCGGGATAGGCTTGCGCAGATTAGATATGTCGAGGCCTGCCATCTCTGCGTAACCGCCAGCTGCACAAAAATCGCGCTGCATATCAATAATAATCAGGGCTGTACGGTTTAATGGATATGGCAAATTCATGGTTAAGTCTGATTAAATTCTGCGACTACGGCTTGCGCAATACGAGCGGCTAGCTCTTTCGCCATGATTTCACCTTTTTCCGCATCGGCACCTAGCGCAGAAGAAAGTACGCCTGATGGAGGAACCCAGTCAGGGTTGGCGGGATAAATGTCGTAGGGTGGAAAATCAGCGGGACCATCGTCAGGGATTAAATCAAGCCGTACCAAATCAGGATGGTAATGCAGCATCAGTGAGGTTTCGATTATGGCTGCATGTTCCAGTGCATAGCCTGGGAAACCATTTGGGAATACGCTATGTAATGTGGTTTCAGTCAGGAAATCCCAGTATTCCAGGCGCATCACGCGCAACTTGGCACCTGGCTGGATATCACGCATGGCCAGATCGATGCCTTCGGTGATAAACCACTGATTTTCAAAATGACCATTGACGATCACCAGTTTTTCTACTCCATGACGTGCAAATTCACGTACCGTGTCGCGAACCAGGCCAATCAGTGTTTGTGCATCAACTGAAGTAGTGCCGCAGAAATGTTGCCCGCCGCCGCATTTTGGTTGAGATTTGTAACCATATGACAGTGCTGGTGCAACGATGCCGTTGATTAATTCTGCTGTGCTGGCTGCTACAGCAGCAGACAATAGGGCATCCGTTCCCAATGGCAGGTGCGGACCATGTTGTTCGAGCGCCCCAACGGGTAAGAACACGGGTGGGTTGGTGGTTTTGATCTGGGCACAATAAGCAACCCAACTCATTTTGTTCATGTTGACGGTATTCATAATTTTTCCTATTGTGATTCAGCAGAAGTATCTGTTGCCTCAATGACAGCAGCGCAAGCAATAAGTATGCCGCCTATCATTTCGCGGGGCATAATTTTTTCACCGCCGATGACCATAGCTGAAATAACAGCGGCTAGTAATTCAACGATGAGGATAATGCCGGCGCGTCCCGTTTCAATATGGGTTACGCCGTATTGAGTGGTGAAAGTCGCCAGTGCCAGCCAGCCAAAGCCAAAAGCGAGTAGTGCAATGATTAGATTGGGTGACCAGTCTGGCTGGATCGCATGTTGCTGTAACACCAGTAACCCGGAAACTATGCCACATCCAACGAATACGGCTATGGTTTTTGATACCATGGGGATGGTATGCGCAGCACGGGTCACCAGATTGTTTGAAGCGAATGCCAGACCAGCGGATAATGCCAGCACATCGGCAACCGATAATGGCGTAGCAAACGCCGCCGTGCCACCGATTACTAAAAATGCTCCCAGAACGGATATAAATACCGCTAACATGCGACGTCTGGTAACGGTTTCATGCAGAAACACGCGCCCGCCGATGACTGACCAAACTGGTGCCAGATAAAACAGCAGCATGACGCGTACTACGTCACCTGTGAGTAACGCCTGGACGATGGATGCATTAGCCCAGCCGCCAAACAATCCAAGCAGCAACAATAATCTGGTTTGCCCTTGCCAGATACGGCGTTCACGCAACAGAAAAGGCAAGCCTACCAAGCCGACCAGACCGTAACTGACAAATGAAATTAACGGACCTGATAATCCAGCTGCACCAAACTGTTTAAGTGGCCACCAGATGATGCCCCACATGCCAGCTGAAAGTGTCAGGACAGTGAGTGGCAACCATGCTTGTGGAGAAGTGCGTGTCAGGTTGCTCATGGCATGACGGACCCGCCATTGGGACCCAGTACCTGGCCACAATAGAACCGGGCGTAATCAGACACGAGAAATAGCACTGTGGTAGCAATTTCATCAGGTTCTGCAAAGCGTTGATAGGGGATGTCCTTTTCTTTCTCTATACACTCTTCAGACATGTATTCTGTTGTCATCATGGCCGTGTTGACTGGGCCAGGCGCAACGGCATTGATGCGGATATGGGGTGCAAACTCTCGTGCCAGAGAGCGGGTCAGGCCGATTACACCTGCTTTTGCTGCACAATAAGATGAATAATCTTCACGTCCAAGATAAGCCAGATCGGAACTGATATTGACGATAATGCCGTTGTCCCGTTTCGCCATCTCGCTGAGAACAGCCTGGCTGCATAGAAATACTGATTTAAGGTCGCTGTTTATGACGTGATCCCAATCTGCTTCGGTAATCTCCAGAAATGGTTTTTCTGCAATGACGCCAGCATTATTTACCAGTATGTCTATTTGACCGCAGCTTGCTACCATTTGCCGTACCTGGTGAGCGTTGGTGACATCGGCCTCAACTGCATGGGCATGACCACCTTTGGATGTGATGATTTGTACTACTTGTTCAGCCTCACGGGCACGATTAAGGTGATTTACGATAACCGTTGCACCTGCATCGGCAAGCATGATGGCGATAGCACGACCTATCCCGGTGGCAGCGCCAGTAACAATTGCTGTTTTATTGTGTAATGTTATATTCATGATGGTCATCAATGCATGACCTCACCATTACTTACGACGATAGCTTGACCAGTAATCGCGCGCGCATAAGGTGAGGCGAGGAAAAGGAAAGTGCCAGCAATATCTGCTGGCATGAGTAACTCGGGTATAGCTTGCTGCGCCAGAATTTCAGCTATCATTTCTGATTCGGATTTATCTGCTGTTTCTGCCATTGCACGCATGGAACGCATTGCTGCCTCAGTCGCAACCCAGCCTGGACAAACTGCATTGACACGAATTTTTAGTTTGCCTAATTCCCATGCCAGCGAACGCGTCAGACCAATAACCGCATGCTTGCTGGTGACATAGGCGGAAAAGTCAGCCACAGCACTCATACCCCAGATAGAAGACTGATTGATGACGCAGCCTGAAGAAGATATGAAAGGCAATAGTGCACGTGTCAGCAGATACATACTGCTGACGTTGTTGTGCAACAGGCTTTGCCAGCGCTGCTCGGCATCGGTTGCTGCATCGTTCAATGGCGTCGGGTATTCCATGCCTGCATTGTTGATCAGTGCGTGGATGGTGATCTGCCGTTGTTTGAAGTTGTCAGCTAAAGCATGGATCTGTTCTGCATTGGTTAAATCCAGCGCATGTGTCGTAACTTTTGCATGTTTAGCCAGTCGTTGTGCAGCAGCTTCCAGCGCATCTGGATTGCGGTCTATCAGTTCTAGGTTTGCCCCGTGCTCGGCAAATGCCTCTGCAATAGCCAGCCCGATGCCGCTGGCGGCCCCCGTAATGACTATCGTATGATCAGTAAAGTCGAGATTTGCCATATCAAACTGCCGTCAGAAATGACACGCCTACAGCGCCATAGAATGCAGAAGGATCCAGATGTCCAGGTGATGTTTCCGGCACGTCACCATAATCATCCGACAGTATGCGCTTCACCCGATAGCGGTGATGGGCAGCCAGTAACGTGCTCATAGGTAATACTTGCTGATACTCCGCTGCAAATAATTTGGCATGTAATGCTGGCAAACGATACCAGGGTTCGATAGGGCGCTCATGATGGGCGTTGTGATAGGAAAAATTCAACAGCATCAAGTTTAATAGTGGATGTGCAACTGAAACCAGATTGGAGTAGGTGTTGCGTTGTTCGTAAGTGCGGTCACGTATTTTGTCATTGGGAACCTCACCACCTTGCAGGATGGCAAAAGCATCATAGGTGTGCTGGTAGGCATCGGCAAAACGCAGCACGTGCAGCATGATTAAATATGCGATGGCGTAACCCAGTAAACCCGCGGGTGAGAACCAGCCTAGCGCAGCAAATGCGATAGCGCGTACAACAAGTATGGTCAGTACGCGAGCGCGGTTCTGTTTTTTCTCGGCAGCCACAAACGGCAAGACCATGACATAGCCGTGCATGATTAACTCTACTGCTGGTATGTATGCCCACTCCAGCATCAGTACCAGACGACGTACCCAGGCTGGTGATTTGAGCAGAAAAGCCTTGAAATCGAAGGTGATGACGTCGGCACGGTCAACATGGTGACGTACATGCTTGCGTCTAAGATCATTAAATGTGGCATAGCAAGAGCCGTTAATCCAGGTCATTAACGTGCCCCAGCGAGCATTATCCTCAGCCGTTTTGAATATAGAGTTGTGTGCAAATTCGTGGAAAAAATATCCGGATAAAATCAGTGCGTGGGCAACCAGCAAGGTGCCGATAATCTGTCCCCAGATGGGTGCCAATATAAGTAACAGCAGGCCGCCAACATAGGCACCTAATGTATAGGATAAGGCAAGCACATTCGGCACAACGCCGTCGGCATAGCGAAATTTTTGATTCAACATGAATAACTCCTCAAGCAAGGTCACGCCTGTATTCAGGCGCGACCTGCCTTACTTACTTAACTAAGGATTTGACGAACTGACTGTCAATAGTGGTTTCAGTAGCAGGGATGGTCGTAATTTGACCTTTACTTTTCAGAATGTTGCCGATGACTTCGCCACTTGCGAAGTAGGAAGTGGTTTCTGCGGATTTGATGAACGCTTTAGGCATTTCAGCAAGTGGTATGTTGTAAACACCTGACATCTGATCCATGGCTTCTTTTCCGCTTACACCCATAGCTTTACCGATAATTTTGGCTGATTCGTCAGGGTGGGCTTTCATGTAGTTCAAACCATCTACGTAGGCTGCGATCAGACCAGTGATTTCTTTTGGATGTGCCTGGATATATTTCTGATCAAATACTAAAACGTCAGCAATCAGACCAGGCGCATTTTTGGAGGAAAACACTACATGGAATTTTTTGCCATTACCCTGACTCAGGATTTGGGACAGGCTAGGCTCATAGGTAACGCCGACAGGAATGCTATTGGACGCCATGGCAGCGGGTACAGCTTCAGGCGACATAGGTACGGCTTCAAAGTCTTTTTCGGACAAGCCATTCTTTTTCAGTGCGTAAGAGAGCAGGAAGTCAGAAGGTGATAATGGGTTGAAACCAATTTTCTTACCTTTGAAGTCAGCCACTTTAGTAATGGCTGTGCTGGCAACAATTGCATCACCACCATTGGAATAGTCGATAGGCATAACAACTTTTTGTGACAGACCTTTAGCATCAGATCCGATTACCTGGTCATAAGTCAACATGCCGCCGTCAACAGAGTGGCTGGCTATTGCAGTTGGAATGAGTGCAGGGTCAGTGAACATTTGCAACGTGACTTTGAGGTCATGTTTCTTGTAGAAATCTTTGGCATCAGCAACGAAAAAAGGACCGTAGCCTACCCATACCACGGTACCAATTTTCATGCTGGTAGTGGCGTGCGCAGCTATAGGGCTCATGCTGGCTGTCGCGAGCATCACTGAGGCAAGACAAACTTTTTTAAGCGATTTGGAATGTAATATTGACATGACTAGCTCCTAAGAAGGTTAAAAATAAAACGGGAAAGCAACTGTGCTCTCTCCCGGGCTTTTATCCCTCCGTGGAACCTCTAGCGAGGCCGGACTGCTCTCGGACCAGACATCCCATTGCTGGAACCGGAACCCTAGCTATCCTAATACAGACATGAGTGTGAAAGGGCTGTGTAGAGCAGCCACTTTCCCGTCTTGCACTTAGTTATGCAAAGCCCGTGCCAATTAGAAATATTTAATAACAATTAAAAATAAATATATAAATTTCAATAAGTTAGTCGTTATATTTGTGTTGTTTGGTAGTGATGGTTGAGCTAAGTAAACCGTGTTGTTGATGTCAGGCGAGGGCGATATGAGTGCAATACGATAGTGAGCCGCTCTGTTTTGGTGCGTCTTATTAATTGCATGCGTATCATCGTTTTGGTAGCCTGATGAGTTAATTTGCATTCGCTTATGTACATGACTTAGACTGAAAAAAGGTCTCACAATTTTAGTTGCTCAGGTGATTTAAGAAATGCTTATGTATCAAACTAGCTGCACGCACAAACGGTCAATGGGGGCTTGCCTGAATAAATGGTACAGCGCCACATTATTGCTGGCAGTATTAGTCAGCTTGAGTGGATCATCTCTGGCTGGCGGTATTCAGACTTTGGATACAGTTGATGTCGTAGGTGTAACAGATGATTTAGTCGGCGTGGCTGATTCTGCTTCGCAAGGTACTGTAGTTGCAGATCAGATTGATGGACGGCCTTTGTTGCGGCCAGGCGAGCTGCTGGAAACCATCCCCGGTTTAATAGTTACGCAGCATTCTGGTTCGGGTAAGGCTAATCAGTATTTTTTGCGTGGTTTTAATCTTGATCATGGCACTGATTTTTCTGTTTTCGTGGATGATATGCCGGTCAATTTCCCGACGCACGCGCATGGACAGGGTTATGCCGATGCCAATTTTTTGATTCCTGAGCTGGTTGATAGTATTCAATATCGCAAGGGGCCATATTCGGTAGAAGATGGCGATTTTTCTGCTGCGGGTAGTGCACGAGTGAAGCTGCGCGATACGCTGAGTTCCTCATTTGTGGACATGGGGGTGGGTGGAAATGGTTATCGCCGTATGCTGACAGCAGGTTCACCGACGCTAGCCAGTGGGCATTTGCTTTATGCGTTGGAGGTGTCGCAATACGATGGCCCCTGGGATGTGCCGGAGAATGGCAAAAAATATAATGGCCTGCTGCGCTATACCCAGGGAACGGATAATGATGGTTGGAGTTTGACGGGGATGGCGTATAGCAATGACTTTACCGCTACCGATCAGGTCGCACAGCGTGCTATAGATAGCGGTTTGATTGACCGTTATGGCAGTCTTAACCCTAGTGATGGTGGGCATACGCATCGATACAGTCTGTCTGGACGATGGGCGAATACGGGGGCAGGCAGTAATACCCACGCCAATTTTTATGTGATTGATTACCGGCTCGATTTGTTTTCTGATTTTACCTACTATATGAATGATCCCGTACATGGCGATCAGTTTGAACAGCTGGATGACAGAACTGTTATCGGCGGGGCGACCAGCCATAGCTGGCTGTCCAGATTTGCCGGTTATGATGTGGAGCACACGATAGGCAGCGGGCTGCGTTTTGATGATATCCGTGCACTGGGCTTGTTCAATACCGAGCAGCGCCAGCGTTTGTCTACGGTGTCGCTGGATAGTGTGCAGCAAGCCAGTGTTAATTTGTATTATCAGGAAGCAGTGCAATGGAATTCATGGCTGCGGAGTATCGCAGGTGTGCGTGCCGATCAGTATAGCTTTGATGTTGCCAGTGATACAGCAGTCAATTCTGGGCGTGCCAGTGCGGGGATATTGTCGCCCAAGCTGTCACTCGTATTCGGGCCGTGGGATAACACTGAGTATTATCTGAACATAGGTCGAGGATTTCATTCCAACGATGGGCGTGGTGCTACGTTAACTGTTGATCCATCTACCGGACTACCTGCACAGAAGGTGAACCCGCTGGTACCTGCCATGGGATATGAAGTAGGGGTGCGTAGTGTGCCTATGCGTGGATTACAAACGAGTCTGGCTTTGTTTGTACTGGATATTGATTCCGAACTGGTTTTTGCTGGTGATGCGGGAAGTACCGAACCTAGCCGGCCGAGTCGACGTATAGGGTTGGAATGGGCAAATTTTTATAAACCCAATGATCAGCTGACGCTGGATGCAGATGTGAGTTTATCGCACTCACGTTTTCGTGTGAGTGACCCTGTTGGCGACTATATCCCCGGCTCAATAGAGCAGGCTGCTTCAATAGGGGCAAAACTGGAACAGGGACGCTGGTTTGGTAGTTTGCGACTGCGTTATTTTGGACCGCGTCCATTAATAGAAGATAACTCTGTACGCTCCAGCGCTTCAACTATTGTTAATCTGGCAAGTGGGGTCAAACTGGATAAACATATGCAAGTCAATTTTGAGGTGCTGAATTTGTTTAATGCTCAAGTTTCGGATATTAATTATTACTATGCTTCTCAGCTGGCGGGCGAGGCGGCGCCAGTAAACGATATTCATACTCACCCAGCTGAGCCGCTTACAGTCAGGGTGGGTTTGCGAGTGAAATTTTAGCGCGAATATGCGGCTTATTTATAGTGCATTAGCGTTATCTATCGTTGCGCATGCCGTAGTGGCCACCTGGGTGTCTACGGTGCCTGGGACACAGCAAGAGTTGGCTGTGCCTGTGCTGCAAGTTCAACTATCCCAAAAGACAGAAGAGATATCAGGGCTAGTGAATCATCCGGCAATACCCCTGTCATCTGATATCAAAGTATCTCACCAGATCACTCATATTCAGACTAGGAGAACGCCGGTGATACGTTCTGAACCTGAGGCTGCAATGCGCGCACCCTCAGTTGAACAAGCTGGATTGCCTGCTGTAGCCCCTGTTTTGGCAGTAAGTAATGCTTCAACAGCAATTCCGCTGCCCGTGCCCGTGCAACCTCAAGCTGTATCAATTTACCATGCACCCGAATATGCAGTTGCGTATCTGCAAAACCCTGCACCAGTCTATCCGCCATTAGCACGTCGTATGAAATTGACGGGTACGGTTTTACTGCGTGTCAAAGTCGATGAAAATGGTTATCCGTTAGATATTGCGATACAGCAAACTTGTGGCAGCGACATGCTTGATCAAGCCGCACTTGATGCCGTACATCACTGGAAGTTTGTACCTGCGCGTCAAGGCAATACTGCTGTTAGTGCATGGGTAGATGTGCCTGTACGCTTTCGTATGGATATGTGAATTAGGGCTGTCAGTGCTGGGAATGCACTTCGATGCACTTCTCTGTGGCTATTTGGTGAAAATGCGTGATAAGCGTGCATGACTAAGTCGTTCTGCTTGGTTCTGGTGCATGCAGGTCTGTCAGGTTTATTGAAATGGTTTTTTCATGACCGCCATATAACCATATGAAACTTAATTAATAGGTAGTAAATTTCCTTGGTCTTAAAAATTGGCATATTAAATGCTAAGTAAATATCAACCAGGCAGCCTTTGACTGTTCGGTTAGTACTTGTATGCATTTATTTTGACTATATGACTGTTAGGAGATTGCTGTGCCAAAAACCTTGATTAAAGTGGATATTAATAAGTCACCTGAAGAACAATCTGACGTGTTGCATAATCGTTGGCACCCGGATATTCCTATGGTAGCGATGGTTAAGCCTGGTGATGAGTTCCGTGTAGAGTGTATAGACTGGACGGGCGGACAGATTGGCAACAACGATAGCGCGAATGATATACGCGATGTCGATTTGACCAAGGTTCACTATTTGAGCGGTCCTATTGGTGTTGAAGGTGCTGAGCCTGGTGATTTGCTGGTGGTCGATATTCTGGATGTTGGTGCATTTCAAGAATCTGAATGGGGCTTCACCGGGCTGTTTGATAAAGCCAATGGTGGTGGCTTTCTGACCGATCATTATCCTGATGCGCGTAAAGCTTGCTGGGATTTCCATGGTATCTACACCACTTCAAGACATATTCCTAATGTCAGATTCGCTGGCATTATGCATCCTGGCTTGATCGGATGCCTGCCTTCACGTGAACTGTTGAATGAATGGAATAAGCGCGAAGCTGCGCTGGTGAGCACCGACCCAGATCGCGTGCCGCCATTGGCTGCACTGCCTTATGCAGAAACTGCATTGATGGGGCGCATGACCGGCGAGGCTGCTAAAGAAGCTGCTAAAGAAGGTGCACGTACTGTTCCTCCACGTGAGCACGGCGGTAACTGTGATATTAAAAACCTTTCCAAAGGCTCACGTGTCTTTTTCCCTGTCTATGTAAAGAACGCAGGTCTATCCATGGGCGATTTGCATTTCTCCCAGGGTGACGGTGAAATCACATTTTGCGGCGCGATCGAAATGGCTGGTTACCTGGATATCCATGTTTCAGTTATTAAAGGCGGTATGGAAAAGTATGGTGTCAAAAACCCTATATTCCAGCCTAGCCCTATGGAACCTAGATACAACGACTATCTGATTTTTGAAGGTATCTCAGTTGATGAACAAGGTAAGCAATATTACCTCGATGCGCATGTTGCTTATCGTCAAGCATGTCTGAACGCAATTGAATATCTGAAGAAATTTGGTTACAGCGGTGAGCAGGCTTATGCAATTCTGGGTACGGCACCAGTTGAAGGTCATATCAGCGGTATTGTTGATATTCCGAATGCTTGCGCTACATTGTGGCTACCGACTGAAATCTTTGATTTCAATTTGAAGCCAGATGCGGAAGGACCGAAAATCATGGTGACCAGTAAGGTTGACCTAGCTTCGACTTCTTAATGTGTGTTGATGCTCGCCTCTGGTTATTCAGAGGTGAGCATTTTTGAGTGAGGAATTGAAATGCCTTTATATGATTATCACTGTGAAGAATGTGGCTCATTTACTGAAATACGAAAAATGAGTGAATCGGATCTTAATATGGAATGCCCGAGTTGTGGTGCTTCCAGTGAACGCGTAATAACTGCACCTCAGTTAGCTATACTGGGTAAAGCGCAACGCAGTGCATACGAACGTAATGAGAAATCAGCGCATGAGCCAAAAATGGCACGGCGTAGTAGTTGTGGCTGCAATGGTACCCACACTTGTTCGACATCGGGTAAGTCATCCAAGTCGAAGGAAAAAACGGCAGCTAAAACAAATGGTTTTGAAATGCAGACTAAAAAAACTGCCAGACCCTGGATGTTGGGTCATTAAACTGTAATTTCGGCGAATCTATGTATTAGCATGGGTTCGCCGCATCACTTCTGCATTAACAACTCTCGTATTATTCATTGTAATAGTTCCCTGAACATCCTGATCTTGTTTGAAAAAATGTCAATAGATTTTATTTATAATCATATTGATGTTTCTATTAGTTAATCTAATTTCTTTATTTAATGATAGTCAAATATTTCACTTTGTATACAGGTTATGCACTCAAATGGAGCATGTATACAACAATGTGCACCCATTTCTAGAGATTCAACTATCGTCTGCCTTTTTTCAAAAAAATCTGTGTTAATCAAGAAATGCGGCCAAGTGAAAAAATAAATTTATCTGCCACTAACAATATGAAAAATTGGACAAAAAAATTTGTTTATTAATCGTTCAACTTGACCATGCCTGTTGTGGCACATGAATTGCTAGTAGTTGAACACCGATCTAAAAATGTGCATGTACAGAAACCTGATGGTATGTGTTGCGGAGTGGACGGTTAGCTCTTCTGCAGGGAGGAGTGTTAATTGCATGCAATCTTAATTTAAGGAGCAACAGATGAGTAAATATGATAGACGTCA
This sequence comes from Sulfuriferula nivalis, assembly GCF_009937995.1. Taxonomy (NCBI): domain Bacteria; kingdom Pseudomonadati; phylum Pseudomonadota; class Betaproteobacteria; order Nitrosomonadales; family Sulfuricellaceae; genus Sulfuriferula; species Sulfuriferula nivalis. Next base: position 1,421,624 of record NZ_AP021881.1, read on the forward strand.
ATTTATGAAGACCGCCGGTGCGGTAGTTGGTGCTTCACTGGCCTTGGGTATGACCGCTAGTGCAAGTAATGTATTCGCAGCTGATTTTCCAACTGCAAAAGTGAATACAACTGGTCTGGCCGTTACTGATAAGACCGTAAAGGTAGGTATCTTGCATTCGTCTACAGGTACCATGGCGATCAGCGAAACTGGCTCGATTCAAGCTGAAAAGCTGGCGATTGCCCAGATTAATGCTGCGGGTGGTGTTTTAGGCCGCAAGATCGAAATTATTCAGGAAGATGGTGCCAGTGACTGGCCTACGTTTGCTGAAAAATCTAAGAAGCTGCTAGAAAATGACCACACTGCTGCAGTGTTCGGTTGCTGGACTTCAGCTTCACGTAAAGCTGCTCTGCCAGTGTTTGAAAAAGACAATGGTCTGTTGTTCTACCCAACTTTCTATGAAGGTCTTGAGCAATCCAAGAACGTGTTCTACACAGGTCAGGAAGCAACACAACAAATTCTGGCTGGCCTGGATTGGGTAGCTAAAGAGAAAAAAGCCAAAACATACTATTTGATTGGTTCTGATTACATCTGGCCACGTACTGCAATGAAGATTGCACGTAAACAAATCGAGCAGCACTTAGGTGGTAAGGTCGTAGGTGAAGAATATGTTGCATTGGGCGATACACAATTTGGTTCTGTGATTAACAAAATCAAACTGAAAAAACCTGACGTGATTTATGCGGCTGTGGTGGGTGGTAGTAACGTTGCATGGTTCAAGCAATTGAATGCAGCAGGTATTAACGCTAAGAAACAGACTTTGTTGACTATCTCTGTGACTGAAGATGAAGTTCTGGGTATTGGCGGTGAAAACTTGCAAGGTTTCTACTCTGCAATGAAGTATTTCCAAAGCCTTAAGAATCCTAACAACGAAAAATTCGTTGCTGAATTCAAAAAAATGTGGGGTCCTAAATCAGTTATTGGTGACGTGACTCAGGCTGCATATGAAGGTCCATGGTTATGGAAAGCAGGCGTTGAACGTGCAGGTAGTTTCGACGTAGATAAAGTGGTTGCTGCTTTACCTGGCTATGAATTGAAAACCGCACCTGAAGGTTATGTCAAGGTCGATCCTAACCATCACTTGTGGAGCAAACTGCGCGTAGGTGAATGGCGTGCAGATGGTCAGGCAGATGTGGTTTATGAGTCTCCTCTGATCAAACCAGATCCATTCCCTAAAGGTTATCAATAAGCGTTTGACTTACTCGCAGCACCATCCGGTGCTGCGAGTATTTTAGTAAGCAATTTTGTGCGTTATAACCCGTTAGTATAAGTGGAGTGTTAATCATGTTTGGATATTCGATGGCGGATATAGGTAACATCTTGGTAATGCAGGGCTTTTCAGGCTTGAGCCTGTTTAGCGTGTTACTTTTGATGGCACTGGGTTTAGCAATTATTTTCGGTCAAATGGGCGTGATTAATATGGCTCATGGTGAATTTATGACCATCGGGGCTTATACAACAGTATTTTTATCAAAACTGGCAGTGAAATACGACATTGTGAATTACTACTTTGTGTTCGCAATTGTTGCTGCATTTATTATCGCATTTGCCATAGGCTATCTTGTTGAATTTGTACTGATAAGGCATTTATATAAGCGGCCGCTGGATACGCTGTTAGCGACCTGGGGCTTGAGCTTAGTGATGCAACAGATTTTCAGGTCAACTTTCGGCGCTAAAGAAGTGAGCGCGGAGTTACCGCAATGGTTGTTAGGCGCGTTCCAGCCTACGCCAGACATAGAAATCCCTATCAATGGTGTGTTTGTGATGGGGTTAGCAGCAGTCGTGACATTCGGTGTGTTCCTGTTCATGTTCCGCTCACGCTGGGGTTTGAATGTCAGAGCTACGGTACAAAACCGGGTGATGGCAGGTGCAGTGGGTATTAATACTAAAAAGGTAGACCGAGTCACATTTGCACTGGGTTGTGGTATCGCGGGTGTGGCAGGGGCTGCGTTTACAACGATCGCTTCTACCGGACCGACAACGGGCTCGCTATACATCGTTGACAGCTTCATGGTGGTGGTATTTGGAGGTGCAGCGAGTTTGATGGGAACGATAGCTTCTGCGTTCGGTATTGCTCAGGCACAGTCCATCCTTCAGTTCTTCATGACCAGCTCGATGGGTAAGGTGTCAACCTTGTTAGTCATCGTGATTATCTTGATGATGAAGCCAGAAGGTTTGTTCGCAGCCAAAGTCCGTAAGTAATCAGGAGATATACATGAATACATTTACTAACAAGCTATTGGGTGGGAAGCAGGGGGCAATCGGGCTGGCTGTTCTGGCCGCGATTATCCTGGTTGTCCTGCCGTTGGGACTGGATCCGTTTCGTATCGGTATGGTAGGCAAATATCTGACGTATGCCTTTGTGGCGGTCAGTCTGGTGATGCTGTGGGGTTATGGCGGTATTCTGAGTCTGGGTCAGGGGATATTCTTCGGTCTGGGGGGCTATTGCATGGCCATGTTCCTCAAACTGGAAGCGTCTGATCCCATCAGTACCAAGATACAGACAACGCCAGGCATACCGGACTTTATGGACTGGAACCAGATTACGGCTTTACCCATGATGTGGCAGCCATTTCATAGCTTTACTTTGACATTGCTGGCAGTCGTTCTGGTGCCGACATTGTTTGCTTACATTATCGGTTTTGCGATGTTCAAGCGTCGTGTGGGGGGGGTGTATTTCGCCATTATTACTCAGGCAATTGCGCTGATATTGAGTATCCTGATAGTCGGACAGCAAGGCTATACGGGTGGTGTGAATGGTATTACCGACTTGAGAACCCTTCTGGGCTGGGATATTCGTACCGATCATGCCAAGTACATACTTTATTACATCAATGCGTTCTTGCTAATCGCAGTAATTCTGGTGTCTCGTTACATCCTGTCCAGTAAATTCGGTATGTTGTTGCTGGCGATGCGTGATAAGGAAGAGCGGGTGCGTTTCTCTGGTTACGACGTGTCCAACTTCAAGATATTCATCTTCTGTTTTGCCGCGCTTATATCTGCACTGGGCGGCGCAATGTTTACGCTACAGGTGGGTTTCATGTCGCCAAGCTTCATCGGTATCGTGCCTTCCATAGAAATGGTGATTTTCGCAGCCGTAGGTGGACGCATGTCACTGATAGGTGCGGTGTATGGCGCGTTGCTGGTGAACTATGGCAAGAGCGTATTCTCGGAAACCTATCCGGAGCTGTGGTTATACCTGATGGGCGGTCTGTTTATTGCTGTGGTGATGTTCTTCCCGAATGGATTAGCAGGTATTTACACTGATCTGATGAAGAAGTTTCAATCACGTAAAGCTAAGCCTTTACCAGCTAAAGTCGAGGTTGAGGCAGTAGCTGTCGTAGTGGAAAAAACCGAATCTGAGCCAATTATCACTAGCGAACCAGCAGGAGCAAAAGCATGAGTAATACTGACTTTGTACTTGCCATAGAGGATTTGACAGTGTCTTTCGATGGCTTCAAGGCTGTTGATGCATTGACCTTGTATGTAGACAAAAATGAGTTGCGCGTTGTTATTGGGCCGAATGGTGCGGGTAAAACGACTGTGCTGGATCTGATCTGCGGTAAAACCAAATCGACTTCAGGTTCAATTAAATTCAAGAACAAGGAGCTGACCAAGCTGTCAGAACACGAGATAGTGCGGACAGGGGTAGGGCGCAAGTTTCAGACGCCATCGATTTATGAAAACCTGTCTGTCTACCAGAATCTGGAAGTGTCTTATCCCAAAGGCAGGAATGTGTGGGGTAGCCTGACTTTTAAACGTACCGATGCAGTGCTGGAGCAGGTACACAAGATTGCCAAGGACATTATGCTTGAAGACCACCTCGAGATGGAGGCGGCTTTATTGAGCCATGGTCAGAAACAGTGGCTGGAGATCGGTATGTTGTTGATGCAGGAGCCAGAGTTATTGATGCTGGATGAGCCAGTGGCAGGAATGAGTGCCAAGGAACGCGACCAGACCGCTGATCTGCTGAATCGTATTTGTGAGAATCGTTCGGTTCTGGTGATAGAACATGACATGGAATTCGTCAAAAAAATTGCCCATAAGGTCACCGTGTTGCATCAGGGCAAGATATTGGCTGAGGGCACGATGGAACAAGTGCAGGCCGACGAACGCGTTATCGAAGTTTATCTAGGTCACTAACAGGTTAAGGGGAAATAGCATGTTCGAAATAGCAGACTTGCAGGTGAGCTACGGGCAAAGCCAGGTTATTCATGGCTTAAGCTTTAAAGCAGAAAAAAATGAAACCGTGGCCATTATGGGGCGTAATGGTATGGGTAAAACCACATTGTTCAAATCCCTGATGGGCATATTGCCGAGTAAATGCGCAAAAGCGACTGTTGATGGCGAAGATTTGAGCGGCAATGAAAGTTATCAGCGTGTTGCTAAGGGACTGGCTTATGTGCCTCAGGGTCGTATGATATTTTCTAATATGACGGTTCAGGAAAATATTGAAACGGGCTTGGGAAAATCGAAGTCCAGACATATTCCTGAAGATATATTTGCGCTGTTTCCAGTTTTATACGACATGCGTCATCGTAAAGGCGGTAATCTGTCCGGTGGTCAACAACAGCAACTGGCGATTGCCCGTGCGCTAGTGACCAATCCTAAAGTGCTACTGCTGGATGAGCCTACCGAAGGTATACAGCCATCCATCATTAAGGATATCGCAAAAGTACTGAATGAAATCAGGAAGATGCGTGAGATTACTATTATCGTTTCTGAGCAGGTTTTGAGTTTTACCATGGAAATTGCTGATCGTATCATTGTGATTGATAAGGGTAAGTTCATCCACGAAGATAAACGTGGGGATGTGGATGCAGCCAAGATCAAGGGTTATTTGTCAGTCTGAGCAATGTATATAGAAACGGGTGAATTATGAGACATGGTGATATTTCCAGTAGTAATGATTGTGTAGGTGTAGCAGTAGTCAACTACAAGATGCCACGTTTACATACCAAGGCTGAGGTGCTGGATAACGCGCGCAAGATAGGTGAAATGCTGGTAGGCATGAAGCTTGGGTTGCCTGGTATGGATCTGGTTGTTTTCCCTGAATACAGCACGCATGGCATCATGTATGACAGTCAGGAGATGTATGACACTGCTGCAAGCATACCTGGTGAAGAAACCGAGATATTCGCTGAAGCTTGCCGCAAAGCCAACGTATGGGGCGTGTTTTCACTCACGGGTGAGCGTCATGAAGAGCATCCAAATAAGGCGCCGTACAATACCCTGATTTTGATGAACAACAAGGGCGAAATCGTACAGAAATATCGCAAAATCATGCCGTGGTGTCCGATAGAAGGCTGGTATCCGGGTGATCGCACCTATATGTCTGAAGGTCCTAAGGGCATGAAGATTAGTCTGATCATTTGCGATGATGGCAACTACCCGGAAATCTGGCGTGACTGCGCAATGAAAGGGGCTGAGCTGATAGTGCGTTGCCAAGGTTATATGTACCCAGCTAAAGATCAGCAAGTACTGGTTGCCAAGGCTATGGCATTCATGAATAACGTTTATGTTGCAGTTGCTAATGCATCAGGCTTTGACGGTGTGTATTCGTATTTTGGTCATTCCGCCATTGTTGGTTTTGATGGTCGTACTTTGGGCGAATGTGGTGAAGAGGATTACGGTATTCAGTATGCCGAGCTGTCAACCTCACAGATCCGCGATGCGCGCAAGAATGGTCAATCTCAGAACCATCTGTTCAAGCTGTTGCACCGTGGTTATACCGGGAAAATCAACTCGGGTGAAGGCGATAAGGGCGTGGCGGAAATTCCTTACGAGTTCTACAAGAAATGGGTCATGGATCCTGAATCTGCTCGTGAGCAGGTCGAGTCGTTCACTCGTACTACGGTAGGTACAGCGGAATGTCCGATTCCTGGCATTCCAAATGAAAGTGATACTCCGCATAAATAATCTGTATGGCGAATATCGGGCTAGTGACAGGCGCTAGCCCGAATCGCTTAATTGAACCAGTGAACCAGTATGAATCTGCGGTGCATGGTGAGCTCACGCATGCAGGACTGAGTAAGACATCACTGGGTTTGTTCAGAGATGCTGAGCCTGATCTGATTAGTTTGCTCGGACAGCAATCGGTCGTTTATCTGACCGCGACTATCATTAATATTTATCCCAAGACGAGTGCTTCAGTCGTCGATCTGATCATAACCTCCAGTCTTCAGGCTGCTCGTACACTCGGCAACCCTCACGCATACAAGTCTTATCTATCGTTGCTGGAAGAATTGGTGATGCTGGCGCCACGCGGACTACGTCCTATGCTGGCTAAGCAGGACGTTTTGTTGGAACGGATGACTATTGCAGGCCTGCAGCGTTGGGTACGGAATGGTATCGCGCGCTATAGTCGGGATTTTGCCAGACTCGCGCAATATTTTGCATTGGAGAGTACGGCTTCCTGGCATGCGCTCAATCTGGAGAGTGGCAATACGCTGTTTATTCACGAACGGCGACGTATAGCACTGTACTTGCGTGCGCTATGGGGACGAGAATTTAAACTCCAGCAGTTCCCGGTGTTAACCGATGCCAATGAAGGTCTGGCACGCAGTTTTGTGGATGAACATCATGTAATTCATTTGCCAGACACATATGCAGGTGTCTCCAGCAGGTCGAGCAGAGATGTGTATCGGGCTGCTGCAGTGCATGCAGTGGCACACATCATCTACTCCAGGCAGACATTCCTGCGCCGAAAAATCAATCCCATGCAAAACACCTTGATAGGGTTGATAGAAGACGCACGAGTAGAGGCCTTGGTGATGCGTGATTTCCCCGGCTTGCGCAATTTGTGGCGAGATTTGTACCCACCAACAAATTTTCTTAATACCGATTTTCTGTCGTTGGCACGCAGGTTGACGCGTGCGCTGCTAGATCCTGATTATGTTGATAACAACGGCTGGGTGAAAAAGGGTCGTAAGCTGTTTTTCGAACAACCGCATAGTTGGGATGATCCGCAAATCTCCATCCGGCTTGGCTTGTTGCTGGCTAATGACATGGGGCAAATGCGGGTTAAGTTCAATGCGCCCGCATATCTGGTTGAGCCGTCATATCGTGACGATAACCGTATGCTGTGGGAGCGTCAGGAGGTGGAAGTGCCATTGCCTGATCCGACGCAACCGGAGCAGAACCGCGGTGACAGCAAGCAGACGTTTACCCGCAATATAGATACGACACGGCAGCGAGCGACTGATATAACCGATGCAAGCACGGAAACATTACAGCTGCCTGCGCCACCAACGCCAGATGATTTCCCAGTGAAATCCGTATTCCATTATCCAGAATGGGATTATCGCATGGGCATGGAACGACCAAATGTGGCAAGCGTTATCGAGCAGCCATGCCCTGCGGGTGAGTTAAGTACTATCACTGAGATTGAGGATAGCACCCAGGCTGTACTCTCCAGACTTAAACGTATTAATCAGGCAGTGCGCCCCAACTTGCTGTATCGGCAAAAGAAACATGAGGAGGGAGATGATCTCGATCTCGAAGCAGTTATTCGCGCTGCTACGGATATCAGACAGCAACGTACGCCAGATATGCGTATTAACAGCCGATACATCAGAAATGCGCAGCAGGTATCAGTATTGTTATTGCTGGATTTGTCTCAGTCGACCAATCAGCATGTTCCGAATACGGATAAGACTGTCCTCGACCTGACCAGAGAAACGGCAGTGCTTTTTGCTGGTGCAGTTACTGATCTCGGTGATGATTTTGCCATACATGGCTTCTCTTCGAATGGCCGTCATCAGGTTGAGTATTATCGTTTGCAGGATTTTTCTGAAAGTTTCGATGACCACATTAAACAACGTCTGGCAGGTATGACTGGCAAGTTGTCGACCCGATTAGGTGCGGCAACCAGACATGCGGGGCACTACCTGGCACAGCAGCCGGGTAGTCGTAAGATATTATTAATTATCAGCGATGGTGAGCCTGCCGATATTGACGTCACTGACGCAAACTATCTGGTGCATGACGCGGCACATGCAGTCAGGCAATTGCGTCGTTCAGGGTTGGATTGCTTCGGGCTTAATCTGAATATACATACAGAAGCTCAGTCAGCACAAATTTTCGGGAAAAGGGGTTATCGTATGCTGGATGATATATCTCGTTTGCCGGAAATTTTACCTGCTATTTATTTAAGATTGCGGCGTTAATATTGAAATATATTGCTGAAAATTTAAGTTTTTTAATCATCATCTTAACTTTTGCCAAAATGGGATAGTGCAGTTTTCTAATCCTCCTAAAATCGAGCTGAGCAGTTTACTTTTTAAAGGGGAATGGTTATGGAAACTGGAGCAAGTAATACACTCAAACCCACACTGAATGTCTGGCATATGTGGGGTTTGGCAGTCGGACTAGTGATTTCGGGTGAATATTTTGGCTGGAGTTATGGCTGGGATAAAGCTGGAACGCTGGGTTTTATGGTGACGTCGGTGATGATTGCGGTGATGTACACCACTTTCATTTTCAGTTTTACCGAATTAACGACATCTATTCCTCACGCGGGTGGGCCATTTGCCTATGCGCGTCGAGCGTTTGGTGACAAGGCGGCGTTTATTGCAGGTTTTGCTACGTTGGTGGAGTTTGTATTTGCGCCGCCAGCGATTGCCATGGCCATAGGGGCATATCTGAATGTGCAGTTTCCTGGTGTGGACGTTAAAGTGATGGCAGCAGGTGCTTATGTCATCTTCATCGGATTGAATATTATCGGGGTGCGGATTGCTGCAACCTTTGAACTGTTTGTGACCATACTGGCAATCCTGGAGCTGCTGGTATTTATGGGTGTGGTGTCACCTGCATTTTCTGTAGCAAATTTTGTTGCGCATGGCTGGTCTGGGCAAGATGGTTTCAGCGTGGCAGCCATCCCCGGAATAGTTGCGGCGATTCCTTTTGCCATCTGGTTTTTCCTTGCTATTGAAGGCGTGGCCATGGCAGCAGAAGAAGCTGAGAATCCTAAGCGCACTGTACCAGTTGCCTACATTGCCGGGATATTAACGCTGGTGGTGCTGGCGATGGGGGTGATGGTGTTTGCAGGTGGTACGGGTGACTGGAAAGCGCTGTCAAATATCAACGATCCGTTACCACAGGCGATGAAGCTGGTGGTGGGTGCGAACAGTGGCTGGCTGCATATGCTGGTGTGGATAGGCTTATTCGGGCTTATAGCATCATTCCACGGCATTATTCTGGGTTATTCACGACAAATATTTGCACTGGCACGCGCGGGTTACATGCCGCAGTATTTCGCTGCAGTACATCCAAAATTCAAAACACCTCATCGTGCCATTATCGCAGGCGGTATCGTTGGCGTGGCGGCGATATTCAGCGATGATCTGATTTCATTTGGTGGGCAGACATTGACAGCCAATCTGATTACTATGGCCGTATTCGGTGCGATTGTCATGTATATCATTTCCATGCTTAGTCTGTTTGCGTTGCGTAAGAATGAGCCTAATATGAGTCGTCCATTCCCCGCAATGGTTTATCCGTTATTCCCTGCGATTGCTTTGATATTGGCGGCGATTAGTCTGGTTACTATGATCTACTATAATCAACTGTTGGCTGAGTTGTTCGTGGCATTGATGGCGATTGCCTATGGCTACTTTCTACTTACCAAGCATCATCGGGATGCGGCCATCGATAATCAACAGATACCTGTTGTTGGGTAAGTTAAGCGTGACGCTAGATAAGGGCTGAGCGCTGTCGGGAGAAATGCAATGCAGTATCGTCATAGCGTTGGGATGCAAACCTGGCAGTTTAATGATTTGAAAGATTTGCTGGCTAAAGCAACACCTGAGCGCTCAGGCGATTATCTGGCGGGTGTTGCTGCCGGGTCTTACGTAGAACGTATGGCAGCAAAATTGTGTCTGGCCGATGTACCGCTGCAGCGATTTCTGGAGGAGCTGGTAATTCCTTATGAAGATGATGAGGTTACACGGCTTATCATTGACAGTCATGATAAGCAGGCCTTTGCGGAAATTAGTCATCTGACAGTAGGCGATTTCCGTAACTGGTTATTGTCTGATGTGGCAGATACGGCTACTTTGCAGCGCGTAGCGCGGGGTATTACGCCAGAAATGGCTGCGGCTGTTAGCAAATTGATGCGCAATCAGGATTTGATACTGGTGGCGCGTAAATGCAGTGTGGTGACTGCTTTCCGTGACACCATAGGCTTGCCTGGACGCATGGCTACGCGCTTGCAACCGAATCACCCCACTGATGATCCTCGCGGTATTGCAGCCTCTATTGTGGATGGCCTGTTGTATGGTTCGGGTGATGCGGTAATCGGCATTAATCCAGCCACAGATAGCATCCCTGCATTAATGGATATTTATTATCTGGTGGATGAGGTGATCAATGAGTTTGAGATTCCGACACAGTCTTGCATATTGACCCACGTTACCAATCAGATCCAGTTGATAGAAAGAGGTGCACCAGTTGATCTGGTGTTTCAGTCTATAGCAGGTACGGAAAAAGCCAACCGCAGTTTTGGTATTGATATTGCCATTTTGCAAGAAGCACAGCAGGCAGCGCTTTCATTGCAGCGCGGGACTGTGGGTAATAACGTAATGTACTTTGAGACGGGGCAGGGTACAGCGTTGTCATCCAGCGCCAATTTCGGAGTTGATCAGCAAACCTGCGAAGCACGGGCTTATGCCATCGCTCGTCATTTTTCACCGTTACTCAGCAATACTGTAGTTGGCTTTATCGGCCCCGAGTATTTGTATAACGGTAAACAGATTATTCGCGCGGGGCTAGAAGATCATTTCTGCGGCAAGTTGCTGGGCGTGCCCTTGGGTTGTGACGTGTGTTACACCAATCATGCCGAGGCGGATCAGGACGATATGGATAATCTGATGACATTGCTGGCAGCTGCAGAGGTGACTTTCATCATGGGCATACCAGGTGCGGATGATATCATGCTTAACTATCAGAGCACGTCTTTTCATGATGCGCTTTATTTGCGTAATGTGATGGGGCTAAAACCAGCGCCGGAGTTTGAATTATGGTTGAAAAAAATGAATATTACCGACCAAGCGGGACGGATGCGGCCAGTGGAAGCGACGCATCATCTGTTGCAAGCCATGCCCAAACAGTTGCTGGCAGTGAATTAAGTTCCGTTGTTGCCGATCCATGGCAACAGCTCCGACAATTTACCCAGGCACGCATCGCTTTGGGGCGGGTCGGTACCAGTCTGCCTACTGAAGAAGTATTGAATTTCGGCTATGCACACGCTATGGCACGGGATGCAGTGCATTTGCCGCTGGATGTCGATATGCTGGAACGGGAGTGCGCTACTGCTGGCTGGACTGTGGTGCATGTGCAAAGTCGTGCCGCAGATCGTACCAGCTATCTGTTACGTCCTGATCTTGGCAGGCGTGTGGATGCGGCTGGATTGGAGAAATTGCAATCCATCAAATCACAGCATCCGCAACCAGATTTGGTTTTTGTAGTCGGGGATGGGCTGTCTGCCTTAGCAATACATAAACACGCGATACCCTTGATGGCAGAAGTTCGTCGAAGTGCGCCCGTAGAATGGCAATTGGGTACTGTGGTGATGGCCAGTCAGGCGCGGGTAGCTATTGGTGATGAAATTGGTGAGGCATTGGGTGCGCGGGTGGTGGCTGTGCTCATAGGCGAACGACCTGGGCTGAGTTCACCAGACAGTCTGGGAATCTATCTGACATATGATCCTAAAGTGGGGCGAAATGATGCTGAACGTAACTGTATTTCCAATGTGCGGCTGGAGGGTTTGAGTTATGCGGTAGCGGCTAAAAAACTAGTATGGCTGGCTCAGCAAGCTATGCGGTTGCAATTGTCTGGTGTGGATTTGAAAGATGAAAGCGATATGGTGCAGATTGCTGATGCTACTCCACTAAGCTTGCCTAGTTAAGAGAGTGCAGGCGTTTGAAGGTGGTGGACGGTAATTCGCCAAACATTTTTTTATATTCCTGTGAAAAATGTCCGAAATGCCAGAAACCCCAATGCGTCGCCGCTTCGGTAACGGAGTTGGCATCTTTTAACATGTGTCGCACTGCATTTAACCGTTCCGCCCGTAAATAAGCTACAGGGTTAGTCGCAAGCATGTTGTGAAAGCAGTATTGCAGGCTGCGACGGCTGATGCCGAAGTGTTGACACAGATCCGCTACGCTGATGGCATTTTCCGATTGAGTCAGTGCGAGTTCACGTGACTCTGCTACGATATGCCAGCATCTGCTGGTCGATAACTGTATGCCGACGTCATCATTGCCATGTATGAGATTGTCAGCCAGAAAAGCTAAGATCGTCGTACGTAATGACTTAATGTATAAATCGTTTTGCAGTAGATCGGGCATCGCCTGAACTGTCTGGAAAATTTCTGAGATAAATTTACGTATGCCATCCAGCCGTGCAGAGCTCATGGTGAAAATATGCGCCTGTCCGCAGTTTCGTTGTATCGCTGCTTGTTCTTCGGGCATTAACATCTCAAATAACGCAGTACGATTAACCGATATGCCCGCCATGACTAATCCATTGGGGGAGAAAAACTCAAATCCGTTACCACCAGAAAACACATGTATGCAATCGCTGGTGCTCGGTGTGCCGCAGAATACACCGTGATTATTTGCTGCCAGTGGCACGCCTATTGCGATAACATCGTTGCCTAATTGACCATGTTGAAACAAGGCCTGGTTGGTGTACTCAAGAAACAGGTGTACATCTTTAAATTTGATGTCAGATACATAGCCATTAAACCGACCAGAGGACATCTGCAGATAATCCTGATTCCATCCTCTTAATAAATCAGCTTGCTCATCAAAATCATACGATACCCAATGATTAAACGAACCGGTGGGCACAAGTTCGAGATTCGTCAGAGATGGCATGGCTTTATTCCGAAACAAGAGAGTACATGTTAATCAGCAACAATCGTGCCTATTGTCAAAGCCTGAGTTTATCTATAATTGAGCGAGGTTAGGGATGTAGTGCAAGCTCGGTTTGGTGCGTTTACATATTAAAATGGTGCGTAGCATGTAGCTTAAAGAATTAACTGGTATTGCCTAGGGTAATATTTATAGTTTGGATAGTTAAAAAAGATAGCCAGCTATTATCATAAGTTATATGATTTGAACCAGCATGGATGACGCGAGTATGCTGGCCACTATAATAATTATATAAAATTAATATTAGGACGGAGAGGACCCAGAATGAATCTACATAATTTAAAAATTAGCATCCGGCTTGGTTTCCTGGCGGGATTTCTTATGTTGACAATGTTAGTGGTAGGTACCGAGGGGTGGTACACGTTCGCTGATATTAATGCGAATCACGTCGAGGCCATGCGTACAGCCGCGTTGCTGGAATCATCTGTCGATACTGCACGTAGTGCACAAGTCAATTTCAAAAAGCAGGTGCAGGAATGGAAAGATACTTTGCTGCGTGGCAATGACCCTGCTGCTTTTGACAAATATAGTAAAGCATTTAGTAAGCGGGGTGAGGAAACGCACGCCGACTTGCAAAAACTCAAAGATTTGTTTGTTCAGCTAGGCCTAGATACAAAACAAGTTGATGAGGCGCTGCAAACGCATGAAGAACTGGGTGGGAAATATTTGGAGGCGCTTAAGCAATATGACGTGAAAAATCCGAATAGTTCACATATAGTGGATGCGCTGGTAAAAGGTATGGATAGGCCACCTACGCAAAAAATCGAGGATATAGTCACTTATGTTCGTACCCAATCTTCTGCCATGGTTCTGGCTGCGAATAAGAAATCAGACGCCAGTTATCAAACAGGTAAATGGATATTATTAGTTACAACATTTTTGGCGGTGGTAATCGGTGTCATGGTCACCATCTGGCTAATCCGCAGCATAGTGGTGCCATTGAGAGTCGCCATCGGTGTTGCGGAGACGGTCGCATCAGGAGATCTTACCAGTCATATTGATGTATCCAGTGAAGATGAAACAGGTGAGTTAATGCGGGCTTTACGGAAAATGAATGATAGTCTGGTGGCTATTGTTGGTGAAGTTCGTATGGGGACTGAATCTATTGCTTCTGCTTCTGCTCAGATCGCTTCTGGTAATCTTGATCTTTCTAATCGTACTGAAGCGCAAGCCGGTTCACTGGAAGAAACTGCTTCCGCGATGGAAGAGCTCACTAGTACCGTGAAGCAGAATGCTGATAACGCTCGTCAGGCGAATCAGCTGGCAGCAACTGCTTCGGAAGTGGCTTCCAGAGGCGGTGTTGTCGTCGCTGAAGTGGTGAGTACGATGGGTGAGATTAACGATTCGGCTCGCAAAATTGCCGATATTATCGGTGTCATTGATGGCATTGCGTTTCAGACTAATATTCTGGCATTGAATGCAGCCGTTGAAGCTGCCCGAGCAGGTGAGCAAGGGCGTGGTTTTGCTGTAGTTGCAACGGAAGTACGTAGTCTCGCACAACGTAGTGCCGCTGCTGCAAAAGAAATCAAACTGTTGATAGATGACTCGGTTGATAAGGTGGAACAGGGTAACAAACAGGTTGCACAGGCAGGAACGACTATGGGTGAGGTGGTCTCTAGTGTTCAGCGTGTGACTGACATTATGGGTGAAATCAGTGCGGCCAGTCGTGAACAGAGTCAGGGTATAGAAGAAATTAATCAGGCTATCACCCAGATGGATGAAACGACACAACAGAATGCGGCGTTGGTTGAAGAAGCCGCTGCGGCAGCAAAATCGTTACAGGATCAGGCAAGCAACCTGGAAAATGTAGTTGACCGCTTTGAATTAGGGGCACAGCGTCGATCGCAACAGCCCCGTGCCGCAATTAAACATATTGGTGGTAATCAAACTAAACAGCCTGTCAGAACCATTAGTAAAGTTCATAAACCTGCAGCAAAAGTTGTGGCAAATGCAAGCAGTGAAGGCTGGGAAGAATTCTGATCTGTGTTATTGGTATAGTTTGCTTACTCAAACACCCCATACGTTGGGGTGTTTTGCTATGTGCTGCTTATGATTATTCTGGAATTAACCATGCAGAGGGTTCATAAAAATAATAGCCTTGCGATGCATCAATACCCATGTCGAGTACCATTTGATAAATAGCTTCGTTAGCGACAAATTCAGCCACGGTATTAATACCCATCTCTCTCGCGAAATCGCTGATATGCTTCACAATAATCTGAGCATTTCTATCATGTGGCAGATTTTTGATCAGGCTGCTGTCAATTTTCAATGTGTCTATGTTGAGTTTGAGCAGATGGTCAAAATTGGAGTAGCCAGAGCCGAAATCATCTATAGCAAAGCGGCATCCAATTGACTTGAATCGGTCAACAAATGCGCTGACTTCGGTGTAATTATCTATGCCTTCACTTTCCAGGATTTCGAAAATCAATCGATTGCCGATTTGATGTGAGAGTATGGTCTGCTCCAGATAATCAGCCAGTTCGCTATTGAGCAAGTCTTCAGTAGAAAGATTGATACTGACAGGAACACTGCTGTTGTGAAATTGTTGTACAACTTTATCGAACATGATTTTGGTCAGCTGACCATATTGTCTGGTCTTTTTGGAAATAGCTAAGAATTGATAAGGACTGATGACGTTGCCATCTTTTTCAATCAGCCTGACGAGCGCTTCATATTTGATGATGCGCTGAGTTTTATTATCAACTATGGGTTGGAAGTAGGGGGCGATACGGGAATCTTCAACGGCATCCTTAATGCGCTTGTACCAGGCGATATTATTTTCCTGGTCCTTTTGAATACTGGCAAATTCGTAAATTTGCATATTTTTATGCGTGAGTTTGGCTTGTTTAAGTGCCGTGGTGGCATGTTCTAATAGTTTGTCAGATGCCACCACCATACCTACAGTGATGGTTAGCATGACTTCTATTTCACCAATGACGAACAATTCTTTAGCGCTCATGGCAATGATTTGTTCAAGCAACTCTTTGTGCTGAGCAACCGCACTCGGTTCAGTGAAGAGCAGCGCATATTCATCATTACCCATTTTGAACAGGGTAACGCCATTAAATGGTGCGATGAACTTGGCTAGCCATTGTCCATACTGAGCCAGTATGCCATCACCTATAGTGACGCCATATACGCTGTTGATGTCACTGAAACGATCTATATTGATAAGCGCTAAAGATACCTCGGGGTTAATTATGAGTTGGTCGACCAGTGATGTGCGGTTGGGTAAGTCAGTAATAGCATCTGTCGTGAGGTGACGTTTCAGCTGTTCACGTTGCTTGAATGCCTGAATTGCAAAACCGATATCACCCGCTAACTCTTCCAGCATGGCAATTTCTTTGGGGTTAAACCCATCATCCTTTTGTGCGTATAAACCAAGCACCCCTATGGGTTGTTCATACAGGCTGGGCAACAGTGGTAGCGCGATAAATGAACCATAGCCGCCGTGTTCGGCAACCTGCCGCCAAGGCAAGTTTGATGTGTGGGTAGATAAGTGTGTAATGACGACGGTTTTGCTTAGAATACAAGCCTGAACAACTGGGTCATCACTTTGTTCATCTATATTGTGGGTGATAGTTAAGGCGAGTTGAAGCAGTCCTGTTGGGTCGGGAGAATATGCCTGGATAGGCAAGCTGTTATTGGATTTTAATGTGAGCCAGCATAACGTATAACCTGAATGGCCTGCTAGCCGATTAACACTTTTGCTTATTAATTCATCAATATTGTTGGCGGAAATGAGTAGTTGATTGATATCCGCAACAGTGCGAAGTATGCCATCCAGATATTTTGTTTCATCATATGCAAGTTGAAGCTCATGTTGTTGGTGATGCATGGACTGAAATGTCTCACTGAGGGTGTGAGCCAGCTCTGAAAATTCCTTAATGAAATAGCGATGGGTTGACGTACTGCCTGTATGTGCATGCTGTGTGATTTTCCCCAATGGTTTAATGGCTAAGCGTTGAATGACGGTGAATAGCAGCAGGCTGAGTAGGCTAAGTACTGTCAGTATGCCGATGCCATACAATATAGCGATTTGATTGGATCTTCCAAAAACATAGCCTTTGTCTATACGTATCAACATGTATGCAGTATGTTTTTGGCTGCCTTCAAAGTAATAAAATTTAATTTTATAAGCTGTATGTTGGTGATTAAGCAGACCCTCATGGAGTTGTGAAAAAGGGATGTAGTCATTCGCAATCGGTTTGTTTATGAGGGTGCGGGATGAAGATGCATAGATAGTTTGGCCATCTTTGGAGATGGATATTTCGGCAATCACATCATTGAGCGCGAAAGTTTGGTCTAATATTGCCTGTAATTCATTATCTCGACCATTCTGCAGAGATCTGCGGGCATTTTCTTCAAGTAAAAAGGTGTTCTGATTAAGCTCGTCAGCGATAGTGCGCAATATCATCGATCGCTCCATCTGGTAAAAACCAGTAGATAGAACAATGGCGGTGATCCCAAGTAATAACATGGCGCTCAGAACGAGCCTGTTAATGTTCACGGTAATAACCTGTCTGTTTTAAGGTGCTGGGCTTGTAGCTGTTGTACGATAGCAGGACTGGCAGTGTGATCTAGCCATTCTATGTCGTTAACTGATGCCATGAATTCTTCATAACTCTGGCCTTCCAGATAAGGTTGCACTGTGTTGTAATATTCGCGTGGATTGATGCGGAGTTGATTTACAGCGCGATGAAAAATAGCCTTGAGTGCTTGAAATTCGGCTTCCTGGCCAGGAATAAATTTATCATTCACAAACAATGCGTCAATTACAAAAAATGATTTTAGTGTTCGGGTGGAAGCGACAGTTACAAAACCGCTTCTGATAAGTTCGCTGATATATGGGGCGTAGGAAATCAGGATGACGGGAGCACCATTGCTATTAACCGATGTCATCGATTTTACTGCTTTGTTGGTGAGGATGAATTGCAGGTGTTGCAGTCCATTTTCTTGCACAAAAGCTTTAAAAAAATCATCTTGTAACCAACCTCTTTCCAGAAAGACCGTAACGGGTTCGTGAGTATCACGTAATGCCGCCAGCGTACGATTGGAAAGTATGGCATCAGACCCATTCGAACGGTCAATCAGGAACACAGGTTTAATTTGACTGGCATCCATGAAATTGACAGGATCATATTGAGTTGCAGTAAAGCCTTGTGTCAGTCCGCGTTCGTAGAGTTGATTGCCTTCCGTTAGGTCCACATGCCAGACAAATCGAAAAGGTGTCTGTTCCAGCCAGCCTTTTTCCTGTGCATAGCTGAAAGGCGTGAAGCCAACCCACGGATTGATAGAAATTCGTATTTTATCCTGCGTCAGATGCGTGGCATAACGGTATCCGAAAAAACCGCCTATCCCCAGCATGAGCAGTACACTTATGAATATCGTTTTTCTCATTGTTAGTTTTGAGTGTTTTGGATACATAACGTGTTGTGATAATAACTGAATTTCAGTAATGATGCGGATTTGTTAGCTACATTCAATAAGATAAATGGCGCTGTTGCGGCATTTGCTGCATGCTTATGTTTCATTGGGGAAGTCGCCGTGTTGAGTTCTCCATTTTGGTGCGTTTGTGCACCAAAAAGTTATGTCATTAATCAGTAAATGAAGAGAATGTGAGTTTGCTTTTTATAAGCATTTGAAATGTATAAATAAGATATTTTGGCGTGAAAATTGCTGTTGTCTTCTAACGTCTAGTTGTTTATGACGACAATTTCAGCATGAATGATCTTTTGAAATGATTAAGGGGAGTGTTTGTATAACGATAACCTCATAGCGTGTCGAGACTCAGAGCAAATGTCGCTTGATGTTCCATGCATGGTAAAAAATACTGGCTGGGATGCTTTGTTATCTTTGGGTTATGTGCATGAATCTGGCAAGACAACGTTGCTACACAGGCAGCATCATGGGCCATTACGGGTGCAAAAAGCGTTGTATCCTGAAGGCAGTGCAGTGTGTCACAGTATAGTTTTGCATCCTCCTGGCGGTATTGCTGGTGGTGATACGCTGGAAATTCGGGTGGTGCTGGAACATGGTAGTCAGGCATTGCTGACTTCGCCTGGTGCGGGCAAGTGGTATCGCTCCAGTGGCAGTTATGCCAGCCAGCAATTACGCTTTACTGTGGCTGAAAATGCGGTGCTGGAATGGCTGCCACAAGAAACTATATTGTTCGATGGCGCATTGGCGCGCATGAATATGGAGGTTGAGCTGGCTCAGGGTGCGGTATTTATGGGCTGGGAAATCGTGTGTCTGGGGCGTGCTGCATCTGGGGAAAAATTTAATCACGGGCATCTTAATCAGCGTGTGCGCATCAAATTTGCTGGCAAGCCGATATGGCAGGAATTTGGTAATTTGCAAGGCGGAGATGCCTTAATGAATTCGCCAGCAGGGCTGGCAGGTTGCACGGTAACGGCTACGCTGGTTCTGGCAGGGAAGGCGATACCTGCAGATTTACTTAATCAGTGTCGTGAGGTTGCAGTGGATGGCATGGCGGGTGAGCATTGCGGTATTACTGTATTGCCAGATGTGCTGATTGTACGTTATTTAGGGAACAAATCTGAAGCGGCTAAACGATATTTCACTGCGCTGTGGACGATACTGCGACCTTATGCGGCAGGCAGGCAGGCGGTTATCCCGCGTATCTGGCAGACTTAAAGTTTAATTTATGTTTATGTTGTAACTTGTTGAATAGAAAAGAGCATGATATGGAATTGACGCCAAGAGAAAAAGACAAATTGCTGATTTTTACTGCGGCATTGCTGGCCGAGCGGCGCAAGGATAGGGGGCTGAAATTGAATTATCCTGAAGCGGTAGCCTACATTTCTGCTGCCATTATGGAAGGTGCACGTGATGGCAAAACGGTCGCTGAACTCATGGGCTACGGCACCACATTATTAAAGCGCAGTGATGTGATGGAAGGTATTGCTGAAATGATTCCTGATATACAAGTTGAAGCGACCTTCCCAGATGGTACCAAGCTGGTCACTGTACATAACCCGATTGCGTAAGGAGTGCAAATGATACCTGGTGAATTAGAAGCTATGGATGGTGAGATTGAGCTGAATGTAGGCATGGCTACCTGTACGATAAGTGTTGCCAATACCGGTGACAGACCGATACAAGTTGGCTCGCATTACCATTTTTTTGAAACCAATACCGCGCTGGCGTTTGACCGTGACGCTGCTTATGGATTTCGTCTGAATATCCCGGCAGGTACAGCTGTGCGTTTTGAGCCTGGTCAGGATCGTACTGTGGAATTGGTGGCATTGGGCGGCGACCGTATCGTTTACGGCTTTAATGCGCAAGTCATGGGTAAATTGAAGGAGCAAGCATGAGTCTGAAGATAGGGCGCGCGGCTTATGCCGAAATGTATGGGCCTACCGTGGGTGATCGACTGCGTCTGGCGGATACTGAGCTGTGGATAGAAGTGGAAAAAGACTTCACGATCTATGGTGAGGAAGTGAAATTTGGTGGCGGTAAGGTTATCCGTGACGGCATGGGGCAAAGCCAGCGAACTTACGCACACGTGGTAGATACGGTGATTACCAATGCGCTGATTGTCGATCACTGGGGCATAGTCAAAGCGGATATTGGCCTTAAATCTGGGCGTATAGTCGGTATAGGTAAAGCGGGTAATCCAGATATTCAAACAGGAGTCGACATAGTTATTGGCGCCAGTACTGAAGTGATAGCCGGTGAAGGTTTGATCGTAACGGCAGGTGGTATCGATTCACATATCCACTTCATTTGTCCGCAACAGATAGAAGAGGCTTTGATGTCAGGTGTGACCACCATGCTCGGTGGCGGAACTGGCCCTGCAACGGGTACTAATGCTACGACTTGTACGTCAGGGCCCTGGTATATGCATCGCATGCTGCAGGCCGCAGACAGTTTCCCAATGAATCTGGGTTTTCTGGGCAAGGGTAACGCCAGCCTGCCAGAGCCGTTGCGTGAACAGGTCGAGGCAGGTGCAATAGGCTTGAAATTGCATGAAGATTGGGGCACAACCCCGGCATCTATAGATAACTGCCTGACGGTCGCAGAAGAACTCGATGTACAAGTGGCGATTCATACCGATACTTTGAATGAGTCTGGCTTTGTGGAGACTACGCTGGCAGCCTTTAAGGGCAGGGCTATTCATACTTACCATACCGAAGGTGCTGGTGGCGGACATGCGCCTGACATCATCAAGGCCTGTGGTGAGCTGAATGTGTTGCCATCTTCGACTAATCCGACACGTCCATACACCGTTAATACCATAGACGAACATCTGGACATGTTGATGGTGTGTCACCATCTTGATCCGAATATTGCTGAAGACGTGGCGTTTGCCGAATCCCGCATCCGTCGCGAAACCATAGCGGCTGAAGATATCCTGCATGATCTGGGTGCTTTCAGCATGATATCCAGCGATTCGCAGGCAATGGGACGAGTGGGTGAAGTGATCATGCGTACCTGGCAAACCGCACATAAAATGAAAGTTCAGCGCGGCGCATTGCCGGAAGATCATGCCAAAAAGGACAACCAGCGCGTCAAACGGTACATTGCAAAATACACTATCAATCCTGCGATTACTCACGGTATCGCACATGAAGTTGGCTCGATAGAAGTCGGTAAGCTGGCTGATCTGGTGTTATGGCGTCCAGCATTTTTTGGCGTCAAACCGTCCATTATTATTAAGGGTGGCATGATAGCTGCAGCGGCGATGGGCGATCCTAATGCATCTATTCCTACACCGCAGCCTGTGCATTATCGGCAGATGTTTGGCGCTTATGGTAAGGCCTGTACCGCAACGTCAGTAACCTTTGTATCTGGTCTGGCCGCGCGTAGTGACTTGGCTGCGCAGCTCGGGCTGGACAAGCGTCTGGTCGCAGTCAGCGGTACGCGTACGGTGACCAAACGCGACATGGTGCATAACGACTATATGCCTAAAATTGAAGTGGATCCTGAAACTTATGAAGTGCGTGCTGATGGCCAGTTGTTGACCTGTGAACCTGCTGAAGTGCTGCCGATGGCGCAGCGTTATTTCCTGTTTTGAAGTGAGTTTATGTTATTAGTTGAGCAATTTTGTAGTACCGAGCAGCCAGCCGATGAACAATTGGTGTTGCCGTTTGAACGCAGGCAGAAGAGCCGTTTGCGTACCAAGCTGGCGACAGGGGAAGAAGTAGGTTTGTTCCTGCCGCGTGGCACCATATTGCGTGGTGGTGACCGCTTACAGGGCAGCGATGGTCGTGTGGTGCTGGTGGTTGCTGCGCCTGAACCGAGCTTGCTGGTGACCGCAGCCAGCGAACGCGAATTGGCGCGTGCCGCATATCATTTGGGCAATCGTCATGTGCCGTTGCAAGTGGGTGATGGCTGGTTGCGACTCGGCGCAGATTACGTACTGAGGGATATGCTGGACGGTCTGGGCGTGCAGGTGCGTGAAGAGGCGGCGCCGTTTGAACCTGAAGCGGGCGCTTATGGTGGTCATGCCCATCGTCACGGTGATGAAGAAGGACATTCAGGCATTATTCATGAATTTAGCTGATCTATCATTGATGCGATTGCTGCAACTGGCTAGCCCGATGCTGCCAGTGGGCGCGTATAGTTATTCGCAGGGTCAGGAGTGGGTAGTCGATCAGCATATCGTGCATGATCGTGACTCGGCACGCACCTGGATAGGAGATGTGTTGCAGTTTAATGTGGCGAGATTC
Organism: Sulfuriferula nivalis; assembly: GCF_009937995.1. Lineage (NCBI taxonomy): Bacteria > Pseudomonadati > Pseudomonadota > Betaproteobacteria > Nitrosomonadales > Sulfuricellaceae > Sulfuriferula > Sulfuriferula nivalis. The sequence continues at coordinate 1,444,296 of NZ_AP021881.1, forward strand.
GAAGCGCCGCTGTTACTGCGTCTGTATCGTGCATGGGAACAGCATGATTTTGCACAGGTTGCACACTGGAATGAAGTATTCTGCGTGTCACGAGAAGCTGCTGAGCTGCGTGCAGAGACTGAGCAAATGGGTTATTCCATGCGCCGTCTGATGCAGGAAATGGGTGGTTTTGATGAGGCTAAGCTGGCGCAGCTGTTAAAACTTGAGCCGCTAAGTTTTCCTGCGGCGTTCAGTTGTGCCGCAGTGAACTGGGAGATTCCAGCCGAGGCAACCGTTTCCGCCTATTTATGGTCATGGGTAGAAAATCAGGTGAGCGCTGCGATGAAAACCATACCCGTTGGACAAGTGGCGGGACAGCAGATACTGGCTGATCTTGCGGCCAAATTGCCGGGGCTGGTGAGTGCGGTGATGACGATGGCTGATGATGAAATCAGTAATTATGGGCCGATGTTTGCAATCGCATGCAGCCAGCATGAGACCCAGTACAGTAGACTATTTAGATCATAATTTAATAAAAGGATAATCATAATGAGCAATACTCAACCTTTACGTGTAGGTATTGGTGGTCCAGTGGGTTCTGGCAAGACCGCGCTGACGCTGGCACTGTGTAAAAATTTGCGTGAGAAGTATCAGCTGGGTGTAGTCACCAATGATATTTACACACAAGAAGATGCGCAGTTTCTGGTTCGCAATGAAGCCTTGCTGCCAGATCGCATTATCGGTGTGGAAACCGGTGGCTGCCCGCACACTGCGATACGTGAAGATGCCTCGATTAATCTGGAAGCAGTTGCGCGTTTGTCGCGTAAATTCACTGATCTTGATATCATCTTTGTGGAAAGTGGCGGCGATAACTTGTCCGCGACGTTCAGCCCTGAGCTGTCAGATTTGACGTTATATGTGATTGATGTAGCCGCAGGTGATAAGATTCCACGTAAAGGTGGTCCGGGCATTACTAAATCCGATTTGCTCATTATTAATAAAGTCGATTTAGCACCGATGGTGGGCGCATCATTGGAAGTGATGGACAGGGATGCCAAAAAAATGCGCGGCGAACGACCTTTTGTATTCAGTAACCTGAAGACTGGGCAAGGACTGGACGAGATTATTCAGTTCATCGAGAAGAAGGGTTTGATGAAGGACTAAAATATGCCAGTTTCTGTACCCGACAGTTTGATAGGAATGATATTTTTGGTATTTATGCTGGGTCTGCGGCATGGCATGGATCCCGATCATCTGGCAACGATAGATGGGATGGCCCGCGCTAACAGCGTGGTGAGGCCTCGTCTGGCAAGATGGGCGGGGCTGTTGTTCTCGCTTGGTCACGGCTTGACGGTGATATTAACAGCGGGCATGATTAGTTTACTGGCGCAGACTTGGCAAGTGCCAGTCTGGTTTGAAGCGTTAGGTGCCTGGATCTCCATTTTCTTTTTACTGGCGCTAGGCTTGACTAACCTTTATGTGGTGTTTCGTGTGCCGTCTGGTGAAGTGGTCAAAATCACCGGAGCCAAAAGCCGAATATTCAGATTTTTGTTTGCGCGTATACAGCATCCGGGCTGGATGGTGTTGGTGGGTGTGCTGTTTGCACTGTCGTTTGATACCATGAGTCAGGTCGCATTTTTTTCTATCAGCGTACAGACAGGGCACAGTTGGATGTCTCCGATGTTGCTTGGCCTAGTATTCATGCTTGGCATGATAGTGACTGACGGACTTAACGGCTACTGGGTGGCCAAAATGATACTGCGTACGGATAAGCTCGCGCTGGTTTCTTCTCGGGTGTTGGGATTGACCGTGGCTGGATTAAGTCTGGTTGTTGGTGGTATGGGTCTATCTCGACAACTCTTTCCTGATGTTGATATTCTGACGAATATCAGCCCATTACATCAGGGCATAGGCCTCATCGCTTTTATCGCCACAAGTTATGTAGTTGCCTTATGGCTGTCGCGTCCCAAAAATATATTCTCGATTTAAGCATCTTCATCGTTTTACACGAGCACTTTTATAGCGCATCGCCCATCATTTATCGCACCAAATCAGACTGTATCTCCGTGCTGTAACGCGTACATATCGCGTCAACATCCCATTAAAGTCGTAAATCTCATCCTTAGTAGTAACTGGCATTAATATTGCTTTTTTCGTTTCCATACAATCAATTTAGATTCATATGAATTAACTTTTTTGATGTTGTCTTAATGGAGAGGAGACGTAATGAAACTGGTAACTGCCATTATTAAGCCGTTCAAACTAGAGGAACTACGTGATGTGTTATCCACTATTGGAATTCAGGGGATTACTGTCACCGAGGTAAAGGGGTTCGGTCGTCAGAAAGGGCATGCCGAGTTTTATCGGGGTGCTGAGTATTTAGTGCAATTCGTTCCTAAGATCAAAATCGAAATTGCTATCACTGATGAGATGCTGACTAAAGTCGTAGACAGCATAGAAAAAACAGCAAAAACGGGAGCGATAGGTGATGGCAAGATTTTTGTCATGGACCTTGAGCAAGTAGTTCGTATTCGCACTGGTGAAACTGATACTGACGCACTTTAAGGGAGTTGAGATGAACAACAAGCTATTAATGAATCGCATTCTGCCAGCAGTTGGCTTGCTGGGATACAGCACCATGAGTTTTGCAGCCGATGAGGCGCCTAAAATGGATGGTGCCAGCACTGCATGGATGATCACTGCAACGGTATTGGTTATATTGATGACTATACCTGGGTTGGGGTTATTTTATGGTGGTTTGGTACGCACAAAAAATATGCTGTCGATACTGACTCAAGTATTTGTAACTTTTTCCATGTTATCTGTATTGTGGGCCTTGTATGGGTACAGTCTGGCATTTACTCCTGGCGGAGAGCTGAATTCGGTAGTGGGTGGACTGAGTAAGTCGTTTTTGTCTGGTGTAGGCAAGGATTCGCTCACTGGCGTTATTCCTGAATACGTCTATCTGACCTTCCAGATGACTTTTGCGGCGATTACCCCAGCACTCATTATCGGTGGCTTTGCTGAGCGTATGAAGTTCTCTGCGATATTGCTGTTCATGGCAGGCTGGCTGACTTTGGTTTACGCGCCTATTGCTCATATGGTATGGGGTGGTGGATGGTTGCAAGGTCTCGGTACTATGGACTTCGCTGGCGGTACAGTTGTTCATATTAACGCGGGTATTGCTGCGCTGGTGGGTGCACTGGTACTTGGCAAACGTGTCGGTTTCGGTCGTGAATCCATGTCCCCGCACAGCCTGACCATGACCATGATCGGCGCTTCGCTGCTGTGGGTAGGCTGGTTCGGTTTCAACGTAGGTAGTGAGCTGGCTGTCGACAGTACCGCAGGTATGGTGTTGCTCAATACTCAGCTGGCAACAGCGGCTGCTGCGATGGGCTGGTTGTTCGTTGAATGGATCATTAAAGGCAAACCTAGCATGCTGGGTGGTGTTTCTGGTGCGATTACTGGTCTGGTGGCGATCACCCCAGCTTGCGGTTTTGTCGGCCCTATGGGCAGTATCGTACTGGGTATCGTTGCAGCGGCTATCTGCTTCTGGTCAACTTCCGGTCTGAAACACTGGCTGGGCTACGACGACTCGCTGGATGTATTTGGTATTCACGGTGTTGGCGGTATCGTTGGTGCAATCGGTACTGGTTTTCTGGCATCTACTACCTTCGGTGGAGTCGGCTATGCTGCCGGTGTCACCATGGGCGACCAAGTGCTCAAGCAATTGATGGCAACGGGCACCACACTGGTATGGTCTGGCGTGATCAGCTACATTTTGTTCAAAGCTATCGACATGGCTATCGGCTTGCGCGTTACTGAGGATGAAGAACGTGAAGGGCTGGACATTGTTGATCATGGTGAAAAGGCTTATAACCACTAGGCTTGTGGTCTGACTTGAAAAAGGGGCGCACTTGGTGCGCCCCTTTTTTATGGGAATCTTAATTCGAGCTGAGTTCCCCTTTTGTATAAGGGCTTGCGCAAATGAATTGCCCATCAATTTGACAACCTGCTTCAGTTCTTATGGGTACATCTCGAATATAGTCGATCTGGAAACCTGTTTTTGTAAGTGAACTAACCAGATAATCAGCGTGATGGCTGTATCGGCCACTGATATTCAATTTGTAACCCAGGTCGTTTACTACTGCCAGCTTTTCGGTGCTGACAATCAGCATGCCATCTGGCTTGAGTCGGCGATGTATGAGGGCAAAAATTTCATCCAGATGTCCCAGATAAATCAACGTGTCCATGCAGGTAATTAAGTCAAACTGTTCATCAGTGGATGCCAGATAAGCAGTGATATCGGCTTTGTGCAGCTGATGATAAATTTGCTTAGTCGCGGCCTGATTCAACATGGCCTGACTCAGGTCAACACCTGTCAGCCTGTGTGCATAGGGTTGCAAAACGGTACCTACCAGACCTGTGCCACAGCCTAAATCGAGTACATTAAGATTTTTTGAAGGTGGATAGTATGAAGCTATGTGTTCCTGTACTAATTGCGGTCCGCAATATCTCAGTCTGCCCAGCACATTTTCAAAGCTGTTGGCAAACGTATCAAAAGTTTGTTCGATGTACTGGCTGGTACATTGTGGTTGCGCTTGTTGACCACGGTAAGCGTTCAACATATGCGTTGCGACGGGGTTGTCTGGTTCTGCACGTAGCCATGTTTCAAAGACGGCAATGGCTTCCTCTGCACGACCTAATTCATAATAGGCCTGACCTAAAACAATACGGGAATTGACTTTGGTCGGATCAACTATGATGCCGCAGTGATTATTGTGTCTGGCTTCTGAGTAGCGCTCTTGACCAAGATACAGCACTGATAGTAAATAAAATGCATCTGGACAGTTGGGGTCGATTTTCGTAGCAACGATGTAACAATGTTCGGCCTTATCCAGTTCCTGATTGGCTTCAAACGCCGCGCCGAGATTCGTCCAGTAGAAATACTTGTCTCTATCCAGCGTAATGGCGCTGGTGTACGCATCTATTGCAGGTTCAAATAGCCCTTGTCGTGAGAGTACTATGCCCAAATTAAAATACCATTCGGCGTGGGTATTATCCAGCGCGATAGCCGCAGTGATTTGCTCAAAAGCTTCAGCTAATCGGTCGGTCTGTTGTAACAAAAATCCCAGATAATGCATGGCATCAGGGTTTTCTGGCGCTGTCAGAATGATTTCTCGATAAAGCTGCTCTGCCGTAACCAGATCACCATTTTGGTGATGACGTAGGGCCTGTGTGTATAGAGAGTTCATCATCTTGATAAGCGGGGTTCCGGAATGTTTATTTACTGGCCTCGGCAGCCATCACCTTGGCAAATGCAGATGATCCGACATAGCCATCGGCATCAAGTGCATGTGCTCGTTGAAAGTCACGTAAGGCGCGACGGGTAGCGGCACCCGCTAAGCCGTCGGATTGCCCTGCATGGTATCCCTGTGCATTCAATGCAGCCTGTAATTCCCGAGTTTGTGTGCGTGTCAGTGGCACATCGTCTTTGGGCCATGCGCCGATAATAGTGCCACCTCCTGCAATACGTTCAGCAAGATAACTAACACCGAGCGCATATGCGCTGGAATTATTGTAGTGCCTGATAACTTCAAAATTCTGGAAAGTTAAAAAACCGGGGCCGCTGCGGCCAGCAGGCAGGAGTAATCGGGCAGGGCGGGGTAGCGCATCATTTGCCCAAGGCGTTGCGTCTATCGGATTAATACCCATTTTCGCCCATTCGCTCACTGGACGAGTGCGTTCAGGCTCCCATAGCCTTAAGTCAAATCCATCAGGAATGACCACTTCCTGAATAACAGGCGCATTGCTCTGCCAGCCAGCCTGCGCAAGTAAATTGGCAGCGGAAGCCAAAGCATCAAATTCATCCGTCCATATGTCGCGGCGACCATCACCATCCCAGTCCACGGCAATTTCCAGATAAGTCGTGGGGATGAACTGAGTCTGCCCCATTGCACCCGCCCAGGAGCCCGTGAGTTGTTCACGTGTGGCAAAGCCGCGATCTATCATCTGAGCAGCCGCGATAAGTTGTTGTTCAGCCCAGCTACGACGGCGACCCTCCCAGGCTAATGTAGCCAATGAGCGTACAATATCTTTGTTGCCAGCGCTCTTGCCATAGGCGCTTTCCAGTCCCCAGATGGCAATCAGTATCTCGGCACGTACACCATAATGCTGGGCAATTGCATCGATGGTTTCACGATGTAATGCATAAGCTTTCTGCCCATTGGTTACCCGTAAATCGGATGCCGCAGTGTCAAGATAAGACCAGATTGGACGCACAAACTCAGGCTGGCTCTGATCGCGTTGGATAATGCTCATGTCCGGTTCCAGATCATCCAGCATAGCTGCGATAGTTTCAGGCTTGGCACCCGACAGGGTTAAGCGGGTACGAAAACCAGCCAGCCATTCAGCAAAACTGGTGTTGGCTGGTTTGGGTGGGCTAACGGCTTCCAGATCACTGCTGACAGGTGTTGTAGTGACTACTGGCGGGTTTGCAACAGGGGTAGGCGCAGGTGTGATTGGATTATTAGTAGCGCAACCCTGTATGAATATCACACATGTCAGTGCGACCACTGTTGTAATGTTAGCTAAACTATTTTTATTCATCCGTCTTGTTCTCAAAAAGTGCAGCGTAAAAATCGTAATATTGGATTTAACGCTTAGTGTAACGGTCTAGTTTACTATGGCTGGGTGAGAATAAATACCTTGTTGCATTGAGTTAGAAGTTTTTAACTTAAAACGCCTATCGTGAACCGTGTTATGATAGTCTTGATTTTGTAACTATATTCAAGATGACATGATGACTGACATATCCAGCCACGGCGGCAAACGATCAGGTGCGGGCCGCAAAACCGCGTATGGCGAGCCAACCAAACAGGTTCGCATCCCTGCTAGTCAGGTACCTGTGGTGCTGGATTATCTTAATGCGCTACGTCACCAGCAGCCTGTTGTCCCTCCGCTAGTATCCGGCATGATCACCCACATCAGCCCTATGCTGATGGAAACGCCGCGCTGGGCTGTTCCGGTGATGTCGCACACTATCCCCGCGGGCTTTCCCAGTCCGGCTGATGACTATGTTGAAGACCGTATTGATCTCAACACCCACCTTATCCATCACCGTGAAGCGACGTTTATATTGCGGGTATCAGGCTGGTCTATGATTAATGCAGGCATACATGACGGCGATGAAATCATCGTTGATCGCGCCCTTAATGCAGTACACGGCAACGTCGTGGTCGCTATCATCAACAATGAACTCACCGTTAAGCGTTTGCATAAAACTGGTACTGAAATCCGTCTTGTGCCAGAAAACCCCGAATTCAAAGACATCATCATCGGCGCAGAAGAAGAGCTGATTATCTGGGGTGTCGTCACCCGTGTTTTACACAAGGTATGACATTCGCTGAATCACAGTCTGCTTTGCCTAAGCGCATTGCGCTGATAGACGTGAATAACTGCTATGTATCCTGTGAGCGCCTGTTTCGCCCTGATCTCATCGGCAAACCTGTGGTCGTGCTTTCCAATAATGATGGCTGCGTGGTAGCGCGCTCAGCTGAAGTCAAAGCCTTGGGTGTGCCGATGGCGGCGCCATGGTTCAAACTGAAAGCGCTGGCAAAACAGCATGGCATTATTGCCCTGTCGAGCAACTATCCGCTGTACGCGGACATGAGCAACCGCATCATGTCCATGCTGGCAAGGTTTAGCCCGTATCAGGAAATTTATTCCATAGATGAATGCTTTCTGGACCTGACGGGTTATACCCATTTTGACCTCACAGACTACGCCCAAACCATGCGTCAACAAATACGGCAATGGCTGAGCTTGCCTGTCTGTGTCGGCATTGCCTCAACCAAAACACTAGCCAAACTTGCTAACCATATCGCCAAGAAAAATGATGTCTGGAATGGGGTTTGTGATTTGACAACGCTGGATGCAAAAGCGCTACGCCATACTCTGACCCAGATAGATGTGTCAGAAGTATGGGGGGTAGGTCGCCAGCATACGGCTGCACTCCACGCGGTGGGAATCAAGACCGTACAAGACCTGCGTGATGCAGACGCCAACATGATCCGTAAACGCTATTCCGTGGTGCTGGAGCGTACTGTGCAAGAACTGCAAGGGATTTCATGCATGGTAATGGACGACGTCGCACCAGCAAAACAGCAGATCATGTCGAGCCGCTCGTTTGGTCAGGCAGTCTACACCTTGAATGACCTGGCAGAAGCCGTCACCCTTTACGTATCTCGCGCGGCAGAAAAACTGCGCAGACAACATAGCGTGGCGGGTGCGATACAAATCCATCTCAAAACCAACCCACACAAACCCAAAGAACCACAGTACCACCCCAGCATCATTATTCCGCTGACAGAAGCAACATCGGACACCCTGACACTTAACGCAGCCGCGTTGCGCGGGTTAAAGCAGATATTCCGCTCTGGCTATGCCTACAGCAAGGCCGGCGTCATGTTGATGGAGCTGTCATCAGGGCATCAGGCCACCGCGAACCTGTTCACCGATATGGCGCAACAGCAAAAGCGCACATCGCTGATGCAAACGTTGGATGCAGTCAATCTCAGATTCGGCAAAAATAGTCTGGGGGCGGGCATCGTCGGCATCACAACTCGGCGTGACTGGTCTATGAAACAGGGCGGTAAATCGCCTAACTACACAACGAGATGGGATGAGCTGGCTGTGGTGAGTGCGTTGGGCTAATAAGTTATTGGGGTGTGGCTATTTTTGCAGAAAATAAAAATGGCTACATGCTGAACTATACCGTTATGTGATATTGGATTATGACTTGCTCATTTTAATGAATCCAGTAACTGGCTCAATTTGATATTCATGAAAATATTATTTTTGGTGTTGAAACAAGGTAATTTAAGTTTCAAGATTTAATGTCGTTAATCTAGACAAGAGGAGCTTCCTCTTACCTTCATGGAGATTATTATGTCTATCAGCAGCGTATCAAGCGCAACGCAACACGTTACTCAAGTCCAAGCCAATACTCAACAAGTAAAAACTCAACGTGATAGTGATGGGGATAACGATAAGAGTCGAGCTGGGGAAGTGGAAAAATCTAAAGTTAATGTCCCCACTACGGCTACCGTAGGAAATAATATTAACACTTCAGCTTAATTTCATTTTTGAAGTAGTCTTTCATTTTGATGATGTGATAAAAAAGCCGTGCTTTAACGGCTTTTTTACTGCGTGTTTACTTGATATATTGAGAGTTGTATCGTTGTATCCATGATTGGCCTGCCATTTGTATATTTAAATGACCCGTCAAACAAGGCATCCATTTCGATAATATATTATTAATTTGCAATCACTGAAATTGATATATTAAATGCAAGTTTCAAAGCTGGCTACATCACTAACAATGAGCTGATACACCCAATGGTGGGCTTCTTGATGGAGCATGTTTTTCTTGTTGTATAGTGGTGTCTTTTATCATTAGACCACTACATTATTGTGAATATTGTGAACTTTTCTTAGCATTGTTTTTATTTTTTTCAAAACTTTGTCTTTCAGCAGCCGAAGATTGCTCATACTCTTTAATTGCTTTCTCTGTGTCCTCCTTCATTTTATTAGCAGCGGCGATTCCATCTTCTTTTTGTTTTTCTTCCTTTGAAGTACATCCAGATATAACAAGACCTGTAATTAACATAACCAATATCGATAATAAAATTTTTTTCATTTTCTAGATTCCTGTGATTAAAAAACAACCTGCTATATTAATTGTCCATAACTGCGATTCAAAGTAAGGATTGTAACTTATTAATTATGATATATTTTTGTATATAATACTTGGGGCTAACCTCTCTTGCAGGTCTCCATTAGAAAGTAATATATATTGTGAAATAATTTTCCCGATCTCTTCTTCTCGGTCTTTCCCTTTGAGTTGACGGTCAACTGTTCCTTTACAGGTTGAGCCCTTTTGTAATCAGCTGATTTAATTATTGTCATTTAGGTATTGCCTGATTTAGATTTGACAGAAAGTTTGTAATTCCTTGCAATGGATTAATTATCGGTTGGCCAGCATTTGCCTCGCCTGATCTGCTAGTATTTGATGTTGAATCGCTTAATTTATTTAAATACTCTTTTGGGTTTTGTAACATACCTACAATTTCATTGCACGGACCGGGTAATCCCCCCAGCAAATAAGTGCATTTAAAAGTAGAATTTTCTTAATTAGGATTTGAGGATTTTTTACATGAAGACTACCCGATTTAGTGACAACCAGATTATGCAGATATTGAAGCTGGCGGAGGCAGGCACGCCAGTGCCTACACTATGCCGAGAGCACGGCATGAGTTCAGCGACATTTTACAAATGGCGCGCCAAATTTGGCGGCATGGATGCCTCCATGATGGCCAGGCTCAAAGAGCTGGAAGACGAGAACCGTCGGCTTAAAAAGATGTATGCTGAAGAACGCCTCAAAGCCGAAATCGTTTCAGAGGCGCTTGCAAAAAAGTGGTGAAGCCATCTCTGCGCCGCGAGATGGCTGTGTTGGTAGTGCAAACTAGGCAAATCAGCATCAGTACTGCCTGCGCTGCCTTTAATATCAGCGAAACCTGCTATCGCTATCAGGCTAAGCTGTCGTCAGAGAATGCCCTCATCGCCGACTGGCTGATACGTTTGACCACCAACCAACGCAACTGGGGGTTTGGCTTGTGTTATTTTTACCTGCGTAATACCAAACAGTTTCGTTGGAACCACAAGCGGGTTTACAGAATATATCGCGAGCTGGAATTGAACCTACGCATCAAACCCAGACGTCGTCTGGTACGGGAGAAACCAGAGGCGCTTGCCGTACCAACACAAATCAACGAAGTCTGGTCAATGGACTTCATGCACGACCAGTTAGCGGATGGCCGCTGTATCAGGCTATTCAACGTCATTGATGACTTTAATCGTGAAGGTTTGTGTATTGATGTGGATTTCTCGCTGCCGTCAGAACGTGTGATTCGGTCACTGGAACAAATCATCGAATGGCGTGGCGTACCCAAGGTGATTCGATGTGACAACGGCCCTGAGTACATCAGCAATATGACTAAGGAATGGGCTGAACAGCGGGGTATCAAACTTGACTTCATTCAGCCAGGCAACCCCCAGCAGAATGCTTATATCGAGCGCTATAACCGCACAGTGCGCTATGACTGGTTGGCGCATTACTTGTTCGATACCGTCGAGGAAGTGCAAAACTTTGCGACAGCTTGGTTATGGACTTACAATAACGAACGACCAAACACGGCGATTGGCGGTATCCCGCCTAAACACAAACTCGCTATGGCCGCTTAACCTCTACTTTTAACTGCGGTTATTAATGGGGGGATTACCGGACGGCTTAACGTACTTTAAATTCCGTTTTCTACAGCGACCCCAAGTTGCTTTATGTTCTGCATATTCTGCATAGCGGGAGTAAAACCATTGTTTACGGCTAACATGTACCACTTCATAGCCTGAATATAATCTTGTGGCACGCCTTTCCCCTTGGCGTATATGAAGCCTAAGTTGTTTTGCGCCCCTGCAATACCTTGATCAGCAGCCTTTTGGTACCAATTCATAGCTTTTACATAATCTTGCTGAACGCCTTTACCAAAGTCGTACATAATCCCTAGTTGAAATTGTGCAGGTGCATAACCTTGAGTGGCAGATTGTTGGTATAACGTAAGCGTCCAGCCCATCCACCTGTCATTGCCCGCCAAACTCATGCAATCTAGCTGCTTTTTTATGAAAGGCACGCTAGATGGCTACTCGACACACGCCTGATTTTTGGCAAACGCACCTTACCGCTTGGCAACAAACCAAACTGACCGTCACAGCTTATTGCACCCAGCACGGCTTATGTGCCAAGACCTTTTATCGCTGGCGCAGCCAGCTGACAACAGCGCCCAATCTCACGCGCCAGCCACCGCTAACCCTCATCCCCGTCAGTGTTCAACCTGCGCCTGTCACGGGCACGCTCCAGCTCCACAGCCCCACTGGCTGGCGGGTAGAGCTTCCCATTGCTAGCACGCCCTGGCTAATTGACTTGTTGCGGCAACTGCCATGATATCTGCCCATCCCATCAGCCCCATCGCCACCCAGGTCTGGCTAGTCATCGAACCCGTGGACATGCGCATCGGCATAGATGGCCTTTCCCAGCGCATCCAGCACCGCCTGGGTCGCAGTCCCTGCGACGGCGCCGCCTACGCCTTCCGTAATCGTCGCCAAACGCGGGTCAAGCTCCTGGTCTGGGATGGCACAGGGGTCTGGTTGTGCCAACGCCGACTGCATCGTGGTCACTTCACCTGGCCAGACATCGCTGCCATCACCCATCCTTTAACCCCCACACAGTGGGACTGGCTGATCACAGGTATCGACTGGCAAAGACTCAGTGCCCCAGCCCCTGCCCACTGGCAGGTGTAGCCACTCATGATTCAGTAAAAACATGCCTGAAACCCGCATTATTGCTGGTTTCAGGCGGGGTGAAATGGTATAATTCAAGCATGGATTCAGCCCAACAACTTGCCCAATTTATCCCCGATCCCGCCTTGGCGGCGTATGTGGATAAGCTGTTGGCGCAGGTTAAACAGGATGCTGAACTCATTCAACAAAACACAGTATTACTCCAGCAAAACACCGCACAAATCCTCACGCTGACTAAGCAAATCCAGCACGCCGAACTCAAGAACCAGGCTTTGGTACTGGAACTTGCCTATTACCGCCGCATCCGCTTCGCCAACAAGAGCGAGCAGCTCTCGCCTGAGCAGCGTGCGTTGTTTGATGAGTGCTGGGCAGCCGACATCACGGCCATTGAAGCCCAAATCGGGCAGCCAGATACACCTAATACCGAAGATGCGACAACCGCTATCCCCAAGCCTGCGCGTCCACGCGCAGGTCGTCAGCCACTGCCTGACCATCTGCCCCGCATCATTCATCGCCATGAGCCTGCATCTTGCCAGTGCGGTGCGTGTGGTGGTGCGTTAATCAAAATCGGTGAAGACATCAGCGAACAACTGGATGTCGAACCTGCCCAGTTCACCGTGCATCAACACATCCGTCCACAGTATGCTTGTCGCCACTGCGAAACCGTTGCTGCCGCCCCCATTCCAGCTGCCGTCATCGACGGCGGCGTGGCGACATCAGGTTTGCTGGCGTGGGTGATGATCAGTAAATTCGTTGATCATTTACCGCTCTACCGTATAGAACACATTGCCCAGCGCAGCCAGGTGACCCTGGCGCGTTCCACCTTGGCGGAGTGGGTCGGACGTGTGGGGGTAGCGTTGCAACCGTTGGTCGACAGGCTCACTGAATTACTGCTGGCACGCAGTGTATTGCATGCGGATGAAACGCCAGTGCCACAATTAGACCCCGGGGCGGGCAAAACCAAGAAAGCTTATCTGTGGGCTTACCGCACGGGTGATTTGGCATCCCCTTCATCCGCACCGCCTATCGTGGTGTTTGACTATCAGCCAGGGCGACAGGGATTGCATGCGCGGCACTTTCTGGCAGGTTGGCAAGGACACTTGATGGTTGACGATTACGCTGGTTATAAAGCGTTATTTACCCAAGGCATCACTGAGCTGGCATGCTTCGCACATGCACGTCGGAAGTTCTTTGATTTGCATGCGGCCAACCAAAGTCCAATTGCAGCGGCTGCGCTGCAGCGTATCGCGGCACTCTATGCCATTGAGCAGGCTGCGGACAAGCTGGATGCGGCAGGTCGTTTGCAGTTGCGCCAGACTCAGGCAAAACCGTTATTGGGCGAACTGCATGACTGGTTAATCCAGACTCGCGTCAAAGTGGCCGATGGCAGCGGCACAGCCCGCGCGTTGGATTACAGCATCAAGCGTTGGCCAGCACTGATACGCTATGCGGACAGCGGCATCTTGCCTATTGATAACAACCCAGTCGAAAATGCGATACGACCCATTGCCATCGGCAAAAAGAATTGGCTGTTCGCAGGCTCAGAACGTGCAGGCAAACGCGCTGCAGCGATTCAGAGTTTGTTGGCTACCGCCAAGCTCAATGGCTTGGAACCCTATGCATGGCTCAAAGATACGTTGGAAAAATTACCGGTCTGGCCTAATAGCCAGATTGATGAATTGCTGCCGTTTAAAAATGAACTACCATAAGTAGTGAAGGGATTGGAGTGGCTGGGCTGGACGCTTACGGTATAACTTCAATGCAGTGGTATAGCTTTGCACTACACCTCGGCCTGTGTCATATAAAACCCCTAAATTGTATTGTGCGGAGGCTGATCCTCGCTCTGCGGATTGTCGATATTCTCCAATCAGTTTAGTGAGGTTTTCACTATTATCCTGACTGTTGATGCGTAGAACCACACTGTTATTTGTTATGTCACTTCCAAATGTATTTGTTGGTGAGTATGCGGAAGCCACAAATGTCAGTGTCGCTATGTATGTTAGAAATTGCAAAATAAAGTATGTGCTTTTCATGGCTATCACCTACATATCTCTCTTCGCGATTTTATTGAGATATACCATTGTTATTAAGCCCATAGTATTCTAGGGTATATTTTAATGGGATATTTAGTAGTTGATAGCAGGCTATTATTAAAAATTGTAATTTTTAGCGAAATACTCACCTCAACACTTAGTTCTGCAACGCAGAGAAGCCATTCAGAAGAATGATTTAATGCCTGTTTATACAAGGGAGGATAGTGAAGTATTGTAATATTCCATATTAATAAAAAACCCACCGGGTAGGGGGTGGGTTTATGGGGTAGAACTCGGTCAGGCTGCAGTATAGATTACTGACTCGCTGCACGCATCCTGTCCAGCTTCTCGACAACAGCCTGATAAAGATCATGGTCGGCATCAGCATTGTTACGGTCTGGGTGGTGAGCGCTACGGATCTTTTTCAATGCAGTCGCATCGTCTGGCAGGTCATGCACCTTAGTTACACGGTCGCCATTTTTGACCATCTCGCGCTGAAGCTCAGCCTCTGCACCTTCGCGTGTGTCATATAACTGCTTGCTGCCTAGACGCCAGCCATCCTGATTCTTACGCGGGGACTGATTTTCTTTACCATCAAACCATATCCATTTGCCTGTCTCAGGATCCAGATCAAACTCCACAGTAATGATGTTGTAGGTGTGAGCAGGCGGCTTGTGCTCTTTGGCAAACAGATTGATCGTGGTGCCAACCTCATCCACATTGATAAGGTAATACTCGCCTGCCTCATGAGGACAGAACGTGCTGCTGGACGTTGGTATTGGTGTGCTGCCATTCAATTCAGCCATACGGGCTGCTGCTCTGCGTTGTGCGTTGGTCATTGGTGTTACTCCTTATATTGGTTGAAACCCACTGAAATCACCCCTCGTGGAAGGGATCATTCGCTGGATTCCTGAACTGCCGAGGCAGCTTAATAGTAAAACTAATCTGATGCGCCGTCTTTGGTAGGTCCTGCTTTTCTACCCGGTGCAACAGGCGGTACATAACCTGAAATCCTGCACTGAAAACCATCAATGCGTTTATCGCCATTGAAGTGAGTAACGCTGCACTGGGAGATTTCACCCCGTGACGTTAAATCAGCCAGTGATTTGCGTACTTGATCTATCGCAAGACCTGTTGCTGACGCTATCTCCAAATCGAGAAGCTGCCCATGTTTTTTCAAATGGTTAAGAACTTGGTCTACTGACATGTCGATTCCTTTGACGTGTGGATGAGCATATGGCTCAAATTAATCCAGAACACTTGGAAAAACAAAAAAGGCCACCTCGAAAGATGGCCTGCTTGTTATGTCTTGGCTCCCCGACCTGGACTCGAACCAGGGACCTGCGGATTAACAGTCCGTCGCTCTACCAACTGAGCTATCAGGGAATTGAAGATACGCATTATAAAGATTACTGGATAAAACGCAAGTGGTTTTGCTAAATAAAAACCCACAGATGCCTATTTGATGAGGTTTGCGGGGTGTATTACATATTTTGTTGCAATTGAAATTGATACTATCTTGATGCGCAATAATGTTTAGCTTCGTTTGGCCTTTATCCTGTAGAGACAAATTAGGGACAAATCTGAGACAAGTTATTAAAACGTTTGAATAACAGACAAAATGAATAAAAGACTAAATAATACCTGATGGATCATCAGGTTTGTACTCAAATAAATCTCCTATCCCACATTCAAAATACACACAGAGGCTATTCATTACTTCAATGTCAATTCGGGTAATGGTTTCTTTATATAACCGCGTCAACGTGCCTCTATTTATATTCGTCGCCATAGCTAGATCAGAAATCTTTAGTTTTTTTTCGCCCATCATTCGAGATAAATGGCACTTAATCATTAAAAATAACCTCCTGTAGATTAAATTGCTTTACAAATGCTATTTTATTGATTAATATGTTCTACAGGAGATTAAAAAAATCCTGAGAAGAACTAAAGTCATTCATTTTATACAAGAAGGAGTTGATATGTCACTAACATACTTAACAACAGAAGAATTATCACAACGAATCAAGTACAACCCAAGAACAATTCGTCAAGTGTTAATGAACAGCGTTCTAATTGAAGGTCGGCACTATGTTCGACCATTCAGCCAACGTAAAATTTTGTTTATATGGGAGCACATAGAAGAAGATATGGCGCAGCACATGCCAGTTCACAACAGCATTCCTATGAGTAATGGAGGTGTATGTTATGGCTAATGTTCGTGTAAAAAAAGACACAGGAAATCTATATTTTGATTTTCAGTTTATGAAATTGCGCTGCAGAGAATATACATCATTAACAGACACGCCCGTTAATCGTAAAAAGCTTAGTGTAGTCATGACCAAGATTGAAGCTGAAATTGCTTCTGGTAAATTTGACTACGCGCGTTACTTTCCAAACAGTCCTATGTTGAATCGATTGCAGGAAATCAATACTGTGGTGGTTCAGCCCATTGTATCAACGGATATTCCTGTGATTCCTACGACACCTTATTTTAAGGATTTTGCTGCACAATGGTTTGATGAGTTACGGCCTACATGGCGCAGTAGTACAGCCAAGGGTTATCAGGCTTATATTGATAATCGACTGAATCCCTATTTTGGGGAAATGATGGTTGGCTGCATCGGCAAAGCCGATATCCTTAAATTCCGCTCAATGATCGCCAAATCTGCAAACGGAAAATTAAAGCCTAAGACCATCAATAAATTCCTGAAATTATTCAAGATGATTATTGACGAAGCAGCCATCCGCTATGATTTTAACACGCCTTATCGTGGTATCAAGCCACTTAAAGAGGATAAAGTACATATAGAGCCGTTCACGGTGGAAGAGGTAAATAAAATAATCAGTCATGTACGGGCTGATTGGCGGGCTTATTTAATTGTTCGCTTTTTTACCGGTATGCGTACAGGTGAAATCGATGGTTTAAAGTGGAAATATGTTGATTTTGATAAGCGCCAGATACTCGTGCGTGAAACACATAGCTATGGACAGTGGGAATATACCAAAAACGATGGTTCTCAGCGTGAAATTGAGATGAACCAGTTGGTTTATGATGCCCTAATGGCACATAAACAAGCACAGGGGGGCCTGTATGAATGCGTATTTGTAACGCGAGATGGGCAACCCATTAGCAATTCTAATTTCTTGCATCGAGTATGGACACCGTTGCTAGCGTATTTGGGTATTCCTTATCGACGCCCCTATGAGACTCGCCATACATCGGCGACATTGTGGTTGGGAGCAGGGGAGAATCCGACCTGGATTGCTAAACAAATGGGGCATAGCAATACTGAAATGTTGTTTACCGTTTATACCCGCTATGTACCCAATTTAACACGGCAAGATGGATCAGCTATGGAGCGCCTGATAGCCGCTAGCATACAAATTACACCACCCACCTCAGGGATAGCACTCAGCCCTGAACGAGTAGCGACAGAAGTACATCATTGGGATCAGTTATTAACTAGCGATGAGGTGGCTCAACATGGATAAAATCACGCGAACATCTGTGGTGTCATTAAAGCAACCATCCTATAAGTACAGCATAGATGACATTAATTTAACCGACCCACAAGTCATGGCACGATTGGTAGAAAGCCTGAAGTATGTATTCCAAATACATCATGGGATAGAGCTACCATTTGTACTGGGTTGTTCCCAGTGTAAAAACAATGAAGAAGCCTTGATTGTATGGATAACACGTACACTTAAACAAACTGAATGGGTGGGTGCAGATGATTTGTTCAATTATTTAATCATGAAACTTAAAGCGCGTTTAGCTCAATACCATGAGGGGTGGATGTAATGACAATATCTACCACCACTCATGTCAGTATGCAGGAAATTAAACGCAACATAACTTCATTCAACCCACCCATCCCATTGGACGTGGATTATTTATATAGATTAGCTAACCCAACTTTAACGCCAATTCCCAAAAAAACGTCGGATTTGCATTTTGATTTTGATATATCCGTTTGATTTTTATAGGTTGTCATTTTTTGTGTTTCAGAAAACCGTTTTGTAGTGCCATAATATTTTATTCAAGCCTGTTAAAAAGTGGTTTTCCCCCTTGTTTTTCTGGTACGCTCGCGGCATGTTTATTCGACGAACCCAAACCAACAACAAAACGACAGGTGAATCCTACTTCACTCACCGACTCGTTCGCTCTGAACGAGTCGGTGGCAAAGTACGGCAAGTCACTTTGTTGAATCTGGGGCGGCACTTTCCGATTGAGCAGCATGATTGGCCATTGCTGTGTCAACGAATTGACGAATTGAACGGCAGCCAGGCTGTGTTACTGCCAGGGTCTGTACCGGAATCCCTCGAAAAAGCCGCACAACGTTATGCGGCACGACTGCTGGAAAGCATACCGCAACAAGTTGCTGCTGACTTGGGGGGTGTCACTGAACCTGCGCAGGATATTCACGAGGTAGATGTTGATACCCTGCAACTGACGAAACCCCGTGCTGTAGGGATAGAGCATCTCGGACTGTATGCGTTGTCTGAAGTCGGTTTCGTTGAGAAATTAACCGAATTGGGCATCAACGGTGTGATGCGAGCGGCGATTCTGGGCAATGTCATTGGACGTATGGCGAGACCCGCATCGGAATGGTCGACATGGAAATGGTTACGAGCGGAAAGCGCGCTGGGTGAGCTGATCGATTTCGATTACGAAGCCATGCCCCATACGCGCATGTATCAGGCTTCTGACGTACTCATCAAACACCGCGAATGCCTGGAGCAGCATATTTATGCTGCGGTCAACTCACTGTTCTGTTTGGATGAAACAGTCACATTATATGACTTGACCAACACCTATTTCGAAGGTGACGCTGCGGATAACGAGCAAGCCAAACGAGGACGTTCCAAAGAAAAGCGCAGTGATTGCCCCTTGGTCACATTGGGTGCAGTATTGGACGGGAGCGGCTTTCTCAAACGAACGAAACTGTTTGATGGCAATGTAGCCGAATGCACCACCCTGCAAGGCATGCTGGATGGATTGAACGCACCGACAGGTGCATTGGTCATTATGGACCGAGGCATTGCGACCGAAGCGAATCTGGTTTGGCTGGTTGAACACGGTTACCGGTATTTGGTAGTCAGTCGGCGTGGTGCACGGCAATTTGATGAATTGCGTGCCATCGACATTGAAACCAGGCAGGGCGAAGCGTTACAGATTCAGCGTGAACTCAGCGAAGATGGGCGGGAAGTTCGTTTGTACTGTCACTCCGTCGGGAGGGAGAAGAAAGAGAGTGCCATGCTCGCACGATTTGCTGCAGGATACGAAGCGGGATTGCAAAAACTGGCAGATGGCCTTGTCAAGCCGCGAGGGGAAAAGCGTTACGACAAACTCATGGAGCGCATCGGGCGACTCAAGGAAAAAAGCCGGGGTGCCAGCCAGCATTACCAGATTGAGCTCACGGCAAATGAATCGGGCAAGCAAGCTACCCAGTTGACGTGGACAAAGATGCCCATAGACGGCACCATGATGACCCACCCTGGCGTGTATTGCCTGCGCAGCAACGAAACGGATTGGGATGCAGAAAAGTTGTGGCGTACCTATACGATGCTGACCGATCTGGAAAGCGTGTTTCGCACCCTGAAAAGTGAATTGGGGTTGCGCCCTGTACACCACTCGAAACAAGCGCGTGTCGATGGGCATTTGTTCATTACCGCACTGGCGTATCAAGCGGTACAAATCATACGCACGAAACTCAAAACAGCCAGCATTCACCTGTCGTGGACAGGATTGCGCGCCACACTCGGCGTACAGCGCCGGGTAACTGCCACATTCAAACGCAGTGATGGCAGCACATTGCATGTGCGCAAAACCACCGTCGCTGAACCAGACCTGATGAATATCTACAAAATACTGGGAGTAACTCCTGCACCTGGCGGCATTAAAAAAATGATCATTTGACCAAAATGACGAGCTTGTAGTGCCACTCCGATTTTTTTATCAATACAACATGTTGATAATAAAGTGAATATTTTTTAGTGTGTTAAAGTTGGGTTAAGTAGCGGTGGGGTGCCAGATCAAGTTAACCTGCAGACTGATACGAAGCCCAGTTAAATTGCTGCCTACATCGCCTGAATTCGGAGCGTGACCTTATGTTGCCGATAACATTGGAGGTCGTTGAAAATTTTGATGCGACCCAAGGACTACAGTACGGAACCATCCTGCAGTTTTTGCTTGAAACGATCAGCAAAGCGCATCAGAGGCGCGCCGTCTATGATGTCGTGATCGGCACCTAAATTCATCTGGATGAAATCACGCTCCACTGCTACACCGTCATCCAATACAACTTTACTGTAACTTGCGCCTATGGACAAAGTCAGGGTCATAGGGGTGATGGGTATAATCACTGCAGGGCCTGTTGCGTTCATACCCATAGACGTAATACCTACTGTACCCGCAACCTGTTTGAATGAATGTGGGTTACGCCGGATTTCTATCCAGACGAGTTTGCGTAGCCAGGTGGGTAGTGAGAAAAACAACTTTTCCAATGCTGTCATAGGTCCCGTCTCACCAACAGGGGCTGTTTTTGCCACGTGAATTTCCTGAGCGATGACGTCAATTGATTTTTGATTAGCGTTGCGTATTAGTTGTGTGATGGGCATGGTGTGACCATCTACCTCGCGCTCGACCATGATTGCCAGGTCTACCTCATCAAAGATGACCAGTCTGGATTTCCCATGTCGATATGCCTGTATGGATTTGTCTTCATTGATTGCGCAGGCCAGTGTTTTGGCGATGTAAGTCGTCATGGAAATACGCATACCCTGCTGTGTATTATGCTTTTCCAGATGTGTACGTATTTTTGCGAGATCGGCTTCAAACAATAAATTAATTGTGTTCTTACGACGTCCTTCTGCCATGACGTCGAGTATGAAGTGACGTAATTTTGGATAGGGGCGATGTGTTACAGGATAAGGCGGTTGTTTGAACAGGGCAATTAACTGGGAAAATGCCTGGGCAAAATTAATTGCCATGTTTATAGCCGTCCAAGTTCCGTCGCCAGCACTTCGACGGTGTGGGCGATTTGTGCTTCGGTATGTTCACTTGAGACGAAAAACCGTAGTCGCGCTGATTTTTCAGGAACTGCTGGATAGAGTATGGGTTGCGCGTTAATACCGTGCTGGAATAAAGCAGCAGATAGTCGTGCAGCTTTGATAGAGCTACCAACAATAGCAGGAATGACGGCATAGCCTGCGCTGGTGCCTGTGTTAATGCCTGCTGCTTTGGTCAGTTGCAGGAAATATTGCCCGCGTGCCTGCAGTGTGGTGACCCTTGCTGGTTCATCCAGCATGCACTGCAATGCGGCTAATGATGCTGCCGCAACGGGTGGTGGCATACCAACACTGTAGAGAAAGCCTGGCGCGAGAAACTTCAAGTGTTCGACCAATGCAGTTTCTCCAGCAATATAACCGCCACAGCCTGCCAGTGACTTACTCAGCGTGCCCATCCAGATATCGACATCCTTGCCATTAATGCCGAAATGTTCGCGTATACCTAAACCGCGCGTGCCCATGACGCCGAACGAGTGCGCCTCATCTACCATCAGAAATGCCCGATAACGTTGCTTTAGCTCAACAAACTTGGGCAAGTCAGGGTAATCGCCATCCATGCTGTAGATGCCCTCAATTACGATCAGCACACGCTCGAAATGGTGACGCTGTTCGCCCAGGATTTTTTCCAGCGCCTGCCAGTCATTGTGTGGGAATGACAGACGCTTTGCACCGGACAGCACCATGCCTTGTAAGGCACTATTGTGAATGAATTCATCGTGCAGGATGAGGTCTTTGGCGTTGAATAAATAGCCTATGGTCGTGACGTTGGTAGCGTGGCCGCTGACAAACACGATTGCGTCATCTACATCATAAACTTCAGCAATAGCGTGTTCCAGCTCACGATGTATCGGACGTTCGCCTGACACCGGGCGGCTGGCAGAAACAGATGTGCCGTATTGGTCTATCGCCTGTTTGGCAGCATCGGCTACACGGGCATCACCAGACAAACCAAGGTAGTTATAGCTGGCATAGTTGATATAGTCACGACCGCCAATTTTAGTGGTGGCGCCAGCAATACCCTCATGTAATTTGAAAAATGGATTGCTGATCCCCATGCGTGCTGCACCATCATTGATGATGCGCAGTTGTTGATAGCCTGGATGAAGGTAAAAACGGTAGTGTTGCTCAGGGATATTGTCAGCCTGGGTTGATTTGGCTAACGGTGCATCTGTCTGCTGCTCAACCTGACGCAGCTTGCGTTCGAGTGCCTGCTGTATCAGTTTGTCCTTGATCTGTGCGGTAAGTCCAGTTATCCCTTTGCTTGCCATCAGCTTATCATCCGTTTGTTGGTAGCTGTGCTGTTGGTCTGAACATCACGCATTAGATTATTCACTGATTCTGCAGTCATTTCTGTCCCATGCTGTGCGGCAACTTGCTCAACCTGCTGTTGTACCGCACTGGCTTCTACTTTATCGCTACCTTTTAATTGTGTGATCAGACGTTCAGCTAATTTGGCTATGGTTGGGCTGGTGCTCAATGCCATCACCGACAGGCGTATGCCAAATCGAGATTCCAATGCAACGACCAACTCCACACCCATTAATGAATCCAGACCCATGTCGTAGATAGAGCGGTTGGCATCGATCTTATCGGGCGCAACGCGCAGAATCTCGCCAACTTCCTGTTTGAGCATGGCTATGATAGCGATCTGCAATTCATCATCGGTTAGCTCGGCCAGTAATCGCTGCATATCTGCACCGTTATCTGTATTTGCATTGTTGTCCTGATCTTGTTGTGCCATCTCACTGAATTTGGCCGAGTTGGCACTGGGCAAGAAACGCGCGAGCGCTTTCCAATCTAGTTCCAGTATGCCTAACCCAGAACGGTCAGCAATTAAGATACTTTCTAGCGCGTCTAGGGCAACAGCAGAGTTGAGTGCACCACCACCCATACGACCTTGCAGTGCATCCTTGATTTCTTCATTACGGGCGAGGAAGCCTACGTCGTCAATTGCACCCCAGCGTACACAAGTTGCGGCCAATCCAGCAGCTCTGCGATTGCGGGCGAGTGCTTCCAGCGTGGCATTGGCGGCCACATAGTTACCTTGCCCAGGATTACCAAATAACGTGGTTGCTGACGAAAACATTATAAAATAATCCAGTGCTAATGCTTCAGTCAGTTGATGTAAGTGCAATGCGCCGAGTACTTTTGGTGCAAGTACACGCTGGATCTGTGCAGCATCCATGTTGCGGATTAAACCGTCTGCAATTACCATCGCCGCATGGACTATGCCTTTAAGTGGTGGCATGGTGCTGGCGATGTGTTGCAATAACATGCTCAGTGCTTGATAGTCGGTGACATCACAAGCAGTAGCATATACTTGCACACCTTGTTCCTTCAGCTGCGCAATACTGGCCAGTGTTTCGACTGATTGAGGCCCTCTACGGCTAATCAATACTAAATGCCGTGCACCTTTGGCAGCCAGCCATTCGGCGGTTTTTAGACCAAACCCATTGACTCCACCTGTGACAAGATAAGTCGCATTGGCATTGAGTTGGAGTTGTGGTTTTGCGGGTTTGATAGAGCAATGGTGCTGATGTATAGGTTGATGATATGTGACGACTATCTTGCCGATTTGTTTGGCTTGTTGCATATAACGGAAAGCGTCAACAATGTCGTTGGCTTCAAATACGGTATAGGGCAGTGGATGCAGAGTGCCATCAACAAACAGATTCATCACTTCAGCAAATAGTTTGCGGGTAAAATCTGGGCGGACTTGCATGAGCTGATCAGCATCAACACCAAAATAGCTGATGTTGTTGCGGAATGGTCGCAAGCCTATTTTGGTATTTTCGTAGAAATCGCGCTTACCTAACTCGATGAAACGTCCAAACGGTTTTAGCACGCGGAAATTGCGGTTGATAGCTTCGCCCGCCAGTGAGTTGAGCACAACATCCACGCCAGCACCCGCTGTGTCGGTGAGTATCTCATCAGCAAAAGCCAGTGAACGTGAATCATAAATGTGCTCAACCCCAGCCAGTCGTAAGAAATCACGCTTTTCATCGGATCCTGCTGTGGCGTAGATTTCCGCGCCTATCCATTTAGCAATTTGTATTGCGGCTATGCCTACACCGCCTGCCGCACCGTGTATCAGCAATTTTTCGCCAGGTTGTAGCTGGGCAAGTTGATGTAGCGAGTAGTAAACCGTTAAAAAGGTACTAGGTATAGTTGCTGCAGCTGCAAATGAGATGGCTTCAGGTATCAGTGAAATGGCGCTGGACTGAGTAATTACGCGGTTACTGAAGCTAGACGGGCCAAAGCCAACAACACGGTCACCCACAGCGTAACCATTGGCTTGCATACCTACATTGGTCACGACACCAGCAAATTCCAGTCCCAGTGTCGGGCCAGCGAATCCGTTTTCTATGGCCTCATCAGAGAGCATGCCGAGCGCATACATGATGTCTCTGAAATTTAGACCCGTGGCATGGATTTCGACTTCGATTTCGTGTGCAGCAGGTGGGACGCGAGGGTGAGCTTCCCAACGTAAATTACGTAGCTGTCCCGGTGTCTGGAAAGCCAGGCGTAAAGTGGGCGTGGTAAGTGGTGCTACTGTAGCTGCAACTGGGCGCGGTTCAAGTCGCAGGCGTGGCGCGTAACGTGCACCGTGTGCATTGAGTATAACCTCGGTTTCCTTATCAGCCAGCATGAATTCTTGACTCAATGCGTTGGCAACAGTTTCCAGTTTATCTGGAGCATGCAGATCAACCATGCGTATCGCGTAATTGGATTGCTCATTCATCAAAGTGCGGCCAAATCCCCACAATGTAGCATCTGGCAGCGAAGCGGTTGAAGAGCTAGTCTGCTCAAACTCGGAAAGCAGATCAGTGCTTACATTGGCAGTAATTAACCAGCAAGTGGTATTGATCTGGGTCGATTCACATGCCTGGATAATGGCTACGGCGTTGGCGCAACGTTCAACCTGCAAGTCGAGCAGGGTTACAGGAGTATCAGTCACCGTATTAAGACCCGCTAGATAGATGATACCGTCAAGCTGAGCTGTGGTGTCGAGCAATAAGGATGCAATGTGCGCACTATCGCCTGCACGGGCGATGCGGACTTGGGCATCATAGGCTGACAATTTTTTTGTTAGCAAGTTGGCTAGTTGTGCGGAATAGCCTGTTTTATCAGCCAGTATTAGCCAGTTGCGTGCCAGAGTAGAGGGTGTGGCCGAAATTGGTTTGGCTGCGGTTTGTGCTATCAGCAAATAGGGACCAGCATGTGCATCGGGTATTAAATCCAGGTGTTCGGCATTGATAAAATTCAATGTTTGCAACTGCTGCTGCCAAAATTGCGCAGAATGTTGTGCAGAATGCCAGGCTGTATCTGTTGCTATCGCTTTGGCCTGGCAACCAAACACAAAATCCATCCAGCGTGATGGATGTTGACCTATCAATAACAGGCTGCCACCCTCAATCAATTGCGAATTCGCATATTTGAGCGCGCGTATGGCTTCTTCAGGGGTACTAAAATCAAGTTGCACGATAGCCAGTTGGCAAAATGCGGGGGTAGTCGTGGCAGCGTCGATCAGACTGGTATTGAAGCGAGGATAATGTTCTTGTAATGAGGCAACCTCTTCCAGTGCCGATTCAGAAGGGCTGGCAAACGTGTAATCACTGCGGTTGAAATCCAGTTGTGCACAAATATCAGTGGCAAACAGTGGTGTACTTGCGCTGATTTCCAGTACACCCAGACGCTGACCCGCAGGCAATAGCTTTAAGCTGTAAGTAATCCAGTCACGTACATTGGCCGTGAGTTGTTGTTTGCCTAATTTGCCTAGTGCCAGACGGGTTAATGCCGCAAGTGAGGATGCATCAGAAGCCAGTTTTGCTGGATTAATGTCGCCAGTAAGTAAGGCTGGCAAATGTAAGCCTATACGTCCTACACTGTGTATGATTTGAAAGTAATCAGGGTAATCTGCTACCAGACTATTCCAAATATCTATCGGCAATATGCTATCAGCCTGGCTGACTGGAATGTCCCAGCCATTCTTGCTAACAGTAATGGCCTGATCCTGTTCTGCCATTGTTAACAAATGCGTGAAATAGGGCGCCGCTTGTGGTGCGGATTGCTGATATGTTGTGACTGCCTTACTGGTGAGCACACCAGTCTTATCCGCTAATTGTTGCAATGCCTGCACAGTGAAGCCGCTGCATAAGCTATCGAGTAATGGTTCAACCTCAAAGGCATAACGATCAAATAGCTGCTGTTGTGTGCATTGTTGCACCACGCCCTTTAGTGCGGTACGTATTTCAGCAAAACTAATGCTGGCTGTAATCGGTGTGAGTGGATGGGGTACCGGTGTTGCGTGAAAATCAAGGAAACGCAAATGATCCGCTGCCTGTTTTTGTAAACGCACACTACGGAAGCGAGCTTCCTTGACAACCGCAATGGCGATACCGTTTTGATCAAAAACCGTAAACTCAGCTGTTAGTGAATGCGGTGAACGGTTCAATAAAGTTACTTGGGCGCTATGAGGTGCCGCACCGGTTTGCCGGAAAGCGATGCGACCCATTTTAACGGGAACAAACGCAATGCCTTCAAATAGCGCCAAATCATCTTTCAGTAATTGAATAATCAGCTGGAAAGTGCAATCCAATATAGCGGGGTGGAGGTGTGTTTGGGCTAAATCAGATGCAGACAGGGCAGGGGAAAAGACTGCAAATGCAGTCACGCCATCGATCCAGCCATGCGCTATACGTTGAAATTCAGCGCCATAATTCAGTCCTGCAGCACGGGTCAGCGCATCATGGCTGATATGATCAAAGTCAGGTTGGCGGGTTGGAATATCTGGCGCAATCTGCGTTAGCAGAATATCACCGGGTTCGCTCAATATGCGCGCTACCGCATGTGTAGTCCACGGTTCTGTACCCGCCTGATCGCGTCCAACAATGCTGACACTGCCATCTTGTGTGGCGATACTTATGCGTATGGTTTTGGCGTGTTCGTCGCTTAGTATCAGCGGTGAACGGATTTCCAACTCTTCAATTTCAGCTAATTCGGAGGGTTTCCATGCCAGTGCTGCTGCCAGCATCAGCTCTGCAAAACCAGTACCAGGAAACACCGTTGCTTCGCCGACTACGTGATCTGCCAAACTAGGTAGAATAAGTGTATCGAGTTGATTTTCCCAAGTGAGCACATGTTGTTGCAGCGCATAACCTAATAACGGATGAACCTTATGTCGACTCAACAAGCCCATCGATGCAGCTGATACGGGATGCCAGTGACGCTCACGCTGCCACGGGTAATTAGGTAAGCTGATGAATTTGCCTGATACAGGGAACAAGCTAGTCCAGTCTATGCATGCACCAGCAATGATGGCCGAATTAACTGCTGCCCAGACGCGATCTGCAGCATCATCCTGACGGGTTAATGTGGTAATCACACATCCTTCAGTATTGCTGTCTTTCATGGCGTCATTAAGATAACCACGCATCACTGCATGAGGGCCGACTTCGATAAAAATATTTGTGCCCGTGGCTAGTATTTGCTTACTGGCTTGTTCAAATAAGACAGGTTTGCGTATGTTGTGCCACCAATACTCAGCATCAAGTTTACGTCCATCCAGCAATTGGCCTGTTACCGTTGAGTAAAACGGTATAGTTGATGCGACAGGCTTGACATGCTTAAGCGTATGTTTAATATCGGTTTCTATCGCATCCATGGCTGGGCTGTGGAAAGCATAATCCAGTGGTAGACGTTTGTAAGGAATGCCTCGAGCTGATAAAGCGGATTCGAGTTGGGTAAGTTGGTCCGCATTACCAGCAACGGTGATACCGCGAGAACTGTTAATCCCCGCTATTGCCAATGTGCTTTTGATTGATGTTAATAATGCTTGTGCATCGGCAATTCCGCAGCCTACCGCTGTCATCTGACCCTCGCCCTTGGTTGTACCCTGGGCATGGCTACGGTGATAGATCACGGCTACGGCATCAGCTAACGATAATGCGCCACACGCCCAAGCCGCCGCCACTTCGCCAACGCTGTGACCAGCTACGGCAACAGGCGTAATACCCCGTTGTACCAACATACGGGTAATGCCGACTTGTAATGCGAATAAGGCGGGTTGCGCAATTTCAGTTAATTCATAGCGGTCGTCGCCGTGTTTGCCAGCTAACTCATCTTCCAGCGAAAAATCAGCATACAGGCGGAAGAGTGCGTCAATTTCACGGATAGTTGTACGGAATAGGGCGGATTCTTGTAGCAATAGCTTACCCATGCCCGCCCACTGCGAACCATTACCTGAATAGATGAAGGCTGGGCCAGCAGGTTTGGTTAATGCAATGCCAGTTTGTACTTCGCTGTTGTTAGCTGCGTCATTGGCAAAGGCAAGTAAAGATTTGGCAATGGCAGCAGGTGTCGTACCCGTTAGCACAACGCGATGGCTATGCGCTTCGCGGTTAAAAATCGTGTTGTAACTGATGTCGTAAAGCGCTGTCCTGGACTGTGAATTCAGGAATGCCGCAAACTCACTCGCAGCTTGTTTGAGTCCGGCATTGTCCTTTGCCGAGAGCATGATGGGCAGGTCGGTGTTTTTCGGGGAAGCGGGTGCTTTGGCTTTGGGGACTTCATGGCTTTCCAGAATGACGTGAGCGTTAGCACCGCCAAAACCGAACGAATTGATACCGATAATAATTTTGCCGGATTTTTTTAATGGGCGATTTTCAGTGACGACTTCCACATTCAAATCATTAAAATCAATGTTGGGATTGAGTGTCTTCACGCCAATTGTTGCAGGTATAACGCGGTGCTGGATGCAATGCAACGCCTTGGCCAGGCCAGCAATGCCTGAGGCTGCTTCCATATGACCGAGATTGCTTTTAATCGACCCAATAAGCAAAGGTTTATTTTTGGCGCGGCGTTTGCCTAATGCTTCACCAATTGCGCGCGTTTCTATCGGGTCACCGACAGCGGTACCCGTGCCGTGTGCTTCAAGATAATCAATAGTTGCAGGATCGATGCCTGCTTTTGCATAAGCGTGTGTGAGCAACTCAGCTTGTACCTTCGCGCTAGGCACGGTCAGGCCAGATTTACGACCATCGGTGTTGACTGCTGAACTTGCCACTACCGCCAGAATTCGATCACCGTCAGCAATCGCCTGATCATAATCCTTAAGCAGGAATACACCGCCACCCTCAGAGCGCACATAGCCATCACCTGCAGCATCAAATACCTGACAGCGTCCGCGTTTGGACAGCATGGATGCTTTAGAGAAGGTGATAAAACCATAAGGATGTAAATGCAGACTGACGCCGCCTGCGAGTGCCTGTATGCTTTCACCTGAAAGTATAGACTGACATGCTTGATGAAACGCCACCATAGACGACGAGCAGGCGGTATCTATCGCCATACTCGGGCCACGCAAATCCAGCACATAGGAAATGCGGTTGGCCGCGATACTGCTGGTATTGCCTGTGGCGGTGGTGGAATCGACGGTATTCAGGTCATCAGCCAAACGATAAGCATAGTCGTTGCTGGCGATACCGATATACACGCCACAGCGACTTCCGCGTAGAGAAGACGGCTTCACGCCCGCGTTTTCCAGCGCCTCCCAGCTCATTTCCAGCAGCAAACGTTGCTGCGGATCCATCAGTGCAGCTTCGCGCGGGGAAATGCCGAAAAATCCAGCATCAAATTGAGATACATCACCTACTGAACCCGCTGCAAAGGTATAGCTGGTGCCAGGATGGGTTTTATCAGGATGACGATAAGTATCCAACGCCCAACGTTCGGCATCCACCTCAGTTACCAAATCGCGCCCAGCTAGCAGGTCATCCCAATAGTGAGCGTTGTTGGTGCTGGGAAAACGAAAAGCCATTCCAATAATTGCTACTTTTTTTGCCATTCGATTCGATCTTCTGTTAGTGATATATTGCTCATCGCCAATGTTTAATAAAGGCAAACGTCGCGTTCCATAGTATGCCTGTCAGCTCATGCATTGTGCTGAAATGATTTGCGGTTTTTGCATCAGCTATTTTGTAGTCGTGAGCGGCTAGGGTGCGTGCTGTCCTGAGTCATTGCCAGGAATCCATTGCTCAAATCAGCAGCCTATCCACCCCTCTTTACCTACCAATTAGCAGCTTAAGCGCCTCCTCAACACGCTTCAGGTGGTTAGTGCTCAGCATCGCCAGCGGTTTATCGCCCATAAAACGCTGGTTTGAAATGGCGCGGATTTGATCGATGAGCAAATCCGTGTCCTGAGTTAGTCCTGGTTGATTTATCAAAGCAATACGAATCGGAAAGTAGTCTTTGTCTCGCTTCACGTTAGTGGTTCCCATCACAACAATAGTAGTTGGATGGCCATTCGCATTTAAAAGGTCGGTCTGAATGACCAAGGCTGGGCGATTACGTTTGCCTGGTTCTTCTTTGTGCGTTTGCGGTTCGAAGTTGACCTCCCAGACCTGTCCCCGCAAAACATTAGTCAAGGCCATCTGCCAGTGAGCCTTCGAGTGATTCATTAAAAGAGAGGTGTTCGGCGGCAAGTTCTCTCGACAGCATGGCAATATGCTCAGCCATCACCCGTTCGTTTTTCTCATTAACCGCCTGGCGGATATAATCTGAACTCTTTAGGCCGATGGCGTTAGCCATAGAGCGTGTTTGTTGGGCGAATTCATCGCCAGCTCGAAATGAAAGCGTCGTGGCATGCATGCAAATCTCCTTGTGTATGAAAGTAATACCTAATATTAGCACAAAAATGTAATACGTTTATCTGCCAGCGTTAGACAAATAACTTGACATCCTCCCCTCCCAGAAGGAAGGGGATTCCTACGGCGCTACGCGGTGATTTGCGAGGTCGCTTCGGTGGGTTCCTGCTTCATCGAGCGACCTGACTGCGCCGACTCTCCACAGGCTAACAAGCGGTATCCCCGCTCTAAAACATTGATCGCGCCGACCACATCGGCGTTATTTTCGTAGCCACAATCTACGCACAGAAACTTTGCCTGTGTGAGCCGATTGTCTTTTGATACGTGACCGCTGATCAAAATTTAATCGTACCCACGTTCACAATCGGATAAATCACCGACACCACAATATTCAAGAATTTCTGCAAATCAGCACCTGGCGCATTGGATACATACAATACATCTTTGTTATCAATCGGGAAGCTTTGTGCGACAAAAAAGCTCGCTGGGTCTTTCAGATTAAGTTGGTAAACCACAGGCACTTTACCATCTGGCGTAGTTTTAGGCGGTGTTTTCCAGTTCAATGCTTTACTATCTTCCAAACGGAAAATGAACACCGCGCGCGCATCAGCGCGTGAATCTTGTAAACCACCTGCTCGTGCCAATGCCTGCGCCAGTGAAATCCCTTGCGCCTCAAAATTGATTTCTTCGTTTTTGCCTGTTGCGCCCAGTACCGTAAAGCTCAGTGGCTGGAATAACGCCGTGACCACGTCACCCGGCTGCAAAACGATATTTTGCTTCGGGTCGCGAATAATCGTATCCAGCGGTAATGCTTGCACTTTATCGCCACGCGTTACTTGCAGCGTCATCTTGTTCACTGACTGACGCACGCCACCAGCAGCAGCAAGCGCATCCAGTAACCGCTCGCCACGCGCGGTAAGTGGCATCCGCGTACTCGCGCCGACCTCGCCGACCACGGTAACATTGGCCGTATTGTTGCGGATAATACGTACCAGCACCTGTGGTTGATTTGCCTTGCTTTTTAAGCGCTGTACGACTTCAGCTTCAATTTGTTGTGGCGTTTTGCCTGCGGATGCGATTTGCCCAGCAAAAGGAATATTAATCATCCCGTTACTGCCCACCATTTGCTCAGGGAAAGTCGTTACTCGCGTGGTTGAAGGCCCCATGCGTGGATCAATTGCCGCGCCACCAAATAACATCGCGGGCGGCGCCTCCCAAATAGATACCTCAATGACATCACCAGCACCAATGACATAGCCTAGGTGGTTTGTGTTGTCGAATGCTTCAGAAAACAAGGCCTTTTTTTGATCCGCGAGCAACTTGCGCGCAACGGCATCATCAATATCAACGATTTGTATGCCCTCTACACGTGGGCTATCGGTACTCTCTAATACTTGCTGACGGCTAGGGCCAGATGATGGCAGCCAGTCTGGATAGGAAGCGCAGCCACTAAGACTGGACGCAATAATCAACGAGCTGAGTAAGGTGCGTACTAAAGGATAATTAACTGAGGTAATTGGTTTCAATGGGGGTAATCCAAGTAAATGAAATTTAAATTTTGCCGCAAGCATAGTGCAGACATGCTGCAATTATGTATGCGTCGCTATTAAGCAGGTGCAAGGCTGCGCTGTAGCTTCCAGCCAACTTGTCCGTTCTCTTGCCCAAGAGTAAAATGTTCAAAAAATATCCTATGCAGCCAAGCCAGATTGTTGTGTATATAACTCAAATAAATACTCAGGTGCGAAATCAGCGCCGTTATCCCAAACCACCGTGCCCATGATGGCATCCTGTTTAGCGGTCATAAATAAACGTTCATCATGCAGTGGTTCAAAAACATCGCCCCATAGTGCATTGGATAAATCAATTTCGCCCGAAGTACCATTGTTAAATTGGACAAATAATTTATAACCTAAACGTGGCTCAACATATTCTGTATGTAAAAACATAATAATTACTCCAAAGGGGCAATGGGTTTTAATGGTTTGCGCGTTTGTGCTAATTGCCAATCTTCCATCAACTCAGCCTGATGCAAATCTAACCATTCAAGTGTCGCCCGTAACGCACGCTTAGGGAATGTGCCACGGACTACACCCGTTTGAATTTCAACTGTAATTTCATAGTCACCATAACGCGCATGGAAATGCGGTAATGGGTGATCAACCCAGTTCATAAAAATAATAATACCAAGAAAACGGCTTAATTCAGGCACTCGTCACCTCGCCATAGTGTTTACCTACCCAATCCCGATATTCACCCGATTGCACATTCGCCACCCAGTCGGCATTATCCAAATACCATTGTACGGTTTTGCGTATTCCTGTGGCGAAAGTTTCTGCGGGTCGCCAGCCTAGTTCACGTTCGATTTTGCTCGCGTCAATTGCATAGCGGCGATCATGGCCGAGGCGGTCGGCTACATAAGTTACTTGCTCGTTATAAGGTTTGCCATCGGAGCGTGGGCGTAGCTCGTCAAGCAAGGCGCATACGGTCTTCACAATCTCGATATTCGGCATTTCATTCCAGCCCCCGATGTTATATACCTCGCCTGGTTGTCCGGCTTCCAGCACCCGCCGTATCGCGCTGCAATGGTCTTTGACATATAGCCAGTCGCGTATCTGCATACCATCTCCGTACACCGGCAATGACTTGCCTGCCAATGCGTTGACTATCATCAATGGGATGAGTTTTTCCGGGAAATGGAACGGCCCGTAGTTATTGGAGCAGTTAGTCGTTAACACGGGCAAGCCGTAGGTATGATGATAAGCCCGTACCAAATGGTCAGACGCGGCTTTAGAAGCAGAATATGGACTATTCGGTTCATAGCGATGCATTTCGGTAAAAGCAGGCTCATCCTTGGCTAGCGAACCGTAAACCTCATCGGTAGAAACGTGCAGGAAACGAAAATTCGCCTTGTCCTCGCCTGTTAGCATATTCCAATAACCGCGCACAGCTTCGAGCAAGTGGAAAGTGCCGACGATATTGGTTTGAATGAAATCTTCTGGGCCATGAATCGAACGATCAACGTGCGATTCAGCAGCAAAATTCACCACTGCACGCGGCGCGTGACGCTTGAGCAAATCCGCAACCAGCGCGCTATCGCCAATATCGCCGTGAACAAATATGTGCCGCGCATCGCCCTGCAAGCTGTCCAGGTTTTTAAGATTGCCCGCGTAGGTGAGATTATCCAGATTGATGACAGGCTCATCGCATTGTGCGAGCCAGTCGAGAACAAAGTTAGAGCCAATAAAACCGGCTGAACCAGTGACTAAAATCATAAGGTTATTTCCTTCGGTAAGTGGTTCTAATTTATTTTTAATGGATATCCATGATGCGGTGATTTGACATCATGGTTACCTAACCCAAAATCCTCGGTGGTTAGCGTTAAATTAGGGTTGTAATAGGGGTCAGTTTTTAGCAAATCGCCCCATTTTTTTTGCATAAAGGTGAATTCGCTTAAAAATCTGGCTTGTTTCTCCGGGGTGTTTTCTTGCCCTCGGCTTATCGATTCGTGGTGGTACAGCGTGGCATACGGGGTATAAATATTGCGGTAGCCTGCTTCCCGTAATTTAATACAAAAATCCACATCATTAAAAGATACGGTCAGATTTTCTTCATCCAAACCATTTACTTGCGCATACACTGACTTTCTCACTAACAGGCAGGCGGCAGTCACAGCGGAAAGAGTTTGAGTGAGCTTTGCGCGACCGAAATAACCCCAATCATTGCCATCAAAAAATTTATGCGCGTGGCTTATGAAACCACCTATCCCTAAAATTACTCCAGCGTGTTGTATTGTGCCATCGAAATATAGTAATCTCGCCCCCACTGCACCCACTTCTGGGCGCAGTACATGGCTGACCATTTCATGCAGCCAGTCGGCGTGTATCGCTTCAATGTCATTGTTCACCAAGCCGATGATTTCACCTTTGGCCAAAGTCACCGCGTAATTATTGATGGCCGAGTAATTAAACGGCGCATCATATCGGATAACCTTAAAGCGGCTGTCCTTGCCCAATGCAGCTAGATATTTCAGCGTAGCAGGGTCGCTGCTTTGGTTATCCAACACCAGCACTTCAAAATTAGGATAGTCGGTTTTGGTTTGCAGGCTCTCTATACATTTCCTCAGCACATCCACTTGATCGCGGGTGGGGATAATCAGCGTTACCAAGGGTAGCTGATCAGGCAGGGCGTAACGTACACGGTAACCATATACAATCAGCTCTGCTTTGGCATTTACACCTTGGCGTTCGAAGTGTGCATTAATTGCACGTTCACCCGCAATCATGGCATAAGGCTTGGCATCTGACGATGATGCTGTACTTTCTGCATGCACGCGCCAGTGGTAAAGTATGCGGGGGATATGCCGAATCTGCTTAGGGTTGTTGATGCGTTCAATACAGCGCAACGCCAAATCATAATCCTGTGCACCCTCAAACCCTAGCCTGAAACCACCCACCTCATGCATCAGCGATGTTCGGTAAACGCCCAGATGCGAGAACATATTTTGCGAATAAAATAAATCAGGATTCCAGTCTGATTTGAAATACGGCTCAGAACGGTATCCCAATTCATCTATCTTGTCTTCATCCGAATAAATCAGAGCCACATCAGGGTAACGGTTAATCTCCACCGCGACATGATACAAAGCCTGGGCTGGCAATACATCATCCTGATCCATCAACACCACAAACTCACCTGTTGCTAATGCCAGTGCACTGTTCGATGCGGCAGATATGTGGCCATTTACAGGGCGAAATACCGTTTTGATACGCTTATCTTTGGCAACATAAGCGGCTATCATTTCGTGGGTATGGCTATCTGTCGAGGCATCATCGGCAATACATAGCTCCCAATAAGGGTAGTGCTGTGCCAGCACCGAATCCAAAGCCGCAATGAAAAAATCCACAGGCGGGTTAAATACCGGCATAAGGATAGACAACACGGGCTTAAGTGCTAATCGCGGAATGTGTTGATTGATCGCAATCACATCATCCGCCGTGAGCGTGTCGTTACGTTGAATACAGCTGGCGTAATCTGTCGTACTTGAATTCGCGCGGCGCAAATCGGCACTCCATGCATACGCGGCTGATAGATTTACCAAGGGGCGATACCAGCTAACCTGTTTGCGTTCGATAAGCGATAAATGCCGTAAGCGCCAGCTATCCGACCACACCCGCCAGGCACGCCGAAAAAAACTCTCTAACGCAGTAATGCGATGAAAAATCAGTGCGCTTTGGGTAAATCGCCCATTGCTTTCCATTGGTGACCAGCGTACATTGTTTAAGCCCTGCGGCAGATAAACCACCTCGGTGATGGAACCCCTGCGATTTGAAGGGATAAAAATACTGTCGTCCTCAATATAACCACACCCCAAATCAACATACAGCTTTGCAATACGGTTGCCGCCGTGCCGCACCAATGCTGCTTCAAGCAAAAACCAGCCAGCAGAGGGGGGGGGCGATTCAGGGATTAGTTGAAAGCACGGATGATCGGTAGCGGCATAATAATCACCATTGTCTGCATTAATGACCACGACATCGTTAACGGGCAATGGCTGGACGGGGTGGAATTGGCTAGGCAGTAGCCGCAACACCCGCTCCAGCCATTGCACGAATGGCGGTGGGGGAGGCAAGAGTGTTTTTCTGACGTCGTTGATTAATTGTTTTTGATTAATCATTTTTTACAATATGGGTCAGCCCTTTTAACATCCATTCTGAGGTGAGTTTAATGCCCTCACGAAGTGATACTGCGGGAGCCCATCCCATCTCTTGTCGCGCTAGATTATTGCATAGCACGCTTATCGGTACATCACAATTACGAGCTGGGAGATAACGCTTTTCAATTGTATGGCCCAAAATTTCCTCAATAATACCAACAAGCTCATTCAGGCTGGTACCTACACCTTGACTAACATTGAAAATGCTTTTTGAACCATTGTAACTAACTGCGTGAGCGAATATTTCAGCTACATCATCGATATAAATATAATCCCGAATAACGCGACCATCACCCCATATCTCAATCGGCTGTCCGTTCATAGCTCTATGCAAGAATACGCTAACAGCACCCTGAGCGGTTTCGACCCGTTGCCGCTTACCAAAAGGATTGGCAACCCGAAGAGTAACTGTTTTAATTCCGTAAATTTTTTCGTATAAATTTAGATATTTTTCTATAGCGAGTTTAGTAATGCCGTAAGAAACCTGTGGTTCACAAGGATGAACCTCGTCAATAGGTAAGTATTGTGGTGCCCCATATACTGTACCTCCAGACGAAATGAATATGATTTTTCGTATGTTCATTGCGACCATAGCATTCAGTATTTGTAGCGTTCCAACTAAATTGCTCTGGACATCATAAATAGGGTCGTCGTTTGAGCCTTTTGGGAGAGTGGTTGAAACAAGATGGATAACTAATTCCATGTCTTCTAATGCATGACTTATGTCGTGTACACTAAGTATGTCACCAGTTGTCCATTCAACTTGCTCAGTTCCAGAAAACTGACGATACGGTTCGACTCTCGGGCGTTCAAATATACGTAAATGATGTCCATCAAGTAGTAATCGATCTGCAATCGCAGATCCAATAAAGCCACCTCCACCCAAAATTACAATATTCATCCTAATTAATGTCACATGCATTAAAAAAAGCAGCAGTAAAAGCTGAAACAGAAAATTCCAAATCAAATACTTTCCGGCCATTTAATGCAATAGCATCTAACTCAGACATGCGATCTATGGCTTCTCGCAAAACCAAGGCGATTGCGTATGGCTCAGGTGATGAAGAGACAAAACCTGAGACTCCATGCTCAATATATGATGAGGTTCCTGTAGTGTTCGTACACATCAACACTTTGCCTGCACCAAGGGCATCAATGGAAACAAAGGGTAATGTGTCATCTCTAGATGCTACAAGCACGACATGCGAGGCTAATAATTCTTCAATGTATCGTTCATAAGGTATCTCGGTTTTTAAGGTAACCTCATGAAGATCGCGTGATGAAAGGGCAACCATTTGATATAGATTTTCATCAAGAATCCGACCAAATAGATTCAAACGAAGTTTATTTCTGTACTCGGGCGGTAATGTTGCAAAGGCAGCAATTGCAATATCCTGTCCTTTTCGCTGCTCATAGGAACCGAAGAGTGATACGCGTAAGGGTAGTCGGATGGCAGGCAGTTCATTTTCAGCGGTGTATAGCGGATTAACACCATATTTGAGTATAACTGTGTCTGGGCGATACGGAATAGTTAGTGCTGCCGCATGGTCGCTACCGACCCATACCTTTTTGGCGTGTTGAAAAGCTTCTTTAATTTCTGGTTGAATATTAAAAAGATGTTGGAGTAAAGATATTTCATGTATATACCAAAATGTGTCAACTATGCCCCCGAGCTGTTTTACTGCAGGCCAAGTAACTGCCGTATTTGCAATTACCAGATCGAAATTTATTGCTAATTTTTCAAGTGATGCATGTCGCCGCAATAACAACTCATCAATAATAACCGGAACACCAAGAGCATTGAGCTGTTCTCGAAAAACCCCATCTTCTGGTGATGCCACTACAACAAAATGTCCGGCGTCACGTAATACTCGCGCCATTTCAAAAACAATCCGAGGCGCGCCACTACCCGATAAGTCGTGAGAAATTAACAATACATCTTTCCCACCAGCAGGTGCTGGCGGAACATTAGCATGTAATTGCCAAAGTTCCGGTGAGTCATGATAAAGAATGTCTCGCATTGCGGGCGGAAAATAAGGATCATAGGAGGTATATTTCCCCCACTGCCGTAAGAGAAAAATATCAGATTTGTCTTTTTTCTGAATAATGGGTTTTGATTTTTTTTCCGCCTCACCGATTGACATATGTCCAATATGAATTAGAGTGGCATGAGGAGTGTACAAACAAGCGTATCCAGCCTCACGCACCCTAAAACACAAATCAACATCTGAGTGGGAAATGGGGGCATTAACCGCATCGAATCCATTTATGATATTGAATACATTTCGCTTAATGGCGAGGCAAGCTCCACATATCAATGAAACCTCTCTTAAGGAAAGTGCGGCATTGAAATGCTTACTCGTTTCATGAGGTAGGCAGTGAAAAGCAGTTCCAACTAAACCACGAACACCAGTGACCATGCCAGCGTGTTGAATTAGGTAGTTTTCATATAGAAGTTTTGGTCCGACAATACCTACGTTCGTATGAATGAAGCATTCCAAGATCATTTCAATCCAATTTTTGCTTACCACTCTGACATCATCATTATAAAAAACGATAATGTCACCCGATGCCTGCTCAGCACCTACGTTGCATTTTTCTGAAAAATTAAATTCCTTATCATATGACACCCACAAAACATCTGAAGACCAATCAACTTTTCGGCATGAATTAACTATGCCTGAGTTAGTCACTACTATAATTTCGAAATTATTATATATTGTGTTTTCTTTAATTGAGTTTACTGTGTTTTGGATGTTTTTCAAATTGTCCGATGGAATAACAATAGATACCATTTGTTCCATACATACAGGGGCGGCTCTAAAATGATTTGCACTCGGTTCTGCGACTGCTTCACCGGAAAAGCCTCGCCGTTCAGTAGCATTTTGTAGCGCTGCAATGTTTGTAGCTCGTGCATAAGGTTTGTCACCTTGCGCGCCAGATCCAGCAATCATCCGCCACCCGTAGAGTATTCTTGCTATATGACGTACATTATTCGTTAACTCTGAAACACGCAGTGCCAAATCATAGTCTTGAGAGAAATCATATGCGGAACGCATGAGACCAGCTTGCTCTAGAACCTTTTTCCTATAGATAGATAGATGACCCGTGTACATGCAGTTAAATAGTGCGATTGGACTCCAGTCTGGTTTGGTGAACAGTTCAACTGGTACATCATGCTCATCCATTTTACACTCATCAGAGTAGATGTAGTCTACATCTGGGTATGATTGGATTTCAGATGCAATCCAATACAATGCATCGTTTGTTAGCATATCGTCATTATCAAGTAATGCAATAAACTCACCCGTTGACATTGAGATGGCGGCATTTGTTGCGCTTGCGATACCTCTATTATTGCTAGCTATTTCCAGTTTTATCCTACTGTCTTTATGCGCAACCTCATTTAAATATTTGGTTAAATTTATATCATTAGAACCATCGTCTACGATACATAATTCCCAATTGGTATAAGTTTGATATTGAACTGATTCAATAGCTTTCGTGAGAAAAGGTAACGGTACTTTGTAGACAGGCATAAGAATAGATA
The DNA here is from genome assembly GCF_009937995.1 of Sulfuriferula nivalis. Classification (NCBI taxonomy): domain Bacteria; kingdom Pseudomonadati; phylum Pseudomonadota; class Betaproteobacteria; order Nitrosomonadales; family Sulfuricellaceae; genus Sulfuriferula; species Sulfuriferula nivalis. The sequence continues at coordinate 1,484,706 of NZ_AP021881.1, forward strand.
TCTTTACCTTTTCCATAGACCTGTTTGATGTGCCACTATCAGGTGTTCTAAGACGTGAGCTAATTTCAGACAAAGTTGCATGATATCTATCATTAATTGGATCGTACGGTTTGGAGTTCATTTCAGTGGGATAGGTAAAGATACTATCGTCGTCTAAATCTGGCACCAAATTTTTTGTCTCTTTCATTACGTCTTCACAAGGAATCTCTATTTGTTGCAATCGATTCAATGAGCGGCTTACCTCCGACAACCCCTGCCGTATCTGTATATTAAGCGCGTAGAGTTTATTCTCAACTGCACGCAAGCTTTGATCTGCATTACCCAATTCGCTCACCCCAGAGACCCGTAATAATGAACCAAGTAAAGGTGTTTTCAATTGTTTGTGGCGTCGAATTGCTTTATCCAACCCAGTGATTTTTAACTGCCGCGATTTCCCTTCCGTACCCAAGCGAAGTTGAGTCAGTATTTCTACTTTACTCACACCTGACCGTACACGAGCCAAGTAATAACGTAACCCCTCTGCATCGGGTGCTCTTCCCAATAGTGTTTGGTATGCGTAATGAACAAACTCTTCATCGTAATAAGAAAGAAGTTCAACAATACTTTGAGCGATACGTGGGGTTCGGTTTGCTGACATATTTGATCCTGATGTTGGCGCTGAGTTGTTCATGGTCAATTGTTCGTGAATATCCACTTGTGGACTTGACTGAAGCGGATTGATGACTGTTCCGTCTTGCATCAAGCTCAGTGTGTGCGGGACCATATCATTACTGTCGTGCAGGTCTTCTTGCAAACTTGCGTCACTTTTAATAAATAGTTGGGCAAAAGACCGTAATGGTGCCGTCCAGCGCCATATATAGCTGGTGCGCATAGTTTGTAATTGTTGTTCAAGTTGGCTCACGGATTGCGTATAAGCTTGTTGTGCATCTAACCAGCGTTGGCTAAGTTGTGTCAATTCATCCTGCTTTGCGAGCAATTGCGTATTGAGCGTTTGTTCATGCTCCGCGCGCTGGCGTTGATTTGCCTCAATTTGTGTTTGATACTGTTGGCTTAATTCGTCTTTGTCTGCGTCGGCTTGCTGTTGTATGGTGAGTAATTGTGCGGCAAATTCTTGTTCGCGCTGTGCCTGTTGTTGCGTTTGGGCGGTTAGTTCACGGTGTAATGTGGTGAGGGTTGCTGTATGGGTTTGTTCTCGTGTGATTTGTTCTGTTTGTAAATGATGAAGTTGCTGATTTAAGATTTGGATGCGTTCAACGGTGAGCCATTCATGTTCTGCTTGCTGGCGTTGATTTGCCTCAATTTGTGTTTGATACTGTTGGCTTAATTCGTCTTTGTCTGCGTCGGCTTGTTGCTGGATGGCGAGTAGTTGTGTGGCAAATTCTTGTTCGCGTTGAGCCTGTTGTTGCGCCTGTTCTTGAGCTTGAGCGGTCAGTTCACGGTGCAATGCGGTGAGGGTTGCTGTATGGGTTTGTTCTCGTGTGATTTGTTCTGTTTGTAAATGATGAATTTGCTGATTTAAGAGTTGGATGCGTTCAGCGGCGAGCCATTCATGTTCTGCTTGTTGGCGTTGTATTGTCTCAATTCGTGTTTGATACTGTTGGCTTAATTCGTTTTTGTCTGCGTCGGCTTGTTGCTGGATGGCGAGTAGTTGTGTGGCAAATTCTTGTTCGCGTTGAGCGCGCGCTTGTTCCAAGTGGTGCAACTCTTGATGTATCGCTTGCAGTTGCTGACTGAGGCTTTGCTCGTGCTCGGTGTATGTTTTTTCTTGTTCTACCAGCTGGCGCTGTTGGGCTTCGGCTTGTTGCTTGGCTTGATTGGATTGGGCGTGAAGCTCACCCAATCGCGCTAGCAGTCCGTTGCGAACAAAGCCAGCAAGGTCGGCGGAGGGTATGCGTCTTTCCATTATGCCGTAATGGATGTAGTGTTGATAGGGGTCAACTATCGCTGGATCAATATCAGGATATTTTTTTACATACCATACCGCGTCAAATGTTTTCTGAAAAACATTTTGATCTTGCGCTAATACGGTCTTGATTAGGTCGGCGGTTTCCCCGTCGCGCTCGGACATGGTTTGATTGAGACTGGTGATCTCCTGGATACGTACTGTTAACTCTTCTTCGATGGACATTTCTCTTGCTGTCCATGGGTTGGCACTTTGGTCCGGATGTGTGCAACTGCTGCTATTAATCTGTAGAGCACCGTCCCATACCAGCGCATGACTGCCTGCTATAAAACGTTGCCCCAACACGTTATCGGCAGGTATCGCTTTGCGAACTACACACATTGAATTGATGAACTCGATGGAGTGGATATGCGCGAGGGATGCTTCATCAAGCCGAGTGTTGTATTGGCGATTAAAGCTGCGCAACAACTCAGTGCGGGTTTTATCAATACCCCAGTGCTCATGGTTGATGGTGTCGGCAAGCTGCTTGAAAAAAGCAATGGATGAGTAGGGCTGGAATAGGCCACCTTCAAAATCCTGCCAATAGCTGCAATGCAGATCCTCGGCGATGTACAGCCCGCCGTCATTAAGATGGGTAAAGTAACGTGCAAACGAACGGACAATATCACCGGATTGATGCGAGCCATCATCAATAATCAGGTCGAAATCTGGTGATAGCTTTAATATATGTTGCTGGGTTTCATCGGTATTGGCGTCGGCCACGACCACTGTGATTCTTGGGTCGTCAAATTGCAGCTGTGCGCAATCCGGGTTGATGTCGCAGCCGATAAATTTAGCCGCTTTGGTGAAATATTTACTCCAAATTTCCAGTGAGCCGCCATTCTGTATGCCGATCTCAAGCAGACGAACAGGCTGGCTGCGATAGGGCTGGAATAGCCGATCGTATTCGGAGATATAGATAGTCCATTTATCTGATACTTTGCCGCTGTGTTCTGCGAATAGTTTGGCGAGGGTAGGGAGTTGGCTGGTCATGTTTTACTCTCATGGCAGAAGTGAAACGCATCAACCTGATCAAAGTTGCGTAGCAAGGTTTCGGTGTCGGCGCAGTCTGTTACACGTGATTTGCCATCTTGTGCCACGAGTTTCAACTGTACGATTTTTTCGTACAGTTGGCCGGAGCCAGATTCTTGTGTTAATTTGCGTTTGAGATCAGTCCAGTAGCGACGCGGTGTTGTCGAACCAGAAAGCACACCCACCACATCGATGACACTAAAAAACCAGGCTTGCTGTTCTTTATCCCATAGGGAACGTATCTGATTATTTTCAAATAATTTTAGCGTGCTCATCTTCTACTCACAAGGTTTGCTGATGCTGAGTGTTTGTGAATCATCACTGCTCTCTGGGATGTAATGCTGGTGTTGAATTTATAAGGCATTATATATCCCTATGGCTTCTTCAACTGTGCCATATACGGTGAGCTCGCCGTTATGCAGCACGGCGGCGCGGTCGCAATGCGCGCGGATGAGATCCATTTGGTGCGCGACGATTATCATGGCGCGGTCGCCGCGTTTTTCAAACAACTCATTGTTGCACTTTTGGTGGAAGCGGTAGTCACCCACCGACATGCCTTCATCAATCAGAAAGCAATCAAATTCCACTGACATGGATATGGCAAATGCCAAGCGTGAAGCCATGCCTGAAGAATAGCTTTTGACGGGTTCACGCAGGTAGGCACCCAGCTCGGCGAATTCTTCGACGAAGGCGATGCAGGTTTCAAAGTCGATGTTATATACGCGACAGATGAGTTTGACATTATCCCGCCCTGTGAGGCTGCCCTGGAAGGTGCCACCAAACGCAAGTGGCCAGGAGATGGTCATGTCGCGGGTGATGTGACCCGAGCGCGGAAATTCTGCGCCGCTGATGAGGCGGATCATGGTGGATTTGCCTGCGCCGTTTCTGCCCAGGATGCCCCATTTCTCGCCTTTTTCTACGCGCAGGTTGATGTTTTTCAGCACCATGCGCTCAGACTTGCCGTGGTGTATGGGGTAGCTTTTATAGACGTTGGTGAGCTGGAACATGGCTATCTCACAACTTCACGCGCCGTATGGCGATGTTGACCAATAACAAGCCTGCAAATGTCATCAGCAAGTTGATGGACATGGTGTAGGGGATGGAATAGTAAGTGACCATGCGGTCACCAAAATAGCCTGCGTGGAACATTTCGACAGTGTTGATGAGCGGTGTGAGTAAGAGCAGGTCTCTGTATTGATCTGGCACGAGGTGTGCAGGCATGAATATCCCTGAGAACGGTAGCATGAGGTACAGGATGATGTGTGATACCCGATCAATGGTCTCGCTTAATTCGGAGAGTGCGCCCATGATGAGTACAAAACCAAACGAGAACCATGCCACCATAAAGTAACCGAATGTCATGAGCAATACGTTGTCTGGCCATTGGCAAATGCCGATGGCGACGAAGACAAGGTAGAGAATCAGGAAGCTGGCGATGGCACCTGAAAATTCAAGTACTATGCGCGAATAAAATAAATCAACCGGGCGGATGGGGTTGAGGTGTAACAGTGCGGCATTAGCCTCAAGTGCTTTGGCGACACGCCCTGTGGTATTGCGCCATAAAATGATGGTGGGGTAGCTTACTGCGAGGTATTCGGCTACGGAGATGCCGCCGTGAGCTTGGTCAACCAGGGAAAAAATGATCATGACGCCCACAATAAACATTGCAGGCTCGCCTACCAGCCACAATACGCCCAAGCCCTCACGACCAAAGCGGGTGATCATTTCACGCATCACCAGCGCCCAGATGACGCGACGCTGTATGCCGAGTTGATACCAGAAGCTGGTTTTGGGTCTAGCGATCATGGTGCTCTCTTACACCCGCTATAACGATGGTTAATATGCCCCATACGATAAGCGATACCAAGAGTGTGGCTAATATATTCTGAAAACGCTTGGGTTCCTGCGAGGCATCGGGCAAATTGGGCTGGCTGATGGTTTCTAAGTAGAATTCTTGTTTTTGCGAGGTGATTTTGGCTTGCTCAAATGAGGTGACGGCTGCTTCAAGTAGTTTTTGTGCAATCACTTGATCAACTTGTAAACCGGTGTATTTGACATCTTTGCTAGCCATGGATTGGCTTGAGCCACTCACTTTGCCTGTTTGTTCGTTGATCTGGCTTTCTAATAAACGAACATTACCTTCAAGTGATGATATTTGTGGATTATTGGGGGCGCGGCTGCGGATAGCTTCGAGCTGGCTTTTGCTTGCAAGAAGCTGATCTTGCAATTTGGCTACCATGGTCAGTTGTAGCGCTGACTGTTCGGGTGGGCTGTAGATTTTTTGTGCGTTTCTGTATTGGGCGAGGTTGATGGTTGCATTGCGCAAATTCTGTTTGGCTATATCGACCTGATTTTGTGCATAGAGCACGGCTTTTTGTCGGGCATCGGTATTGAGCTGATTGACAAGATTTTGGCTTTTTTGTAACAGGAATGTGTTGATTTTTTGCGCGTCTGCTGCACTGTAGGCGCGGGTCGTGAGCTTGCTGATGTTGCTGGTGCTGTCTATGCTGTCTAGCACTTTGGATTGGTAGTAGCGATGCAGCTCAACGTTATTGACAAACGGGTAGAGCAGCCCACCAAATCGATTGAAAATGTCTATCTGGTGATTGCCGTATATGGACTTGAGGTCGTAGGTTTTATCAAGCTCGCGCATTGCGTCCCATGAGTCTATGTAATCATGGATGGCGTAAGTAGCGTTGCTGGAGCTGTTGCCAGATATGTTGCCTAATAAGCTGCCTAGCCCTGATGCGCTGAAATTTTGCCCTGGGCTGTAAATCACAAATCGGGATTCGGAAATATAAACATTGGAAGCAATCAACCCAAAGTAGAGGGTGGATAGCAGTGTGGGGATGACGACGGAGAATAGGAATAAACGATTTATATTTTTGATGCGGTCGATGATGTTGGCTGTTGCGTTATTCAAGGTTGTTCCTATTTTGTGTGCGTACGATACAGCTACGAATTGCTCATTGTATTGTGATTATATTACATTTTGGTTGCGTTATGTCTGCTGTTGTTGGTGGGTTCACGCCCGCGAGTTTGTATGGGTGTATGGGGGTGTCATGTCGCGGGTGTTATGACAAATCGCGAGCGCGGCCAATCAAAGCGTGTATTGCATTTTTCAATTAATTGCGAGTAAGATAACCATTATATTAACCGCAATAGCACGGAGAAAAGCATGAGCACCGAAACCATAGACCACACTACCCTTTCCCGGCTGGCAGAAGCCGGTGCCGTTCACAGTGCGCGCATCGTCGGCCAGAATGGCGGCTGGGGTATCCTGGTGAAATACGGCATGACTGAGCGTGCCTTGGCCGCGCAACGTAGTCACAAGGTGCGGATCTTCCGTAAGTTTGAGACGCTGGTGAGTTATCTCAAGGGGATTGGTATTGCCCGGTTCGATGTGGATGCTGTGAACTATGACCCCGATACCCTTAAAGCAACCCGCAACAGGCCAGACCGATCCGAAGCGATGAAAAGCGCACATGAAGCCGCCGCCTATAACAAATGGCTAAAAGCAGAGGTGCAGGAGGCTATCGACGATACCAGCCCCACTATTTCGCATGATACCGTGATGAAAGATGTAAGAGCGGTAATCGCAAATGCACGGGCCGCTAAACGTGCTTGACCTGGCATGGAAAAAACAGGCCAGAGTAGACCTGCTTAATATCGTAACGTATATCGCTCGTGACAATCCGGATGCAGCCGAAAAGCTGGCCAACGAGATTGAGGACAAAGCAGCGCAATTACGGATATATCCAAAATCTTTTAGGCTCGGCCGCAAGCGCGGCACGCGTGAGCTCGTGGCGCATTCTAACTACCTGGTGATTTACTGGATACAGAACGAAACGATAGAGATATTGCGCGTTAAGCATGTTGCCCAACAGCTGCCGTGATTTAATAATTTTTTGCAAAATCGGCATTAATTGTTTCGTATGTTGTGGGGATAGTAATGAAAATATTAATTGACGTCACTCGTTTGGTGAGCCGTTTTATGGATGGGCGTTTGCCAACTGGGGTGGATAGGGTCGGGCTGGCATATGTACAGCATTTTGGCGCGCAGGCTCAGGCGGTGGTGCGCTGGGCGGGGCGGTTGTGGGTGTTGCCGCGCGCGCAGTCGGCGGCTTTGTTTGCCTGGCTGGCGGCACCCGTGCAGCCGCGTGGTGCGGTGTGGATTGTTGCGCGGGGGATATTGGCTGGCGGCTGGTTGCAGGATGTGGCGGGGTATATATTGCTGAATACGGGGCATACGGGTTTGCATGAGGATGCATATGTGGCGATGTTGCGTAAATTGGGCGTGCGTCCTGTGTTTGTGGTGCATGATTTGATCCCGATTACGCACCCTGAGTATTGTCGTGCGGGTGAGGATGTGAAGCATCGACAGCGTATGCGTCATGTGTTGTCTTTGGGGTATGGCGTGGTGGCGAATTCGCAGGCGACATTGGATGATTTGAGCCAGTTCGCCGCGCAGTCACAATTACCTATGCCGCCTGCGGTGGTTGGGTTGTTAGCGCCTGGTCCCGCGCATTGTGTGGCGAGTACGTGCCCTGTGGATGCGCCGTATTTTGTAGTATTGAGCACCATAGAGCCACGCAAGAATCATGTGCTGCTATTACAAGTGTGGCGGCGTCTGGTGGAGCAATTTGGCGAACACGCGCCGCGCTTGGTGGTGATAGGGCAGCGGGGCTGGGAATGTGAGAATGTGGTGGATTTGCTGGAACGTTGCGCTGTGCTTAAGGGGTTTGTGATTGAGCTGGCGGATTGCCCGGATGAAATGCTGGTGACTTATTTGCATCATGCGCGAGCCTTGTTATTCCCTTCCTTTGTTGAGGGTTATGGTATGCCACTAGTCGAGGCGTTGGCGTTGGGTGTGCCGGTAATTGCCAGTGACTTGGCGGTGTTTCATGAGATTGCTGCGGATATTCCTGAATATATTGACCCGCTGGATGGGCTGCGCTGGGCAGAACGGGTGATGGATTATGCACAGCCGAATAGCGAATCACGCGCAGCGCAGTTGCAGCGGATATCGCATTTCAAGACGCCGAGTTGGGGTGAGCATTTTGTTAAAGTGGATGGTTTGCTGGCGCGATTGGGCGAGGGTTGAAAGGCATTGAGGGAATGTGGATTTGTTCACATGTTATGTGACAGTGTTTGGGGTGGCCGCTAGTTTTTTTGCCGAATCTGTTAACCCATGGAGTATGGGTTGAGACACATGTTGAGGAAAGGTTGGCGGGAGTGTGTTTGCGATATTGCGAATTATTTCTGGTGTGGCTGTTACTATTTGTTTAAGCGTGGATTATGCCAAATTATGTAAATTTACATAAATTATGTAAAGTTGTATAATTTGGCATAATCCATTGCTTAAGGCGCTTATTATGGCTCAATTTTCTTTTCATAGACCTCAGCTAGCTACGCAGTTTTGCGATGTGCTGGCTGGCGGCGGCATTATTGACGCTCGTTCAGGGATGTTCCTCGCAGCGCCACGCAGAGTAGGTAAGAGCACATTCCTAACCCAACTTTAACGCCAATTCCCAAAAAAACGTCGGATTTGCATTTTGATTTTGATATATCCGTTTGATTTTTATAGGTTGTCATTTTTTGTGTTTCAGAAAACCGTTTTGTAGTGCCATAATATTTTATTCAAGCCTGTTAAAAAGTGGTTTTCCCCCTTGTTTTTCTGGTACGCTCGCGGCATGTTTATTCGACGAACCCAAACCAACAACAAAACGACAGGTGAATCCTACTTCACTCACCGACTCGTTCGCTCTGAACGAGTCGGTGGCAAAGTACGGCAAGTCACTTTGTTGAATCTGGGGCGGCACTTTCCGATTGAGCAGCATGATTGGCCATTGCTGTGTCAACGAATTGACGAATTGAACGGCAGCCAGGCTGTGTTACTGCCAGGGTCTGTACCGGAATCCCTCGAAAAAGCCGCACAACGTTATGCGGCACGACTGCTGGAAAGCATACCGCAACAAGTTGCTGCTGACTTGGGGGGTGTCACTGAACCTGCGCAGGATATTCACGAGGTAGATGTTGATACCCTGCAACTGACGAAACCCCGTGCTGTAGGGATAGAGCATCTCGGACTGTATGCGTTGTCTGAAGTCGGTTTCGTTGAGAAATTAACCGAATTGGGCATCAACGGTGTGATGCGAGCGGCGATTCTGGGCAATGTCATTGGACGTATGGCGAGACCCGCATCGGAATGGTCGACATGGAAATGGTTACGAGCGGAAAGCGCGCTGGGTGAGCTGATCGATTTCGATTACGAAGCCATGCCCCATACGCGCATGTATCAGGCTTCTGACGTACTCATCAAACACCGCGAATGCCTGGAGCAGCATATTTATGCTGCGGTCAACTCACTGTTCTGTTTGGATGAAACAGTCACATTATATGACTTGACCAACACCTATTTCGAAGGTGACGCTGCGGATAACGAGCAAGCCAAACGAGGACGTTCCAAAGAAAAGCGCAGTGATTGCCCCTTGGTCACATTGGGTGCAGTATTGGACGGGAGCGGCTTTCTCAAACGAACGAAACTGTTTGATGGCAATGTAGCCGAATGCACCACCCTGCAAGGCATGCTGGATGGATTGAACGCACCGACAGGTGCATTGGTCATTATGGACCGAGGCATTGCGACCGAAGCGAATCTGGTTTGGCTGGTTGAACACGGTTACCGGTATTTGGTAGTCAGTCGGCGTGGTGCACGGCAATTTGATGAATTGCGTGCCATCGACATTGAAACCAGGCAGGGCGAAGCGTTACAGATTCAGCGTGAACTCAGCGAAGATGGGCGGGAAGTTCGTTTGTACTGTCACTCCGTCGGGAGGGAGAAGAAAGAGAGTGCCATGCTCGCACGATTTGCTGCAGGATACGAAGCGGGATTGCAAAAACTGGCAGATGGCCTTGTCAAGCCGCGAGGGGAAAAGCGTTACGACAAACTCATGGAGCGCATCGGGCGACTCAAGGAAAAAAGCCGGGGTGCCAGCCAGCATTACCAGATTGAGCTCACGGCAAATGAATCGGGCAAGCAAGCTACCCAGTTGACGTGGACAAAGATGCCCATAGACGGCACCATGATGACCCACCCTGGCGTGTATTGCCTGCGCAGCAACGAAACGGATTGGGATGCAGAAAAGTTGTGGCGTACCTATACGATGCTGACCGATCTGGAAAGCGTGTTTCGCACCCTGAAAAGTGAATTGGGGTTGCGCCCTGTACACCACTCGAAACAAGCGCGTGTCGATGGGCATTTGTTCATTACCGCACTGGCGTATCAAGCGGTACAAATCATACGCACGAAACTCAAAACAGCCAGCATTCACCTGTCGTGGACAGGATTGCGCGCCACACTCGGCGTACAGCGCCGGGTAACTGCCACATTCAAACGCAGTGATGGCAGCACATTGCATGTGCGCAAAACCACCGTCGCTGAACCAGACCTGATGAATATCTACAAAATACTGGGAGTAACTCCTGCACCTGGCGGCATTAAAAAAATGATCATTTGACCAAAATGACGAGCTTGTAGTGCCACTCCGATTTTTTTATCAATACAACATGTTGATAATAAAGTGAATATTTTTTAGTGTGTTAAAGTTGGGTTAGTGCTGCGATTCTAAAAGAGTTGGCGTCACACATAGATCGACCATTCTTGCTGAAGCAGCGCCAGGCATTGCTTTAGTATCGAGTTGTTCCTGATATCATTAATTTTACGAGCAATACTCCAATGCCTAAATTACTTTACATTTATCAGTTTCCCTACTGGAAGCATCCTGTGGTGAAGCAGTGTTTCCCTGCGTTCCAGGTGGTGTTTATTGAATCCGTAGACAAACTGCCGACGGATGCGACTTTGGTGTTGTGGGGGATGCGCCCTGTGCCTGAGGGTGTGGCTGCCGATGTTCGGGTGTGGCGGATGGAAGATGGCTTTCTGCGCTCAGTGGGTCTGGGTGCGGATTTGGTGCGCCCAATGTCGTGGATAGTCGATCAGCAAGGTATTTACTACGATGCAACGCGGATATCGGATTTGGAGCAGTTGCTGGCACAGACGCAGTTTGATGCGGCTATGCTTGCCAGAGCGGTTGATTTGCGCGCACGCGTAGTGGCGACTGGTCTGACAAAATACAATGTAGGTGCGGGAAAATGGGAGCGCCCTGCGAATGCGGCACGAGTGATCCTGGTGCCCGGACAGGTAGAGAGTGATGCATCGTTGGCGTTTGGTGCGCCTGGTGAGCGTACTAATATGGGATTATTGCAGGCAGTACGGTCCGCACATCCCGAGGCGTATGTGGTGTATAAGCCGCATCCTGATGTGTTCGCGCGCTTGCGCGCTGAGGGTCAGAATGAGCAGACCGCCTCTCGCTGGTGTGATGAGGTGGTGACTGATGTAGCGATGGGTGATTTACTTACCATGGTTGATGAGGTGCACGTGATTACGTCTTTGGCTGGTTTTGAGGCGCTGTTGCGTGGTAAGCCTGTGACTTGTTACGGTCAGCCATTTTATGCAGGCTGGGGTTTGACGCAGGATGTGATGCCAATAGCTCGACGTAGTCGACGTGTGAGTTTGGACGAGTTAGTGGCGGCCGTGTTGATTTTGTATCCGCTGTATTTGAGCCGTGATGGTCAGCGTTTGATTACACCAGAGCAGGCATTGGATGAATTGTCTGCCTGGCTGGCGCAGACGGGAGGGCGCACAACCTGGTGGCGTAAGTTTGTCAGGCTGTTTTTGCGGCGGATTATTGGGGTGCGGTAGTGGGTGGTTGGTGTAGTTTGCATGGTTATTTATTAAAAAATAACTTGAATTTTTGCGATATATATTCATAATATGTATATATTTTAGTTTTTCAAGGTGAATTCAATGCTGGTAGAGTTCCGTGTCAAGAATTTTCGCAGCCTTCGCGACGAGCAGGTGCTTAGTCTTGTTGCGTCCAAGGACAAGACCCTCCAGGACACCAACACGCAAGCAACTGGCATCAGTGCCGCTCCAACCCTGTTGCGCAGTGCGGTAGTTTATGGTGCCAACGCAAGCGGTAAGTCCAATTTCATCAAAGCGCTGCAATACATGCGCGGCGTGGTGATCGAGTCGGCGACAGCCATCCAGCCTGGTCAGACCTTTGCAGTGCAGCCATTCGGACTTGATGTCGATTCCACCAGCCAGCCTAGCGAGTTCGAGGTTACGTTCCTGCTTGATGGTGTGCGCTACCAGTATGGCTTTGCTATGACTGCACAGCGCATCGTCAGTGAACATCTGCTGGTTTACAAGGCGTTCAAGCCTCAGCGCTGGTTCACGCGTCACTTTGACACCGACACCGGCAAGGATGTCTACGATTTCGGTTCCGGCCTGAAAGGCCCCAAGAATCTGTGGGAAGGTGCCACTCGTCCTAATGCACTCTTCCTATCGATGGCTGTGCAACTGAATAGCGAAGCATTACGCCCTGTGTTCGACTGGTTCATGAATCGATTGGTCATCTTCAACGAGCAAGCCCAACTCAGTCCACAGGTGTCTATCCAGATGCTTAAGCAGGCTGACGACCGCAAGGACATCTGCAATTTCCTCTCTGCCGCCGATATCAGTATCGCCGACATTGATGTGGAAACACGTAAGGTTCCTGGGCAGGCCGTGCATTTTGACTTGGTGGCCGGTAAAACTGAAGTGCGATCAGAAGCGATGGAGGAGCATAGGCTACGCTTCCACCACGTCACCGAACATGGCAAAGCCGTGTTTGATTTGATGGACGAGTCCAATGGCACGCGCAATCTACTGTTTCTTGCCGGGCCAGTGCTGGATATCCTCAGTAAAGGACTAACGTTGGTCATAGATGAACTCGACACCAGTTTGCACACTTTGCTGGTGCGCGAACTGGTGCGACTGTTCCACCGCCCTGAGATCAACACCAGCGGTGCGCAGCTGATCTTTACTACTCACGACACGTCACTGCTGGACGCACCAGATCTGTTCCGACGCGATCAAGTGTGGTTCGTGGAAAAAGACCATGATCAGACCTCGGCCTTGGTCAGCTTGTCCGAGTTCAGCCCGCGCAAGAACGAAGCACTGGAACGCGGCTATCTGATGGGACGTTACGGCGGCGTTCCATTCCTCGGCAACACCCTGGGGCTGAACCTAGAAACGGCAGTTGACCGCTAATTTGCGGAGTTAACATCATCATGCTTAAGGTTTGTTTTGTTGATTTACCTGTCACCCATTTGGTAACGGTGTCTGGCCAAGCCATGCTTATGTCATCTGCAACGTCGATTGTAGCGGGATTTCAGCAGGCTCCAAGCTCCTTGCATTAAAAAATGAATTTTTTGGTTAAGCAGACTTTATTCGCCCCTGCGCAATCAATTGAAATAGACAAAGAAAATGCTTGACATATCAGGCAAAAAAATTTTGAATTTTTTATTCGCAACTACTTGTTTATTCTATTTTTATGAGCGCTGATCGCCGCAACGTCGCACCGTTTTTCCTCACTGGAACCGTACTTGATGAATGGTTTTCGCCGATGGCAACGATACTGGAAAAATCACGCTTTAGCGATGCTATTTTCAAAACTATCCCCATGGCGACCTTAATTATGTCAGGTTGTCTACGACAGATACTTGATGCCAGTTCGTTACGTGAATATATTCAAACGCTGTTTCATTTTGATGCCAATCAGTCGATTACACCCATTGCCCGCGCCACCTGGTCGGATGCCCTAGCTTCCCCTGTGCGTCGAGATATACTGCGCCCAGCCGTTGTGCAACTCGTTGAGTTGGCACGAAATAGCTTGCCTGATTTGCTCGCTCATGTAGAGGGAATCGGGTCGCGTGAAGTTATTGCAACGGATGCGACCTATCAGACAGAGTCGGCACACTATCACCCTCGCTACCCCAATATTGATGGCGGCCATGACAATCAAAAGGGCCATATGCTGCTGTCCCATTTTGATGTGCGTCATGGCATCGCACTGACCGTGACTACCGAAACACGTTCTCTCGGGGAAATGCGTGTTTTAAAATACGAAGAAGCGAAAGGATTGCATTGGTTGCGGGTGAAGGAGGCAATCCATGTGGTGGATCGCGCTTATATTGATGGACGCTTCTGGGATCAGCGACTGAAGCTTTATGGCAGTACCGTCATCACGCGCATGAAATCCACACTTAAGTATTCCGTGATGAACGAAAATCCCATTGTCCTCAATACCAGTCACCAAGGGGTGTTATATGATCGAACGGTAAAATTGCAAAGTTCTCAGGGAGCGTGGCGTTTGATCGGGTTCCACTCCCCGGAGGGGATTGACTACGAATACTTGACCAATGATCTAAAACTACTGCCCGGGGTGGTGGCGTTCCTTTATCATCGCCGCTGGGATAAGGAAAAATACTACGATTCCTTTAAAAATGATTTGGCTGGAGCCAAAGCCTGGGGGAAAAGTCCAGTTGCGATCGAACAGCAAGCATTGCTCGGGATTGTCACAACCATTTTGACGCGCTTATTCTTGATGCGGCGACAGCAAGATTTGGCATTGGATAAACTGGACTACACTCAGGATAAAAAACACCAGAAGAAGCTTTCTGTTTACAACCATACGGATAGCGGCGTTCTGTTGCGCGCCATGTGGCAAAACCTCGCTAAAATCCCACGTCAGGTTTGGCGCTTCTTGAAGAACTGTTTTGCCTGTCAGCACACTACAGACCTCTATAAACGCCAACTTGAGCCAATGTTATTACGCTATCTTTAAAGCGACCAGACACCGTTACCTGTTTGGTGACTGCGTTACCCGTTGAATTGCACGCCCCTCACGGCACATGGCGGCGTTGCTTCGCACCTGAATGGAATAGCCATTCAGGTTTGTCGCGCCTTGCCCTGCACCGCGATGAACGCACACTTCAACGTGTTCAACTGCCGTTTCTAGGTTGAAGGTGCTTATTTTTTAATTAAGCCGCCAGTATTTGAAAATCCGTCGCTCTTGCTATTGGGCGAACATGGTGATTCTCACGTCGCATTTCCACAATGCCGTAATTGGACATGGTTTTTAATGTGCGTGAAAGGTTGCTTGATTTGCGTCCAGTCATGGCAGCCAGGCTACTAATGGACTGCGGGTTTTGTTCAAAAATCACCTTGAGTAATGCACGGTTTTCGTCGCTCAATACCTCAGCTAAAGAACGCATTGAGGTAAACCAAATCTTGGGTTCATTTTCAACAGGTGTAATATCGCCTTTGGCGATAGCAAGCACGCGCTCACGAATTTTATCCTGTGACATAATTCCTATAGTAAGTGTTTTCATTTTAATAACTCCGTCAGCAAAATATCTACCTCAGCAAAAAAGTCGGCAAGTAGTTGATGCGCATTTGTGAACTCATATGGAACGCCTCGATCTGAAACATGGCGATGTTTATGATCATAGGGTAAGCGTTGCCCTGCAAATTTGTACTTCTTTGGTAACTTGATGGCATGACTATTGTCGTAACCTAAGATACGCTTTCCATATGGTTCATGCAGCGTTAAAGAATAACGTATCCCATGTGGAATATTATCGTTCGCCAGCACTGTCCACGCCTCAATTTTTACCCAATAACCACCATCCTGACTAATCACATAATCATTAAGGTTTAGTAAGGTTTCAATACCAAGATCATCTTGCATGGTTTATTGTATCATCTGATGATATTCTTTGCTGTCCTGATTTCAATGATTGAGAAAGAGCAGATATAAGATCAATCAATTACGAAATCCGCATATCCGGTTAAACTTGCTCTTATTTAAAAATAGATTTGTTGTGAATCTCGGGTGTTTGATTGAGTAACGGGTAGAAGAAGCCGACAAACGGATTGATCAAGCGTGACGGCGCTTTCAGTGCCAGTTTCAGCGGTGACATATAAGCACCCAGGTCTTTCTTGATCGGATAAGTGGTCAGCCCAAGTTCTAGTCGAGTGGCGCCCAGGTTGATGGCAGTTTCAACCACTTTGTGTGCAACATAGATGTACAGACTGTCGTTCACCGCATCAGTACGTCCGAAATACAGCCATCGTAGTAGTGTGCCATCCATGAGCAATAAAGCGTGGCCGATAAGTTCGTCCTGGCGGTAGAACAGGATGGCTTTGGAGCGCGCACCGAGTTCTGCTGAAAATCCACAATAGAATTCAGGGGTGAGGATTTCGCGTTGATATTCGCTGGCGTGGTTGTGTACCACTAGCCATTGGTTGCATAGCGTGTCCGCGAGATGATCGAAATCATCGTGCAGCTCATGGCGTATGCCTTGTTTTTCGTTGATGCGTAAGTGCTTGAGTAATTTGCTGCGGTAGTAGCTTTTCATCGCCGCAAGGTAGGCAGCGGGTGTTTTCCAGGCTATTTCCATATAGGTTGTCGGTAGACTATCGACTACGTGGTAGCCTAGCTGTGTGAGTAGAGGTTGTATAGTTGCAGTTTCTGGTTCAAAGTCACGGACAACAATAAGGAAATGCCCCTGTTGTTTGGCCAGGCTCATTAGCATGTTGTTGAGCGCGGTGATCATGTCAACTTCACTGATGTGGTCACTGGCAACAAACGGCTTGTTCAGAGTAATAGGTGTGCCGCATTCCAGCATTTTGAGCTGGAAAAAACCAGGGAATATTTTGCGGATTTTAGCGATGGTAGTTTTCAGTCCACCTGTCGCAAAAATGGCAATATCTGTGGTGATAGTGTAAAAACTGGTGAATGCGAGTGGTGTGCCATTATCATCGTAGAATATGGCATAGCGATAACGGAAATCATTGAGTTTTGCACGTTCAAGAATAGCCCAGAATTCGTGAGCATAGGTGCATGAGTGACCGTTCTGCAGTGTGTCCCATTGGTCTTTCGGCACTTCATTGATATTGTTGTATATTGTTGTTTTCATATTGGCGTGTGCATAGGGTCGGACTGTGCGCAGTATTGTGGTAGTAAGGTTAATTTTTCAACCCGATTTTCGGTCATTAAAGGCATAGATGCAAGTCACTACGAATAATTTAGTGCTGGTCACTGGGGCGACAGGGTTTATCGGTAGCCGATTAGCGCAGCGCCTGCTCGATGATGGCTATGCAGTGAAAGTGTTGGTGCGCGATCCGCAGAAACTGTCTGCATTGCTGCGTGAACAATGTGAAGTCGTCGTCGGCGATGTGCTTGATGAGGCGGTAATGGCGAGTGCGGTCAGTCAAGTGCATCTGATATTCCATTGTGCGGCAAACGTGAAAACATGGGATACGTATGCGGCTTATGAAGCGGTGAATGTGCAGGGTGTACGTAATCTGATGCAGGCGATAGCACGGGTGAATCCTGATCTGTCGCGTTTGGTACATATTTCTACGGTTGATGTATATGGCTTTCCTGATGCGCCGTGTGACGAGACTTGTGTTGCCACAGGTGGTGAGTTCGATTATGGTAAGACTAAGTTGGAAGGTGAGAATCTGGTACGCTCATTGGGCGACGCAGCGAATATGTCTTATGCCATCATACGCCCTTGCAATGTTATCGGGCCGAGAAGTCAGTTTATCGAGCGCATAGGTGCGGAGTTGAAATCAGGCGTCATGTTGACCATAGCGGGCGGGCATACCCATGCCGGGCTGGTATATATAGATAATCTGGTTGATGATGTGGTGTGGGCGGCAACTGCGCCTGTTGCACATCGGCAATGTTACAACGTGCGTGATGATAATGATGTGGACTGGACTGAATTTTTGCGTGTGTTTCGCCGAGCTATTGCAGGTAAGGGGCTGGTGATCAATTTGCCTTTTACGGTTGCAGATAAATTGGCATGGGCTTTTGAAGCTGTACATAAAGCATTGTCACCTCGTCATGAGCCACTATTGCATCGTTTGCTGGTGCGGTTTTTTGGCAAAACATGTGGACACAGCCCAGCGAAAATTCGGGCACATCGCGCAGATAGCAGTGGGGTGAGTCGCGTAGAATTTGACGAGACGATGCGCCGCTCATATCAGTGGTTTAAGGATGAAAATGGCTAATTTGCATGTGGTGTTTTTACAGGGGTTGCCGTCGCCATTCTTTACTCGTGTTGCGCGTGGGCTGACTGCGTTGGGTTGTCGCACCACGGGGATTAACTTATGCCTGGGTGATCAGTTGTTCTGGCGTGGACCCAATACAGTGAATTATCGTGGTCGCCTGGCTGATTGGCCGCTGTTTATCGCTAATTTTTATGACAATAATGGCGTAACAGATATTGTGCTGTTAGGTGAGCAGCGCAGCTATCACCAGCATGCAATCAAGCTGGCGCAAGCGCGCGGTATACGTGTGACGGTGACCGATTTTGGCTACTTGCGCCCCGACTGGATGGCGTTTGAGCGTGATGGCATGGGCGGTGATTCGCACTTTCCTAAAGACCCGCAAGCCATATTGGCTTTGGCTGCCAAAGCGCCCAAGCCAGAGCTGGCGCAGCGCTATATTGATAGCTTCTGGACTATGGCATGGGGTGACATGCTTTATCATTTTGCCAATTTCTTTTATTTCTGGCTGTTTCCGTACTATCGTCGTCCTTACAAACGTAACCATCCGTTAGTGCATTATTTCTCCATCGGCAGACGATTATTGTTTGCTAAGCGTGGGCATCAACATGCAATTCGCAGATTGGCTGAATTGCAAAGCGATGGTGTGCGTTATTTTTTATTCCCTCTGCAACTGGAAAATGATTTCCAGATAGTTTCCTATTCTCCATTTGATAGTTTGGAAGAAGCTATTTGGCTAGTGTTGCAGTCTTTTGCCAAACACGCTAACGCGGATACTCGCTTACTGGTCAAAGTGCATCCGTTAGATCCAGGCATGAAAAACTGGAAAAAAATAATATGTGGCTGGGCGAAAGAGCTGGGTATCGCTGAACGTATAGATTATTTTGACGGCGGTAATCTGGATGACATTATCCAAGACTCACAGGGTGTGGTAACGGTCAACAGCACTGTGGGTATACGTGCTGTGCAGCTGGGTAGCCCAGTGATTACCTTAGGTGATGCGATTTATGATGTAGATGGGCTGGCTTTTCAGGGTGGCATTGATCGGTTCTGGACTGCTGCGCCAAAACCATCGAGTGAATTGGTCGATGCTTTTATAACGGCAATTTGCCATAGCATACAAATACGCGGTACTTTTTATAGTGAGTCAGGATTAACGGCTGCGGTAAATGCGGCAGTTGAGCTTTTGTATTGGCATAAGGAGGATATGCTTAATTAGTTATGGAGATGGTTTGTCGCATTGTTATATTTCTATTAAATTGTTTGTAATTACTGTATTGTGTTGATAAATTTTACAGTTTATTCTTTTAATTATCATATTGCGACACATTGGTGCGGCATGACTAGAATCGAACTCTTTGGTCTCAATAATCCCCAGGCATGGGATACCGAGCTTGCATTTCAGCAACTTAGCCAACTTGGCCAGGCAGAAACCAAACGCACTGCTGAGCGCCGTTTGCATGAGCTGAATATTCTACCAGCAGAAATCAAATCAACGGATGTACGTGACGAACTGGAGCGTGTCCCCACACCTGCCGTACTAAGCAGCGAAATCACAGAAGCCAAGGTCAAGCGTAGTCTGGTGCTATTTGCTCAGTTACACAACCTACCGAGTGGCGGCGCATGTCTGCATGCGAATGATGCGCGTGGTGGCCGCTATTGGGTGCCGCTACCCGTTGGCAAAGTAGATCAAAAATTTATTGAAAGCGCCTTGAGTTTATTGCAAACCCATTTGAATAAACCACTGGCCATCGTGCCTCATGGTGAACTGACCAAGTGGTGCCGCGCCGCCAGCAAATTATCGGGCGTCACATTCTGCTTGCTGGGTTACCCACCGATACTGGATTTAAGCAGCCAGTCCCTAGCAGGTAGTCCGCGCAATGCTGCAGCGATCCATTTAGCCCGGCTGGAAGCCGAAAGCATCCATATTCTGCGTGAGGCGGTTGCCGAAGCAGAAAATCCTGTCATGCTCTATTCCATCGGCAAAGACAGCGCAGTTATGCTGCACTTGGCGCGCAAGGCTTTTTATCCAGCACTACCGCCTTTCCCTTTGTTGCATGTGGATACGCGCTGGAAATTTCAGGAGATGTATTTGTTCCGTGATAACCTGGCGCAGGTAAGCGGCATGAATTTGCTGGTGCATATCAACCCAGTGGCGATAGAAAAAGACATCAACCCCTTTGATCACGGCTCGTCTTTGCATACCGACATCACCAAGACCGAGGGGCTGAAACAGGCGCTGGATCAATACAAATTTGATGTGGCCTTTGGTGGCGCACGGCGTGATGAAGAAAAATCACGCGCCAAGGAACGTGTTTTTTCCTTCCGCACCGTAACCCACCAGTGGGATGCCAAACACCAACGGCCAGAAGTATGGAGCCTCTACAATACCCGCAAAAGCCAGGGCGAAAGCATACGGGTGTTCCCATTATCGAACTGGACTGAACTGGATATCTGGCAGTACATTTATCAAGAAAACATCCCAGTGGTACCTTTGTATTTTGCCAAGGAACGTCCTGTCGTGGTACGTGACGGCACGATCACAATGGTGGACGATGCGCGCATGTGCTTGCAACCCGGCGAGGTCATCGAACGGCGCAAAGTGCGCTTCCGTACTTTAGGCTGTTACCCGCTTACTGGTGCTGTGGAGTCACAAGCTGCCAGCTTGCCAGAGATCATCCTGGAATTGCTCGGCGCCAGCAGCTCGGAACGGCAAGGTCGCGCAATCGATGCGGACTCAGCCGCCTCCATGGAAAAGAAAAAACAGGCGGGGTATTTCTGATGCGTACTAAATCATCCAGCAAACAACAAGATGCTGTGCCGAATACGATAGCTGCATTCCTCGCGCAACAACAAAAACTCGAGCTGCTACGCTTCATTACCTGCGGCAGCGTGGACGATGGCAAGAGCACGCTCATCGGCCGTTTATTGTGGGAGTCCAAGCAGTTATTCGAGGATCAGCTGGCATCCCTCAAACAGGATTCCAAAAAATTCGGCACCCAGGGCGATGATATTGATTATGCCCTGCTGGTAGACGGCCTCGCCGCCGAGCGTGAACAGGGTATCACCATCGATGTAGCCTACCGCTTCTTTGCTACTGACAAACGCAAATTCATCGTGGCCGATACCCCAGGGCACGAACAATACACACGTAACATGATTACTGGTGCCTCCACCGCTGATGTGGCGGTGATATTGGTAGATGCGACACAAGGCGTGCTCACCCAGACCCGCCGCCATGCCTATCTGGTCTCACTCATGGGTATTCGCCATGTAGTGCTGGCGATTAACAAGATGGACAGAGCGGATTATGGCGCGGGTGTTTTCGAACAGATTCGTGAAGATTTCAAGGCATTTGCACAGAGCCTTGGATTTGAGTCGATGACAGCAATTCCAGTATCCGCCCTCAAGGGCGATAATATCATTGACCGTTCGCCGCAGACACCCTGGTATGCTGGGCCTACGCTGATGGGGTATCTGGAAACTGTAGATTTCGGCCAGCCTGCGTCAGACCGAATGGTGTTCCCGGTACAGTGGGTCAATCGGCCAGATTCAGGTTTCCGTGGCTTTGCTGGCACGCTGGTAGAAGGCAGCGCCAAGGTTGGCGACACCATACGCATCAACGCATCTGGTCAAATCGCTACCATAGCCGAGATCGTGACCATGGACGGTTCGTTAGCAACCGCGCAGCAAGGGCAGGCGGTCACGCTGACACTGGACAAAGAAATTGATGCTTCGCGTGGCGATGTCATGACCCTCGTACAGAAACCACTGGAGATGACTGACCAGTTCGAAGCCACCATAGTGTGGATGAATGAGGAGGAGGGCCTGATCGGTCGTAATTATGATTTGAAGCTGGCGACACAATGGGCATCCGCCTCCATCACTTCGATCAAGCACAAGGTGGATGTGAATACCCTAGATAGTGTCGTCACGAGATGTGCTAAAATAGCCTTTTACATAAACTACGGTAGACGCGAATGGCTGAGGCCTATCAAAGACACGACATTTCTGATGCTGCGTGGGCGCTGCTTGAGCCGCGATTGCTGGGGCGTAAAGGCGTCTGGGGCGGCATCGCACACGACAACCGGCGATTTATCAATGCGGTATGCTGGATTTTGAGAACGGGCGCGCCGTGGCGGGATTTGCCGCCCTCGTATGGGGGCTGGAAGAACACGCACCGAAGGTTCTGCCGGTGGCGTGACAATGGCGCCTGGGAGGCATTGCTGGAGCAATTGATCGACGAACCTGATTACGAATGGCTGATGATTGATGCCAGCCATATCAAGGTTCATCCGCACGCCGCAGGCGCCCGTGGCGGCAATCAAGCCATGAGCCTTACAAAAGGGGGCTCAACACCAAACTACATCTGGCCGTGGATGCGCATGGTATGCCGATCCGAGTCATTGTTACGCACGGTGCCGCTGCAGATTGTACGCAGGCTGCACAATTGATCGAAGGCATCAGCGCCGAACACCTGCTAGCCGACAAGGGTTACGACAGCGATGCCATCGTCGAGCAGGCCATCGCTCAAGGCATGAGCGTCGTCATCCCGCCTCGCAAGAACAGAAAGGAGCAACGAAGTTATGACAAACACCTCTACCGACATCGCCATCTCGTTGAGAACGCGTTTCTGCATCTCAAGCGCTGGCGCAGCATCGCTACGCGCTACGCTAAAAACGTCGCATCATTCCTGGCCGCAGTCCGCATACGCTGCCTTGCGCTTTGGCTCACTATCTCGTGACGACACTATCTAGCCCAGGAAGCAGCAAGACAACTGACTATGAATGACATCGGTGTCTGCAATATCTCTTTAAGCAAGCCTATCGTATGCGATACCTACACCCAGTCAAAAATACTGGGCGGCTTTATTATGGTGGATAAATTCAACCATGCCACTGTTGCCGTAGGCATGATCAGGCACAGCTTACGCCGTGCGAAAAACGTGCACAAACAGGCGCTCAGCATTGGTAAGACCGAGCGCGAGAAACTGAACGGTCATAAAGGCCGGGTAATATGGTTCACTGGCTTATCTGGCTCCGGCAAGTCAACTATCGCCAATTCGCTGGAAGTAGCGCTGTATGCTACAGGGCACCGCACTTACATACTTGATGGTGATAACATGCGTGGCGGCTTGAACAAGGATTTAGGCTTTACCGATGCCGATCGCGTGGAAAATATCCGTCGCATCGCCGAATTGGCCAAGCTGATGATGGATGCTGGTCTGATAGTCATAACTGCATTCATCTCACCATTCCGCCGCGAGCGTGAGATGGCGCGCGAACTCATAGGGCTGGGGAACTTCATTGAAGTGTATGTAAACACACCGCTGGAAGTGTGCGAGCAACGTGACGTGAAGGGTTTGTATAAAAAAGCCAGGGCAGGTCAACTACCTAATCTTTCTGGCATAGGCAGTGCTTATGAACCACCATTGACACCAGATATCATTGTTAACGGTGGGGATGAGGATGTTGGAGAAATAGTGAATAAAATCGTACTACAGACTGCCGCATAGGTTATTTTTTGGCTTCCTTTGGTTGGCGCACCACCTTGAGTAGCTCCTTGACGGCATTACCACAGTATAGCTTTAAATCCCACCATGCCTGAAAGCGGGGCATAGATGTAGTTATCAATTTAAAAAAGTCGTTTTACTTGGATATTCCTATAAACACGGCCATGCAACGCTCAATTTCTATCATCGTAACTGTATCAATATGTCCTAGGGTATTCCCAACCTTTTCACGTTTTACAGTAATTGCCTTATCTACCATTACCTGTGAAGGCTTCTGCAGGCCGTTTTTTTCATTGGGTTGAACAGTAACACGGAATAGCGGGGCGCCAACCAGCGTGCTCGTTACTGGCAGCAGTGTTATGGTCGCAAGCTCGTTAAACATATCTGCCTGAATCACCAAGGCCGGTCTTGGTTTACCAAAGTCACCTTGCATAGCGATAGTCACGAAATCACCTCGCATCACTCCGTCCAACCATCAACGTCAGCCAAAGCTTCGTCCATGAACTGCCCTATATCTTTGTTGGCTACATCGGATTCGGCAGCAAGGCGGCTCTGGCGGTGACATTCCTCCGCAAAGTCTGAACGTCGTGTATCTGGTACCCAAATTTGCACAGGACGAAGTCCAGCCATGCGTAGCATGTCGCGATGTTTTTGAACCCGGGTATTTACGTGTGTGTTTGCCATGAGTATCGTCCTGTTGAGTGTTGTAACAAATATATATGTTTTATTTGTTACATGCAACACAATATTTAGAAATGTGATTTCACCAGTTTGCTAGATAACGCCAGATTCCATTTGTGCGTTTTCTCAACTTAATCTAGAGATTCATTCACGCTTATACAAAGAAATTTATAGTGGAATTGGGAAGGGTAATTAATGAATCGAGTTCGTTATCACGGTAATGAATCGACAGGGAAAATGTGACTATGACAACTGACAGGATGACCGAAAAGTAGATAATTTAACCTTGGTTTTTAGCTAACATAAATCAATATAAGCCCTAGTCTTTTACTCAAAAAGTTGGAAAAATTAAAGTTCGCTTTTTGATGAAAATTACATTAATGTTGGTTGATTTAACTGCGGGATATTAATGCTAATTAGATACTCATGTCCGTATATACTGGGCTATAGCAATATATGAACATTAATATCAATTGAAATGATGGGCTGTTTAATTGCTGAAATAGATTAACAGTCGTCGCTCTACCGACTGAGCTATCAGGGAATTGAAGATAGGCATTATAAAGATTACAGGATAAAACGCAAGTGGTTTTGCTAAATAAAAACCCACAGATGCCTATTTGATGAGGTTTGCAGGGTGAATAGCCGGTTTATCTAGGCGTATATGAAGCGATGCTGCTGCAATGTGACTATCCGAATATTCATAGTCATTAGCTTGTGTGACAAATCTGTGCCAATTCTGTGTCAAGTGGTTTGACTAATTTGAATGGAGGACAATTGAGTAAAAGACTGCTCGTTTGTCTGTTATTCATCAAGAGCAATAACTGTAGTTATTATTTTTCTGTTGTAGATTGTTTCATCTTTTCAAACATGTCATCAGACACATACTCAATTAAATCCTCAATCTTGCAATCAAAATATGTGCATAGTTTATTAAGTGTATCTGTAGAAGTACTGTAATCCGCAATTGTATTTATTTTCGTTAATGTCATCCGATTGATACCCGTTGCAGCACTAATATCCTTTAAGCTAATTCGCTTTCCGCTCAAAAATTCATGCTTTGCAGTTATCTCTTTTAATTTAAATCTGATCATTATATTGGCGTAATTCACATAAAGTTATTAAAAGATAAATATATTTATCAAATGATATTGATTTTGTGCTTAATTGTGATATATTTATATCAACAAAGATAAATATTTGTATCTTTGTTTGTATGAATTGCACAATTTAGGAGATTTTACTATGAGCCTCACATATTTAACAACGGAAGAGTTAGCACAGCGTATCAAATATAATCCGCGCACGATTCGGCAGGTGTTGATGGACAGCGTGATATTAGAAGGTCGGCATTATGTTCGCCCATTCGGTCAACGCAAAATTTTATTCATTTGGGAACATATTGAAGCTGATATGTTTAGTGGTCAATCTGCGTTTGCCGTTCCAATGAGCAATGGCTCATTGTGCTATGCATAATTGAAAGGAGATGCATGATGGGTCAAATAAGAACCAGAACAGAAACCAATACTTTGTATTTTGACTTCCAATACAAAAAAATGCGATGCCGTGAGCAGACCATGCTGCCAAACACACCCATTAACCATAAAAAACTTAGTGTTGTCATGACTAAGATTGAAGCTGAAATTGCTTCTGGTAAATTTGACTACGCGCGTTACTTTCCAAACAGTCCTATGTTGAATCGATTGCAGGAAATCAATACTGTGGTGGTTCAGCCCATTGTATCAGCGGATATTCCTGTGATTCCTACGACACCTTATTTTAAGGATTTTGCTGCACAATGGTTTGATGAGTTACGGCCTACCTGGCGCAGTAGTACAGCTAAGGGTTATCAGGCTTATATTGATAATCGACTGAATCCCTATTTTGGGGAAATAATGGTTGGCTGCATCGGCAAAGCCGATATCCTTAAATTCCGCTCAATGATCGCCAAATCTGCAAACGGAAAATTAAAGCCTAAGACCATCAATAAATTCCTGAAATTATTCAAGATGATTATTGACGAAGCAGCCATCCGCTATGATTTTAACACGCCTTATCGTGGTATCAAGCCACTTAAAGAGGATAAAGTACATATAGAGCCGTTCACGGTGGAAGAGGTAAATAAAATAATTAGTCATGTACGGGCTGATTGGCGGGCTTATTTAATTGTTCGCTTTTTTACTGGTATGCGTACAGGTGAAATAGATGGTTTAAAGTGGAAATATGTTGATTTTGATAAGCGCCAGATACTCGTGCGTGAAACACATAGCTATGGACAGTGGGAATATACCAAGAACGATGGTTCTCAGCGTGAAATTGAGATGAACCAGTTGGTTTATGATGCCCTAATGGCACATAAACAAGCACAGGGTGGCCTGTATGAATGCGTATTTGTAACGCGAGATGGGCAACCCATTAGCAATTCTAATTTCTTGCATCGGGTATGGACACCGTTGCTAGCGTATTTGGGTATTCCTTATCGACGCCCCTATGAGACTCGCCATACATCGGCGACATTGTGGTTGGGAGCAGGGGAGAATCCGACCTGGATTGCTAAACAAATGGGGCATAGCAATACTGAAATGTTGTTTACCGTTTATACCCGCTATGTACCCAATTTAACACGGCAAGATGGATCAGCTATGGAGCGCCTGATAGCCGCTAGCATACAAATTACACCACCCACCTCAGGGATAGCACTCAGCCCTGATCGAGTAGCGACAGAAGTACATCATTGGGATCAGTTATTAACTAGCGATGAGGTGGCTCAACATGGATAAAGTCACGCGAACATCTTTGGTGTCATTAAAGCAACCATCCTATAAGTACAGCATAGATGACATTAATTTAACCGACCCACAAGTCATGGCGCGATTGGTAGAAAGCCTGAAGTATGTATTCCAAATACATCATGGGATAGAGCTGCCATTTATACTGGGTTGTTCCCAGTGTAAAAACAATGAAGAAGCCTTGGTTATATGGATAACACGTACACTTAAACAAACTGAATGGGTGGGTGCAGATGATTTGTTCAATTATTTAATCATGAAACTTAAAGCGCGTTTAGCTCAATACCATGAGGGGTGGATGTAATGACAATATCTACCACCACTCATGTCAGTATGCAGGAAATTAAACGCAACATAACTTCATTCAACCCACCCATCTCATTGGACGTGGATTATTTGTATAGATTAGCTAACGTAGCAAAACGTCCAAATGATCTGATGCGACTAGTCAGGTTTGCAATGTTTTTAAATCATTCTGCCTTGCAGCAATTTATCTGGGCTTTACTTAAAGATGAACAGAAAATGTTGAAGTTTGTCACATTGCCAGCAAGCGGCTCACATCATCATGCTTATCCAGGCGGGTTGCTGGAACATAGTCTGGATGTGGCGCTATTAAGTTATCAGTGGTTAAGAGACATGCCCGAGGTTTCCATTAACGAACAGGAACTAACACTCTGTGCGGCATTGTTACATGATTTTGGTAAGGTGATCACGATGACTGTGGAGCAGGGATATACCCCTATGGGGTATGCTGTTCAACATGACGAATTAACGATTGCAAGTCTGGAACCATACTTCTCTGAATTGGCTCGAAATTGGCCTGAAGGCGCCAGCGCGTTAGCCTATATGTTAACTTGGCACCATCGTAAAGGTCATGCTAAGTATGCGACTGCGTTAATCGTAAAATCAGCAGATCAAGTCAGTGCCGCTATAAATCGTAGAAACGCTGCTTTTGCCAATAAACCTGACCATTACTATTATCAGAAGTTGCCGAATGAAGGTTGCTTATTGCGGGTAGGATGATAAATTGGCCATTTTAATAGACATTGGCGCTGTGTGGGGTGTGGTCTAGATCTGCCGATTATTTTGATGAATCAAACAAAATTACGCGCATTTAGATTTATAATTTGCTAATACTATTGTTGAAAATAGTATTGATGCAGCATGTTATGTCGGGAAAACGCGACTGTAAATGGCGATTGAGTCTTTACTTCCTGATTATGGTAATTAAGGAGAGCATGATGATGGAATTGATACACGCATTTACAGCAGGATTTGTGCAAGGTGTCCGTGGAACTTGGAAGTATGGATTCTTTGCGCCTATAACCGCTGCTATTCTGGTTGCATCTCAGCGTGCAGGTTATTTTATGCATCTGCGGGCATTACATCGACTCGCTAATTGGCGGCAACCCGCATGAAAATCACCTTTCATTTTAAACGCATAGATTAATTTATATATGTGTGCGCATGACAGCGCATAAGTGGCAGTTTGTGCCACGGTTCCGACGTCATGCATACGGTTGGAAATCAGCCACACCGATCCAGCGCATCAAAGAAACTATACGGAAATTAAGTTAGCAGCCCGTTATGATGCCGTCCTTGTAGCAGAGGGCGCGTTTCTGTTACTGGAAAAACTTTCCCCTGCACTTAAAAATGTAGACAGCTCATCGGGTGCAGCAGTGAATCGTGCCATAGCAACATTAGTCCTCATCATTATTAAAGCTGATGTCAGTCAAGATGTTCGGCATTTATGGATGGAACGGTTGTGGCAAGCCCTTCAAGAAGACACTATGTCTTATATTGAAAGCCTGGGTAATCAGTTTGTCGTGCAGCTATTAGCCCTATACTTGATCAGCTGATTGTCACTTAAATATTCTAAGAGGTATAGCAAGTAACCAACTGATATATTTGCAGTATTTTCATTTGCGCTTCCGAAAAATATGCTAGCCTGATCATATTTGCACATCATAAAGAACCAAATGAATACCAATAAAGTCACGGTCACCAGTTTTGTGCAGGAATGCAAGAATCTGCTCAATCCTGACGCGAATATTGTCGACATATTTAAACAGTCCGTAGCGAATGCTGATGAAACGATCCGCCAGGATGTGGATTGGTTTATGCGTTTTTTCAATGTGCCACCAGCAGGTGTTTTTGTTAAAGATGTATTGTTAAGATTGCTCGCGATACGCGCATTACTAGACAGGACGAAAGCGCTAACCATAGCACCCACATTGCAGCGTTTGTTCAATACCGCGCAGTTGCTCTTACAACGAAATGAAACACTGCTGGAGAACATCCCGTACTCAAAATTTGCAGTTTTGTGCAAATTTCAGGCATTAGCTAATCAGATTGCATTTCCCGAAGATGCCCAACAAATACGTGAAGCGCTTGTTCTCAAGCGGATGGAGAATGCGTTGTGGGGATATAACGAAGAATCTGCCATTTATTGCATTTTAGTCTGGCCGGTTGATCAGGCTGAAACGCCACGAAGCATCGCTTGTTTAACCGCACATAGTCAGTTACTTGGCTTGATTTTGAATGCGTTGGCGGAAAGTGATGATCAGTTCGGCTATCAGGCAC
This sequence comes from Sulfuriferula nivalis, assembly GCF_009937995.1. Classification (NCBI taxonomy): domain Bacteria; kingdom Pseudomonadati; phylum Pseudomonadota; class Betaproteobacteria; order Nitrosomonadales; family Sulfuricellaceae; genus Sulfuriferula; species Sulfuriferula nivalis. Next base: position 1,514,210 of record NZ_AP021881.1, read on the forward strand.
TCAATCTAAAATATTACTCGCACTGGTTAAATTTACGGCAATTGCTGGATGTTGGGCATGTTGAGAATTTTCCAGCAGTTGAGTTGGATGGCGACATGACTGAAACCATCCTGATTCTCAAAAACAACCAGGCGCCGGAAGGCACCGCTACACGTGCAAATTTAGATAAAATTGGTGGCTGGATACGCAGAATAATCAATCCACGGAATAGCGATCCAGATGACATGGATAGTTATGGTACTTCCAGTACAAAAAAACTATTCGAGGGTTTAGGTCACATCAGAATCAATAAGCAAATTGCCACTTCAAAAATTGTGACGTTAGAGGATGGTTTACAGGTCATGTTCTTACGTGAATCGCATCCAGTTACATCAAATAATGAGATGGAAACAGAGGATCAAGATCTGGATGATGACTCATATGATGACTATGTGATGGTTGAACATGATTGTACCAAGGTTAAGAATTTAGACATCGTAGTTCATTCAGGTTATGCAGCACTGAACCAAATAAAGAATAACCAACAATATTTGTATTCGGATTTGTCTGACACTGAACGACGTACTTTGATAGACAGCATAATTGCGATTGCGAATAAACAACAGCAATCAATAGATATCTATCGAGCCTGTATTTATTTGCTATATACGCTGTTGTTGGGATATGAACTTAAGGCCATGCCTGGGCTGGTTTGGCTGCAAGAAGATAAAGACAGAATCAATTATTGTAGTATCAGCAAAGATTGTGATCAGCTATCAATTGCCTATATCGATGTTCGTCCCGAAGCTGCGATGGTAAGAGTCAAGAATAAAAGGTTATATAAACCAGTTCGCAGCGATCTGAGATTACCTGTGCCAGCAGTTTTGCAACCTATTCTACGAACATTGTTTACGAAGTACTACCAATACTCAAATGATAAAGCATATGAAAAAAGTCCATTAGCTACCGGTGAGCGTCAGTCATCAAAACAATTAATCGCTGGTTATGCGTATGTACTTGAGCAAGCAAAACTCACTCATCTCAGCGTAAATGATATATCAAACTTTGCGCTTAAAACCTTGCTACGCAACAGCAATGCGGATCTGTGGTTGACGTCTGTAATAGCTAAGCGACAGTCAAGCATAGCGCAGACCCAAACGCATTATGCGACAACCAGTGTGCGAAAACTACACCAAATTTATATAAGCCAGATCGCCACTGTTTTCGGTGAGCAAGTTGAGATAGTAACCAAGCGTTCAAATAATCATCAGTTGTACTTGGGCGATTATTTCCGGCCTGTCATTGCAAGGGTTAATACAGCGTTCGCGGAAATGAAAGCTGGAATTGAACATATATTGCAAGGCAGAAATGTTGCGGAATTGCGTATTGATGAACTGGTGATAGTCACGAATATCTGCGCTATCTTCATTGATCAATACATCGCTTACAGTTGTGCAACACGCAATAAGGCTGATAATTATGTTCATCCTGAGCAGATTGATGCTGATGGCTTCACCATCATTAATGACAAAAATATTAGCAATGGTTATAACACTCGTTTGTCTTATGTCACGAATAAATTGCAGCAGGAGTTGCTTGCTTATGAATCGTTCAAAGCTTGGGTGATCCAGCGTTTTGGTAATGCCAAACGGGCAGGGCGACAGCAGCTTAAGTGTTATCAAATATTATTGTTAAAACACGAAGAACGGGACAACAAGTCATCTAAAATCGTTGGGGTGGCATACACACGTCAGCGTGCAATCAATTTATTAACAGAAGATATTCGTGCTCAAATGCCCGTCTATACGCGAATGAAAACCAACGCAAATCGCCATTATTTGCGCTCCATGATGACTGAAGATCAGTTAAATGGCGAATTTATAGATGCTTATCTAGGCCACTGGCAACTCGGTGCTGAACCCTGGGATAAATACAGCCTGTTTGATCCTGTGACTTACCGACAATCTATCAAAACACATATAGCGAATTATGTACGTAAATTACATATTCCTCCGTTGATTTCCACCCTACAGCAGTCGTTGTCCGATGAACTTCAATAATCAAACTGAAGCGATTATAGACTGGTGGAGCAATCCGCCTGAGCTTGCAATCAAGACACCAGTTCAGGATGTATATATATTTTTAACTGGTTTGGTTACCCGGTTTATTGCAGATTCAGCACTGCGAATAAGAAAAGAGGATCGGGGGACTACATTAGGCATGAGCTTGCTGATGGTTTTGCTTGGGGATGCGCGAGCGAAATTAAAGGCACTTAACAATGTGCCATCAGAACAGCAAAAATGGCTGGTGCAACAGCTGCAAAAGAAGATATGTGCGCAAACCTACTGGCTGACTGACGAACATAATCAAGACTCGCGTTCACACATGACATTAGAAAAATTGAGCGATGTTTTTACTGTGCTCAATTATTTAATTGACTATGGTAATTTTGAGAATTTATGGTCTATCTGCCTATTCAATCATGTTGCCAGAGTAAATAGAGCCGTTAATCCGCTATCCAAAACAGGTTCTTGGCAGAAAAACATCGCTATTGAGAAACTATACCTGGCATTACAGCAAAGCATCAAACCGCGTGAAGTGTGTTTAGATGCACAACACTGGCATGGTGTGCTGTTATTCAGTTTGATGGTCGATAGCTTGATATTGACCGAGAAAAAATTATACTTTGTATATTTTACGCTCTGGGATTCCACGCGTTGGCAATTTCATGCAGATCGTTTATTTGTCACTATCCCCAGCAAGTCTAGCAATCCTGACGAGCGCGTGTATTTATCGCGGCTCAGTGAATTATTGCTGTACCGCATAATGCATTTGGAAATTGCGCCACCTACTGAAGCACAATTAAATCTGATATTGCACCAATTAGTACGTTATGTCGGCTTACAGGTTAGCCATTACCCTAGATGGCTGTCGGGCTGGTTAAAAGACATTTCACACTATTTAACCAAGTTCCAACCGAGCTTTGTCATGGCCTATGCGCAAAGCGAGATGGATGCCTATACGCTCAACGCACAGTCTGGTGTTCGAGTTTTTAATTTGCAGGCGCAAGCCGTTACTGATCTGGATGGAGTTGAGATCGCAGGTAATGTCACCCATGTTGGAAATGAAACACCACAAGCATTTGTGTCAGCGCATGGGCTAGTATGGACTGAACTACGTCGATTATTTGAGCATAAGCGGGTTGATCGAGATCGAGAGCAGGTCGTGTCAGGCATTGTTGCAGCCATTGATACCTTCCTCATTGATCATCAAGCCAGTCTGCACGCGAATCACCTACTAATGCTGGATTATGCGCGCATGGACTTATTACCAAAAAATCGCGTACAGGCAGGTAGTAGCCCCAGTGTGATACTTAAACGACTTGATAGTATAGGCAATAAACTTGTTATCTTTGCGGTAAGTGACGCTATCAATACTATGTCAGCGATCGCAAGAATCAACCTGTACTCAGCGGTTATTGAAACTGCTATGTCGCAGCGACACAAACAAACATTGCAATATGATCTTCAACGTTTTGATAGATGGCTAAGCACACATCAACATGCCGAGTTAATTGATGATGTTGAGGCAGAAGAATTGTTCGGTGAAGCGATATCAACGCGAAATACAGTGAATGCAAATCTCATTACTTTTGACGAATATCTCGCCGTTTTGGATTTTTACCGTGAACATTGCTCAATCCATCCACAAGACAGCATTGCTTTCATTACCATGAGCGTGCTGATTTTAGGATTTCGGTGCGGTTTGCGTCGTACTGAAGCAATGGATCTGAAATTTGCTGACTACATCTATTGCGACATATCACCCCGCATATTAATCCGAGAAAGCAACGCTACCGACACGGTTCAGGCTAAAAGGGAATTAAAAACTGCAAATGCCAAGCGCAATCTCAGCTTGGCAGCACTGATGCCTGAACAAGAGTGGGAAATGCTTAATCATTGGTTCCTGCAACGGCAAAACGTGCTGAGTCAGACCGAGGACGATACGGCAACACCATCATCGCATTATTTGTTTGCGCTCCCCAATCACCATCATCCAGTTACCAGTCAATTGGTGATCAAACCACTGATAGAGGTAGTGAGACAAATTACAGGTGATAGCACGCTTAAATTCCATCAACTTCGCCATAGCCTGGCAAGTTGGCAAATGTTAGCGGCGTTTATTGCTGAGTTTGATATTGAAGTGTCCTCTTTCTTTGCGGCACATCCTCAAACACAAGACTGGCTAACTAATGCATTAGTACGAAAGGCACACCATTTGCCGAGCAACCCCGCCGATAACAGTCGTAAATATGCGTATTGGCTCCGGCAATTGATGGGACATGGCAATATTGAAATGACCTTGTCCAATTACATTCACTTCATGGATGTAATCATGTTGGGCATGGTTGATCGACAGATGAATCAGCAGTGCACCCAACAACTAGTCGCCAATACGAGTGGGATTGCTATCAGTGCCATTAAAAAAACCGGGGGCGATCCATTGCAGATTGCCTTGAATAAAAGCAGAAATAAACTGCATGATAAACAAATTTCAAAGAGGGCAGCCAACCCACAAAAAATATGGCAACCAGCAGTAACGGCCAATGCAATATTGCTGAGTGCTTATGCTCATACAAAGCGCTGGATGATGCCTGACCTCGTACTGCAGAAGTCCCTGCAAGGCATACAAATCGACGAGATTGCACAAGACACAGGGTTGGATGTTGTCAGTATTGATAAAGTCTTGGAAACGTATCAAGACAATCCGATATTTAGATTGTCTCCACTCACAAAAACTGAATCAGCTCAGTTACAGTTGTTAATTATGCAACTTGATAAGCGCTATCCGCGCTGGTATGACCAGCCAGCTTCCGTCACAATAAATCCTGAACTTCATGAACTTATCATGGCCTTCGTTAACGCGCTTAAAGCCATGGGCAGTCAAACAATTAATGATAATGGTAGCTTGCCGTGTGCGGCTAAATCAGCTTTATCCCCTGTTACTGACATACGGCTAGTTGTAAAAGATCCTGCACATTTGCAACAGTTATTAACGTTGGGCGATGTATTGAATATCCCTGTGACTTGCTTGCATCTTCAAGGAAGTGGCGTGAGTGATGAAAGTCGGCAAGCGCAAATTGCATATTGGCGAGCCTGTCTGCCCGCGACGGTTGATATGCAAACCAAAAGCGCAGGGACAACTTCTCTTGGTGCTAATGGCCACGTAGAAGTGCGTTTCTTGAATAATCCTGCGATAAGCAGGGCAAAGCATTATAAGAATAAAGCGGCTTATTGGTTGTTAGTGCAAATGGCGGTATGGGGCATGGTGGGAGGCAGCTTTATTGGGGCTTAGTTAGTTTACACCTGTGTGAATGCTGACTTTGTTGTGAGCCCGTTATAGCGCTCTTATTTACAACCCAATCGGGAGTTATTTACCAACTAAAGTTAGATGTACCAAGTATTGAATCTTTGATACACTACTTCGCGTAAATTAGTACTCATGCTGTGTTCATAGAATAATGATTTAATGTTATTTGTACGTCATAGTTTTTTGTTGTTAATTTTTAATAAGACCAATCGATAAAATGTTAAAAAAACTAACTACGGTAATATTATTCACTTCAACTTTGCTAACTGGATGCGCACCCATACCGCTTGCTAGCTTGGGGCCAAATGGATTCCATTTAGCCTCTGAAAACTACTGTGCACCAAGTATTCCAGTATTGCAAAATGTGGGTGACCCCAAACCAGCTTGTCCCATTCAGTTTCCAAAATTAGCAGATGGCACATTAGGCACGATAACTGGAGTCGAGAATCACGTGAATGCTCCGCATGGTGGAAATGCAGCTGGAATAATTTTTGATGGACCATTGGCATTACCTCTTAGTATTGCGAGTGGTGTCATTGCAGGTGCTACGAATGCAATTCAAGATCCGAACAAGGGTGTTAAGTATATGGATAAAGTTTACATTGAGACAAATGACACGCACCAGGTTGGAATATTCTTTTACCGAGAAGGTCATAATCCAACTGTTGGCGAAAGAGTAATATTCAACAATGGTTTGGCAGCATTGTCGCCAACAGCACCAGTGTCACAGCAGGTGAGTGGTTCAAACTGAATGTTTTGATTTAACTTTAGTTGTAGTAATGCAACCAAATGAACAGAGTGTCTTAAATACAATAATATCAAGAGTGGTAATTAGGGGAGTAATTTAATGTTAAAAATAGGTATTCGTGGGTTGCTGGCGTCTTTGTTTTTTATGTCCAGCATAGCTGCTGCAGAATCGTCATCTACTATTAGTCGATTTTATCTTGTAAATCCAGACCCAACTGACGTTAAAGGGTCTGTTGATGCGCTTGTGGCTGCAATAGGAACGCGGACTTACTTTCCGTCAAAACACATTAACTTAATGCCTACTGAACTACCTGACCGACCAAGTGAGCCCTCTTCGCAAACAATAAATCTCGGCCCAGTAACAATGAGCTATATTGGTTGCGGAAATTCTGCTTATGCACAGGTGGGTGTGTCCAGTTCAAGTAGTAATGGAATACTTGGACAGTCCAAAGAAAATATCTTTGGTTGTGTCTACCTATCCAAAAAGGGTACAAGGATAGCTATTATCAATGAGCAAAAATCATCAAGTTCTAGCGGTTTAATGAGCGGGATCATGTCTGGAATTAAAGATGCCGTTCAAGGCAATGATGCAGAGTATTCAAAGAAGATGTTCAATGAAATGCTGGCTAAGGCAAAAGAAAAAATCCCAGGCATACTTGTTGAACTTGAAGAGCTTCCTGAAGAGGGTGTTACTCGTCCTGATGATGATAAGCTTAAACAACTTGGTTTTAATGTTCCATTACCACCCGTCCAGCCAGCTGAGATGGTTGAGAATAAGCTTGCTACTACACCTGTAGTTGCCACCAATGCAAACACATCGACGCCTGCAGCAGCTCAAACTCAACAGCAAAAAATAGAATTACTAAAAAGTCTGGTAGAGCTAAAAAAATCGGGAGCATTGACGGATCAAGAGTTTACCGATGAAAAACGAAAGATACTTAATAATTGATAATTAGTTATATTTTTTTATAAGAGGCGTAGCCAAGAAGTAGCTTACGTTTTTTGAGGTATGCATCTTTAATTTTTAAATTTGTATCATATAAAGGTGTTTTCTTTGCGTTCTTTTTCGCCATCTCGGTTTAGTAGCAAAAATTCAATGAAGTTCATAGAGCCTTATCAATAACATGAAAGCTTACACCTTCTTAATTTCAAAGGAAGCTGGCGGCAAGTAGACCTCAACTTTGTTGCCACTCGTGCTGATGACAGTGACCGAGGTGACGAATCGTGAGTACGGAAGCCTTATTTTATAAGTTTGTTATTCTCCAGCGGGTGAGCGTGTATTGATTTTTTCTCAGGGTGCATACTGTATGGTGCTTCAAGCGTGATCGGGAAATTTGCTTTGCATTTGACTCCGGCAGGTATGTCTAGTGATGGATTGGCGACTTCAAGGAAAGCACTGAAGGTTCCGCTGGCTGCATTAACGACCCGATCTATGATGTTGACGGTGCCGATGAAATGACCACCAATAGGTGACTCGGGATAAACGTCTACTTTCATACCGTGTGTTACTTTGCCAAATGCAGACATGGGTAAGATAACATAAATGCGCAAAGGGTTGAGTTGTGCAAGTTTTAATATGGATTTCTTTTGACTGCTGGGTTCAATGACTTCGCCTGGATAAAGTGACTGGTCAACTACAACACCATCAAATGGGCTGCGGATGGTGCGTAATTTAAGCAAGCTGTTTTGTTGTTGCCATTCCAGTTTGGCAGCGGCCTTGTTTTCTTGTGCCAGTTTAAGTTCGTCTTCTGCCTGTTTCAATTCGCTTTCGGCTTCGTCTCGCTCTTGCCCAGACATGAAATCCTGTGCCTGCATGTCGCGGCGTCGTTCGTATTTGCGTTTGGCAAACTTGATTTTGTTTTCAGCTGTTATGGTTGGAGCAGTCATTTCAGATTTGTAAAGAGCTAGCGCAACCGAGGCCGTTTCAGCGGTTGATTCAAGGTTGGCAATTATTTGTCCCTTTCGGACTTTGTCACCACGTTGTACATTGACTTTTTCGAGTAAGCCTACGACTGGGCTGCTGATATCAACTGTTTGAGTCGGTTCTGTCAAGCAATCGAATAAAGCGGCAGATTGTGCGTCACTCCACAGCAGTGCTGCAAGTAAGCCAGATAAACATTGTACTAAAGTTTTGGGTATCATATTTGTGGGTATATGGGTTTGTTTTTTAATCGGGCTATGTAGTTTTTAGATGCCTGTGTGAATCATCAGAAAAAATGGATTTTACAGGTTATACTTCCAAAAAATTAATTGGCATGCATGTGCAAATCGTTTTGAATTTAAACTATGAAGTGCAATGAACCGGAAAATTTCAATTCCAATACAATACTCTATATAGTAATGCGGTTTGATTACATCATGTATTTGTTCTCGTGAGCATAAATCTTTTATGGACTTTGATTGGTCGTATAGAGATATTCTTGTACTAATAGTTTTTTATTATATGAAAAAACGTTACATTATGCATTTTTTTCATGTATGAGCGATATAGATCTAGGAGAGATTTGTTGTTTCGGAATGTATTAACCAGCCTAATCCTGATAACTTTTAACTTTGTTGTGATTTACCCAGCTAGTGCGTTGAGTCTGAAGGATGCAGTTTCACTTGCTGAAATTAACGATCCGGTTTTTTTAAGTGCGCAGGCCAATCTGCTTGCTACACAAGCCCGCTCATCGCAGGCTGTTGCCAATTTGTTGCCTCAAATTTCTGCTACAGCAAATACCACGGGCAATCATAGGAATTACCAGGTCAGAGATGGTAGTCAGTCTTCGGCGGTAGATAACTATAACAGCAATGGTGCTCAGCTGAGTGCAACTCAGCCACTTTGGCATCATGCCAACTGGATAGCAGTTACTCAAGCTGATAAAAATGCTTCGCAAGCAACATATCAACTTGCTGCTGCCGAACAAGACTTGCTGTTGCGTTTGGCGCAAGCGTGGTTTGATGTGATGTCGGCTCGCGACGTGGTTGTGTTTAGTGATGCACAAGTGATAGCGACTAAGCAGCAATGGGATCAGATCAAACGTGCCTCGGAATTGGGGGTTGTGAATGGGGTTGCTGTTGAAGAGGCGCATGCAAAATATGATCAGGCTGTGGCGGATGACTCAGGTGCCCAAACCGATCAATTGATCAAGGTTGCTGCGCTGGAACAAATTATTGGGCCATCGGTAGCGTTGACTCTACCTGCTTTGAACATGAATTATGTCGCTACTGATCCTCGGTCTGGTACGTTCGAGCTCTGGCTTAAGCATGCAGAAGAGAAGAGTCCGTTGGTATTAGCCGCATTGCGAGGATTTGATGCTGCAAGTGAAGAAATACGAAAACAGCGCGCTGGTCACGAACCTACTCTGGATCTGGTAGCTAATTATGGTCGCAATGGACAGCAAGTGGGTTCATTCCCTGGGCAAAGTGGTTTTACTATCGTTCAGTCTACCGTTGCTTTGCAATTAAGTGTGCCGATTTATTCAGGTGGAGGGCAAAGTGCTAAAGTTGCCGAGGCGATGGCCATGCAGGAAAAAGCCAGAATGGATTTGGAAACGGCAAAGCGAAATGTGCTCCAGGCCTGTCGACAGGCCTGGTTTGGCTGGCAGGCAGATAATGCACGACAAACCGCTGCATTACAGTATTTGAAATTTTCCTCACTCAATTTACATTCCACGATTCAAGGACAATCCCACGACCTGAAAACAGAGTTGGATGTGTTGACGGCACGTCAGCAGGTTTATAGTGCCACGAAGGACTTGCAAAAGGCTCGCTATGACATGATGATGAGTCAGCTAAAATTGAAAGCTACCGCAGGGGAGTTAGTGGATTCGGATTTATTGGCTTTTGATGCTTGGATGGTCTATACGAAACAAGCGTCAGACGTACTCGCAACACCCCAGCCAGAAGCGCGGCTTTCCAGGCAGGTCATGTAACATAATAAATTTTATAACGGGTTGAGAGTGGCTATTGGTATGGCGATGCATAATGTCGCTTGTCTTTGAAATTGCAGGTGCAAGATTTTCGATAGGCTCAGCCTGAACGAAATGAATGACTGCGTTTAAGCCATCAGTTGATAGATATCGTTGAGTTGGAGAGGGTTTTTGATGGCGATAAGCGCATCGGATAAAAATTACCAGAGCACAGGAAGTTGGTCCATTGAGGACGATGATGCTGATATTTGGCGCACATTTTCTGCATCGGGCAATGATGCGCAGTTTTGTCGAGCGTGGCTGGCATTGCTGTGTAGGCAGTTGCCAGGTATTGTTGCGGGCGTGGTTCTATTTCGATCAGGGGAAGAAAATACATTTCTTCCCCTCGCTGTCTGGCCAGAAATTATACGCGATTTGTCGTTTCTAGGGACGGTCGCTGAGCGCGCTCTGGTTGAAGGCCGAGGCGTGGTGCATAGACCCGATGATATGGTCAATCAGCACATTCATGTTGCATATCCAATTGAGGTTTCAAAGCGTATGGTTGGCGCTGTTGTGCTGGAATTAACCGCGCGTTCTGAAGCGGAAATACATGCTTCATTGCGTCAGTTGCATTGGGGCATCTCCTGGTTGCATGACTTGGTGAATCGTCGTGAGTTGGCGGTAAATCAGGGTAAGAGCGAGCGTATAGGTTCTGTGATGGAAGTGCTGGCAACTGCCTTGCGTCGTGGCAGTTTGCAGCAGATGCTGTTCGATGTTGCCAATCATGTTGCAAGGCAGATGCAATGCTCGCGGGTAGCTGTCGGCCTAGTCACAGACGGTGCATTGCGGGTGGCTGCAATGTCCAACGCGGCCTGGTTCGAGAAGAACTCAAGCACGATGAAGTTGTACAAGGCGGCAATGGAGGATGTGTTGGATAGATTAGCGCCAGTCTCTTATCAAGTTGCTCTTGAGGTTGAGGCAGTGTCTGTAACGCAACAGGATACTGCGCACGCTAGGTTGGCGCGCGAAAGTGGCGCGTGCTCCATTTTGTCTTTGCCGCTTCTGCTCGACGCTGAGTGTATTGGTGTGCTCATGCTGGAACGAAATTCTGGGGGCGATTTTGGTTCAGCAGATAGTGATTGGCTGGATACATTGACGAGTCTGTTGCCTGCGGTAATGGATCAGAAGCGTAGATCAGAGCGCGGTTATATAGCCCGTATACGCGAAGATTTTCATAGTTTGCTTGAGCGTCTTTTTGGGTCGGGTTATCTGATCTGGAAATTCAGTGCGGCTTTATTACTTGCCTCGATATTGATATTAGCGCTGGTTAAAATCGATTATCGAGTAACTGCAAAAACTGTAATCGAGGGGGAATTGCAGTTGGACGCTGTCGCCCCTTTTGATAGTTTTGTTGTTTCTAGTTACGTGCGAGCTGGAGATACGGTTAAGAAAGGACAGGTACTGTGTAGGCTGGATGATCGTGATTTGAAACTTGAGCAAAACAAATGGCAAAGCGAACGTGATCAGTACCTTCGCAAGTTACGTGAAGCAGAGGCTAATCATGAAATGTCCGCGGTGCAAATATTAAGCGCTCAGGTGCAGCAAGCCGATGCGCAGTATGCGCTGGTGACAGATCGTCTGAATCATGTTGAGATTACTGCGCCTTTCGATGGTGTTGTTATTTCAGGGGATTTGAGTCAGTTGATTGGTTCGCCAGTGGAGCTGGGAAAACAGTTGTTTGAAATTGCACCATTGCAGGCTTATCGTGTGATTCTGCAGGTGGACGAAAGCGAGATGCGCCTTGTGAAACAGGGACAGCCTGGTCAATTGATGATTTCTGGAATAGTGGGAGAACCCATTCCTTTGAGGGTTAGTAAAATCACGCCTGTTGCAACTGCACGTGACGGACGAAATTTCTTCAGAGTCGAGGCTAACCTGAGTCAGGCACCAGCGCAGTTGCGTCCTGGCATGGAAGGGGAGGGTAAGATCAACGTGGGTGAGCGTCGTCTGTGGTGGGTGTTGACACATACATTTACAGACTGGTTGCGACTGAAGTTGTGGGGCTGGTTACCGTAAGGTGGAAAAATGAGTCGTTCTGTTTTTAGTCAATCATGGCATAACGCAGCGGAATTAAGGCCTCGTCTGTTGTCGCATGCACGATTTCATCCTCACATCTATCGCGGTCAGCAATGGTTTGTTTTGCAAGATTCGACGGGTGGGCGCTACCATCGTTTGTCACCAGGGGCATATGGATTAGTCAGTCGTATGGATGGTGTGCTTACGGTCCAGAATTTATGGGACGATGCTTGCCGTGCGGGTGGTGACGCAATTCCGACTCAGGATGAAGTGGTAGAGTTGTTGATGCAGTTGCATTCGAATGACCTGCTACAGTGTGATATTACTCCTGATAGCGCAGAGTTATTTGAGCGTTACACTAAACGTAAACAACTTAAATGGAAGCAATGGATCACTCAACCAACGAGTTTGCGTATCCCGTTGATTAATCCCGATGAGTTTTTGACAAGGTGGGCCCATCGATTAGGTTGGATATTCACCAGAAAAGGTGCGTTACTTTGGCTGGCCGTGGTGTTGCCTGCCATACTTCTTGCAGGGCAGAATTGGAGTGAGTTAACGCTTAATTTATCCGATCACGTACTGTCAACCAGCAATTTACTGGTTCTGGCGTTTGTTTTTCCGATTGTCAAAGCCTTTCATGAGCTTGGACATGGCTTCGCAACCAAAGTATGGGGAGGCTCGGTTCATGAAATGGGTCTGATGTTTTTGATCTTTCAGCCGGTGCCATATGTTGACGCCTCTGCAGCTTCAACATTTCGATCTAAACAACGGCGCATTGTTGTCGGCGCCGCAGGGATGCTAGCTGAGGTATTCCTGGCCGCACTTGCAATGTATCTATGGGTGTTGGTTGAATCGGGTGTGGTGAGGGCTGTAGCATTTAACGTAATGCTTATCGCTGGCGTCTCTACAGTTATTGTCAACGGTAATCCATTGTTGCGTTACGATGGTTATTATATCTTGTCGGACTTGATTGAGATACCAAACTTGGGGCAACGAGGACAGCGTTATCTGACCTACTGGTCGGATCGTTACTTGTTTGGTGCAAAGGAGCTTACATCACCAGACGAATCGCCCTCTGAAAAACGTTGGTTGGCCGGCTATACGATAATTTCGTGGATATATCGTATATTTGTAACGGTATCCATCATTCTTTTTATTGAGGGTGAGTTTTTTATCTTTGGCGTCCTGCTGGCAATCATGGCAGCTATTGGTTTGTTTCTGATGCCCATCTGGAAGTCTGTTAAACATGTATTGAAAAGCTCGACATTGCATCGACATCGGACACGTGCGATTAGATTGTCCGTGATTTTTGTTGTGGTTATTCTGTTGTTTGGTTTCTTTGTTCCCTTACCGCTTTATACCCAAACTGAAGGGGTAGTGTGGTTGCCTGAACAAGCATTGGTGCGTGCAGGTGTGAATGGATCATTTAAGCGTTGGTTGGTTGACCCAGGTACTCAGGTTAGCAAAGGTACTGCGCTCTTGATGATGGTTAATCCGCAACTGGACAGTGAGTTAGCGGTGGCTCGCGCTAAAGTGGCCGAAGCTGAGGCTAGATACAGCGTCGAACAATTTGATAATCCGGTTCAGGCCAGTGTCTTATTCCAGCAGTTGCAGTACGAACAACATGCCTTGGAGCAAATTAAAGAGCGTTATGGACATTTGATTGTTTATAGTAATGTTGATGGGGTTCTGACTGTTCCAAAATCGCAAGATATGGCCGGTCAATATTTTAAAAAAGGTGAGTTGTTAGGCTATTTAATGGATAAGAGTTTGCTGGTTGCTCGTGTCGCCGTTGCTCAGGACAATATCGATCTGGTCCGAACTCGATTAAAGGGGGTGGAACTACGTTTTGCTGATG